>JAGBSX010000040.1 GCA_017631635.1 Clostridia bacterium | reverse complement strand
TCTATAAGCCGAGTTCTGTATTTGACAATCATCTGTCTAGGCATATAGTCGCCTATATACTCAAGCGATTGTGAGAGCCGACGGGCAATCGATAACACTCTCTCTCTTGCATCAGGTAAGGTTTACATAGCCACCTCTGTTGCCAGAAGTGCGGTGGGCTCTTACCCCACCTTTCCATCCTTGCAGAGTAAACTCTGCGGTTTATTTCTGTTGCACTATCTCTGAAGTCGCCTTCGCCAGCCGTTAACTGGTACCCTGCCCTGTGATGCTCGGACTTTCCTCATGAGGTTTCCCCCCTGCGATTGTCTGGCTAACTCAAGTGTTATTATACCACTTTTTTGATATTTGTCAACTATTAATTAACCTTCAAATCCCCTCACGATTGCCTCCTGCCTTATTTTTTGGAGGGCTTTTTTCTCTATCCTAGATATATACGAGCGAGATATCCCAAAGATTTTTGCTACTTCTCTCTGAGTATGTGGCTCTAAACCCCCTAGTCCATATCTATATCTCAATACGTCATACTCTCTCTTGTCCAAGGTACTCTTGATTATTTTGTACAATTCTGCAGATACGATTTCTTTTTCGATATTTTCAAATGCATCACTTTCTTCTAGATATAAGGTATCTACTAGAGACATTTCGTTGCCGTCTTTGTCTGTGCCTACAGTATCGTATATAGACACGTCGGCATTTCTTTTTTTGTTGGCACGTATAGTCATAAGTATTTCATTTTCTATACATCTAGCGACGTAGGTAGCCAATTGAGTACCTTTGTCACTTTTGTACGAATTTATACCCTTGATAAGCCCCATAGAACCTACTGATATCAATTCATCTACGTCTGGATAATTGTTGTACTTCTTGACTATATGTACTACTAGTCTCAAATTATGCTCTATTAGTATATCCTTTGCTTGTTTGTCTCCTTCTCTTGCTTTAAGTAGATATTCTTGCTCTTTTTGAGGACTGAGAGGTTTTGGAAATGAATTCTTTTCACCTACGTGCGCCGAAAATAGCATAAAATCAGATAACAGTACTAATAACCCTTCGAACAAATTGACCTCCACAAAAAAATAACACCATTAGCGGTGTTATTATTATATGATAGAAAGTCAGCGTAGTTGCTTATCCATATTATTATTTGTATAAATTTGGCGAAATAGATATAACTTTGCCTTTCATATACTCCAATGCGCCAGAAGTGTCAAATACCAATTTGTAGGCTGTGAGTAGTTGTCTATTGTATCTAAACTTTTGCCTTATCTCTCTAGGACAATACTTGCTATCTCCTATGATAGGATGCCCTATATGTGCTAAATGAGCCCTGATTTGATGAGTCTTGCCTGCTATTAGGCTAACTTCAAGGATACTAGTACCATCATCTAGTACTTCTACCGTGTCGTACGTCGTAGTGATAGGCACACTTCCTCGTGTGCTAACGTCGCTGATACGTACTGAAGATGTATTTGAATTCTTGGTAAGATACGCCTTTAGCACCTGACGAGTATTAGCAGGTATTCCCCATACTCTAGCCAAATAATACTTGTTTATTTGATTATAGTGCATGGCGTCTTTGATATGATGAAAATATTCATCAGATTTAGCGTATAGTATCAACCCGTCAGTATTGGTATCCAATCTATGACAAGGTATGAGATTGTGTTCTTTTGACAAAATGCTAGTCAAAGAGTTATCCCCTGTGACGGCTATGCCTTTGGGTTTGTATACGACTGCCAAATTATCATCTTGGTACAATAATTCGCACTCTACCGAATGTGGCTGAATATACGCCTTGACGACGTCTCCATTATGCAACTTTATATCTTCCTTGACACGAGTGCCGTTGACGATAACGTCCTTGTTTCTCAATGCTTTGAGAACGGTACTATAAGTCACGGTAGGATATTTGGCAACTATAGCCTTTGAGAGTCTGACTTCACTAGAGCCATGAGTAAACTCTATCATTTTTTGTCTACTATCTTCTCTACTTCGTGAAGTAGGTCTGTTATATCCTTAAATTGTCTATGGACAGATGCAAATCTAACGTATGCTACGTCATCCAATTCTTTGAGCCCTTCCATAACAAGTTCACCTATATACTTGCTAGTCACCTCTTGGTCTAGAGTATTGTAGATTTGTTTCTCTATCTCTTGCGCAAGTTTCTCTATGCGATACATAGGCACGGGGCGTTTTTCACACGCTTTGATGATTCCGGCTTTGATTTTGTTGATATCAAAGGCTTGCCTATTACCACTATTTTTGACAACTAGTACCGGTATGGTCTCTACAGTCTCGTAGGTAGTAAATCTCTTGCCACATTTCTCACACTCACGGCGACGACGAATAGACGTACCTTCATCATTGATACGTGAATCAATAACTTTGCTATTCATAAAACCGCAAAACATACATTTCATAAAAAATCACCTCTTGTGACTATTTTATATAATTATACGACATTTTTTTGGTTTTAGCAAAGTATTTTAATTATTATTTTCACTAAAATTGCTATTTTCTCCTAGTTTTACCAATATAACGTCTTCTCCTATTTTACAAATATTGCACCAAGGTACAAATAGAGACGTATCTTTGGAGACAACTTTGATAAGTCTCTTATCGCCCATAACTACTATCCCTCTCACTTTGCCATCTATGGACAATACCATATCCACAGTTTTACCCAAGTTTTTGCCGTCTACCACGTTGACGACGTCCATCTTGGTAAGTTCGCAATAATTTATATCCATACTTCACCCCGTATATTATATGCCACGCTATTTTATTTGCCACAAAAAAACCACCCTGAGGTGGTTTTGTCAACTCAATGCTTTTCGCAATCTCTCGATAGCACATTTTTCTAATCGACTGACTTGGGCTTGGGATATACCTACTAGCCTCGAGATCTCCATTTGCGTATGTCCCTTGAAATATCTCAGATCTAGTATTTCTCTCTCCCTATCTGGTATCTCTTTTAGAGCCTCTCTGAGGGATATATCTTCTATCCAATTATCTTCGGTTTGCTTTTTGTCATAAAGTTGGGCTAATAAATCTATACTATCTCCATCTTCACTAAACACATTGTCATATATAGACACAGGGTCGCTCACGGCGTTTAGAGCGTCCTCCACGTCTCTCACAGGAACGTCAATTTCCCTGGCAATTTCGAGGCTATTACCCTCTAGACCGTCTCGGACTAGTCTATCTCTACAAGTTAAGGATTGATAGGCTATATCGCGAATTTTTCTGCTTATCTTGAGACTATTTGCATCTCTGACAAATCTGCGTATTTCTCCGATAATCATAGGTACTGCATAGGTAGAAAACATAACGTCAAATCTTTCATCAAAGTTTTTAATTGCTTTGAGCAATCCTACGCATCCCACTTGAAACAAATCGTCAGCATCACATTTAGCACCAAATCGTTGGACAATGCTAAGTACCAATCGAAGATTTGCAGATATAAACGTTTGTCGTGCGTCTTCGTCTCCCTGTTTTAATTTGTGCATATACGTCGACATTTCTTCTCTAGTTAACTTGGGCAGACTAGACGTGTCCACCCCACAAATATATACTTTGTGTGCCATATACACCTCCGTATATATTAGTTTCAACTAAAATCGACAATTTATACTAAATTAATTTTAACATTTCTTTTCTTAGTCTCATCAATATTTTTTTCTCCAATCTTGATATGTATGATTGAGATATCCCCATCATATCTGCTATTTCTTTTTGAGTCATCTCTTCTAGACCATTGAGTCCAAATCTCATTTGAATAATCAGTTGTTCTTTTTTGCCTAGTTTTTCAAAAGATTTCATCAATACGTCTTCTTCTACCTTGAGTTCTATATTTTTGTAAATAGCATCAGCATCAGTACCTAGTATATCACATAGCAACAGTTTGTTTCCCTCGTTGTCCGTACGTAGAGGTTCGTCTAGAGATATCTCGCTTTTTAGTTTTGTACTCTTACGCAAATACATAAGTATTTCATTCTCTATACACCTACTAGCATAAGTCGCTAGTTTTATATTTTTGTCTAGGCTAAAAGAGTTAATCGCCTTAATTAGTCCTATAGACCCTATTGATATCAAATCTTCGGTGTCTACGCCTGTATTTTCAAACTTCTTGACTAAGAATACGACCAACCTCAAATTGTGCTCTATGAGTTTATTTTTGGCGACTTCGCTACCTTTCTCCATACTAGTTAGCAGATTTTTCTCCTCTTCAAAGGTCAGAGGTTGTGGCAAAGCCTCTCCACTACCAATATAATCAACCCTCATTATTGAGTTAAAGAATTTATTTAGTTTTATCGTTTGTATTAGGTAAGAAATCAACCACATATCATACCTCCTTGAGATCACTATTTAATATAACTTTGTCCAACCCTCTTTTGCACACCCCCACGACAACGTTTTCGTAAGTAATTACCCGTTTATTAGTTATTATTTGCATACACTCCAGTTTTGCTAATTCAACTACCGTGTAGCCTGATATAGTCTTGATGAGAGTCTTGCCAATCTTCTCTAGACGCAGGCTCTCATCATCAGGCACGTAGAATATAGGCTTACCATTATATTTGCTCACGTTTCCACTATCAAAAATACCAACGTAAGACTTGTATCCTATGCTTGTCTTGATAGACACCTTGCACTCGTATGTTTGCGAATTATGATATGTATTCCTTATAGATAATATGACAAAAATCATACAAATCAATATCAACGTCAATCCTAGTCTAAAAGTTGGCAAATAATTTGCAAACATACTACATACCCCTTCGATAATCACGTATACAATTAAATAATACACAATAATAAAAGCGGTGTGTTTTACTGTATTTTTCTTGTTAAAAATACACAAGACCAAATACGAAACTATCAAGTCTTCAAAAAATACAATCATAAAAATATTTTATATGAGAGTGATTGCAAAATATTTCTAATTTTAATCTATAAAACCGTTTTATTAAAAGTTTTTAGCAAATAAAACCCCTACGATTCAAATATAACCGTAGGGGTTGAATAATCATATAATTAAATTGTCAACTATTTATTCTTGAGAGTTGTCTCTCATGGACTTGCGCTCTCTCAGTCTCTGCAAAAAAGCAGGCACGTCATCAGCCACTTTGATAGTAGGTGCTGGTATCTCATCCTCTTGAGGAGTCTCAAAAGATGTAGGAACTGTAGGAGTGGCTACTGTATTTTGAGGAGTTTCTACAGATGCTGGCGCAAATTCTTCACCTGAGAAGGATATCATACGTAGAGAAGAATCCCTCAAAGTTCTCTCTGGTTCTGATACTGGTACGCTATGTATATGCTCAGATTTTCCAAAACCCGTAGCAATAACCGTAATCATTATCTCATCATGTAGATTCTCATCAATACCTGCACCAAATATAATATTTGCATTTGGATCTACCACGTCTTTGACCAACTCGCAAGCATTGTCAACCTCACTCAAGGACATATCTAGTCCACCCGTGACGTTTAGGATAACGCCAGTAGCACCCTTGATATTTGTCTCTAGTAGAGCGCTATTGACTGCTTGACGCACAGCGTCAACGGTACGGTTAGTACCCTTGCCCCTACCTATACCCATGTGAGCCAATCCCTTGTCTCTCATGATAGTATTAACGTCGGCAAAGTCTAGATTTATCAATGAAGGTGTGACTACTAGGTCAGAGACTCCTTGGATACCTTGACGCAATACGTCGTCTGCTATCTTAAATGCTTGGACAATAGGAGTACCTTTTGGCACTACTTGAAGTAGTTTGTCATTTGGCACTACTACCAAGGTATCTACTACTTTGGATAGTTTGGCTATACCTTCTTCGGCATTTTGTTGACGAACCCTGCCTTCAAATTTGAAAGGCTTGGTGACTACTGCCACCGTAAGTATACCCATCTCTTTGGCTATGCTGGCTACGATAGGCGCTGCACCCGTACCAGTACCACCACCCATACCTGCGGTAATGAATAGCAAATCTGTGCCTTGGATAAGTTCTTTTATCTCATCACGAGAGGCTTCTGCGGCTCTTTGTCCTATCTCAGGCATAGCACCTGCGCCTAGTCCCTTTTCACCTATTTGCAACTTCTTGTCCGCTTTGGATAGCATCAATGCTTGTCCATCGGTGTTGATAGCCACGAAATATGCACTCTTGATACCAGCCTCTATCATACGATTGATAGCGTTGTTACCACCACCACCAATACCTATTACAAGTATTTTTGCTACACTAGGTATATTCTCAAAATCCATAATATTCTCCTCCATTAACGACCAAATATTCTCTTGAAAAATGCTATGATAGCATTTTGATTTGTTTTGCTATTTCTAATAGCGACGTCTACAGCGGATATTGTTGATGACAACTCCGGTTTGTTGAGAGATGGCACTTGAGGTGCGACTATCTCTACAGGTCTGCCGACTGCCTTGCTCAATATCTCTTTTGCTCCTCTTATATACGATATACCACCGCCTGTCAAATATAGTGGCATATATTGAGGACACTCATATTCGCATTTGTCTATCGCTTGATTGATAGTATCTGCTATGACAGATATTCGTGTGTATATCACGTCGTTGACTTGCTCTGCACTGTAAGAGCGTTCACCTGTCTTGGTAGACACGGTATAGACGTCTTGAGATAAGTATTGTCTACTCAAATCAGCCTTTCGCTTGATAATCTCTGCATCTTGATATGGTATATCTAGATACATATTGAGGTCAGCAGATATATTGCCACCACCTAGTGAAAATGATAGCATATGCAATAGTCCATCTCCTCTGACCATAGCCACGCTGGTACTAATGTGTCCCACGTCGACTAGTATCAAGGACTTGTCTCTACTGTCTGCCTCAAACAAATATTCTGCCTCTGCCCAAATAGATGATATATACTCGACGTTGTTGATACCTATGGTATACATGATTTGCTCAATAGGTCTGATAAAATCTTTGGAGCAAAGCACGTATGATATCATAGCCTTGAGCCTAGAAGTGACTAATCCTATAGGTTGTATCATACGCCTACCATCATCAGTCACGTAGTATACAGCAGATATGTTGACCAAAGTATATCTGCCGTCTCTCCTAAATGTATTTCCCTCTTCAAAGATGGCCTCTATATCTTCATCCGTGACCTTGTGTGCTCTACCAAAATCGATATTTACCTCTTTGCATACGACGGTGGTAAATTCGCCTGGTATACCGATATATATTGTCTTTGGCAGATCCTTTTCTCTCAGAGAAGACATCTCAAACAAATCTGCTACAGAATCAACTAGATTATCCTTCTCCAACCAAACACCGTCTAAATAGCCGTCATAATCGACACTATGAAATCTCTTGATATCAAAAGTACCGTTGACTCCTTTGGACGCTTGTATTAGAGTAAGTTTTTCTGAACCTACGTCTAATAGCATAACTCCGTCTTGACTAGCCATATTTTTCCTCCTTGGTGGGTATACAAAAATTATAATATATTTGCGTCTAAAATGTCAATAATTTTAAGTTCGGGTATATGTAATTACCTCATATTTACCACTAGATTGGTTAAACCTACTCTCTAGTATGTATCCTTCTCTGTACTCGCTACCATCATCACTACTATAAAAACTCAACAAGTTAAGCACTTGATCATATATCTGAGTATTGTTATCAAATACTAATGCAGTAAGATTGTCTCCTACTCCCTCCATATATATTGCCGAAGTAGTCGTCGTATAATTAACGTCGATACAACGTACTATATGTGGCAAAGTGTCGGCATATCCTACGTCATACATAATCTTGAGAATACTGCTTAGTTTGTTGATAGATTCGCTATTAGATAATGGAGAGCCAAAAACGTACTCGCCTATATCCAACCCCTCTACGAGCACTAAATCTTGAGGTGCTATACCACTTTGATATCTAATAGGTGTGATAGTCTTTGTCTCATATTGAAAATCTGCTACTAGATAGCCGTCTTGGGTAGCGATGGCTAGACTTTCTACACGCTGCCTAACTATTACTTTGACAACGTCTGGAAAAGTCCTCTCTATAGATACGACTCTAATCGTACTAAACTGTTTGTTGATTTGAGATGTTAGAGTAGCATCACTAAACGAAAACATACTCTTACCGTCTAAAGCACTCTTGACATAATCGTCTATCTCTACAATTAGGCTAGAGTCTATAACATCTTCGTCATAATCTCTAATGGTAAAATTTCTAGCAACAAAAACGAATCCCCCGAGTATGACGCCGAGGGCAAGGATAGTGGTTAGTATTAAAAATATCCATCCTTTTTTTGTCATTTGTAACCTCTATATGTAATGAAAAATTATAATCTAAATATCTGTGCTCCTAGGCTAGACAACACTTGATCGATACGGTCATACCCTCTATCAAGAAAATGTGTACCGTCTAGATACGTGTCTCCTTCGGCAACTAGTCCTGCTAGCACTAACGACGCTCCACCTCTGAGATCCGTCGCTACTACTTTCGCTCCATGTAATTTATCTACACCTCTCACGTATGCCCTAGCACCATCTACTTTGATATCAGCCCCCATCAATACCAATTGAGGAACTTGACGATATCTAGTCTCGAACATATTCTCCACCATTACACTATCGCCATCTGCTATTGCGAGATATGCTATCATTTGAGATTGCATATCAGTAGGAAATCCTGGATATGGAGCAGTCACCACGTAGTCCAACGCGTGTGGGCGTGCGTGCGATATTATATTTATTCTATCATTATAGTACTTTATATAGCAACTATTTTTAGAGATTTTGGACAATACTGACGAAAAAAATTCACTTTTTACCCCTTTTACGTTCAATTCTCCACCTGTCATAGCACACGCTAGCGCATATGTGCCTGCTACTATCCTATCCGCGATAGGTGTATATATGATACTTCGGTTGAAAGTTTTACCTTTTCCCTCTACTACAATGGTATGTCCACCTGCACCTTTTATACTTGCTCCTAGTGAATTGAGAAACTTTGCCAAATCGACTATCTCTGGTTCTTTGGCACAATTTCTAATTACGCTACGACCTACTGCAGAACAAGCCACCATCATCAAATTCTCCGTAGCGCCTACACTAGGAAATTGTAGATATATCTCTGCAGGTTTGATATTTGATGCGTCACAATAGACGTATTCTTCATCCTCCCTCACAACTACGTTCATATCGCGCAATCCCGCTAAGTGTATGTCGATAGGTCTCCTGCCTATGTCGCATCCACCTGGTCTGGCTAATTTTGCTTGCTTAAATCTCATTAGCATAGGACCTAGCATAAACACAGAGGACCTCATCTCTCCTGCCAAAAGAGGGCTAATGCTACTCAAAGTAGCATTTCTGGTAGATATCAACATATCGCTACCACTATGTACTACTCTGCAACCCATTATCCCTAGTATCTTAGACATAGCATCACAATCACTAATGTGTGGAACTCCTCTGAGGAGCACTTCGGCATCATTCATCAAACAAGCCGACATTATCGGCAATACCGAATTTTTCGCACCGGGTATATCCACGTCACCGTACAATTTGTTTCCGCCCGTAATCTTTAACATGTATACCTCCGACGACAATATTTTTATATTATATACTATGGCGGAGAAGTTTTGATTGTGAATTTTTGTCTATATTTACCAGCAGTCCTGTAGCGCCCATAAATATAGCAACAGCACTACCTCCGGCACTTATAAACGGTAATGGTAATCCCGTAGGAGGCATGCTACCACTAACGACTGCTATGTTTACCAAGGTCTGTACTGCGATAATAGCAACTATACCTATCGCTAGATAACACCCAAAAGCGTCTTTTGCCCTGAGTGCGATAACTATACCCGACACTATGAGTACTGCAAATATCCCTATGATAGTAATAGCACCAATTAGTCCTAATTCTTCACATATTATAGAAAATATAAAATCAGATTCGGCAAACGGTAAAAACAAATATTTTTGCCTAGAATTAAATAATCCTACTCCAAAGAGACCGCCATTGCCTATAGCATAATAAGACTGTATTAGTTGATACCCTTCATCTTTTGGCGAAGCCCATGGATCTATAAATGCTAGCAATCTATCGAATCTATAAGGTTCTAAAATTATTAGAGCAATCACACCTATCAACGCTGGCACAGCGATAGTTGCCATTTGCGAAAACTTCAATCCTGATGATACCAACAATACAAATACACTAAGTATCACACACATTGTTATAGACATATTTGGCTCTAACATAATAAGTAGACACATACCTAGACTAAAAGCAATCACGACAAGTATATGTCGCCACTTTGTCATATCTTTGTCTACCATATAACTAGCAATATATATTATCAAGCCAAACTTAGATATCTCAGATGGCTGCATAGTGGTAAATCCTAGATTTATCCACCTCACCGCGCCATAACTCTCCACACCTAGCCCTGGTATAAATACTAATGCCAATAATATATAACTAATTATCAATATCCATACTCTACATTTTTTGAGCAAATTTATATCAAAAAACATAGCGCCTACAAATAAGAATATCCCTACTATGACTCCACCCAACTGTTTTTTGACATAATATAGCGAATCATGTAGTTGCAATTTAGCCACGTAACTACTAGCCGAATATATCATAACCAGACCTATACATACTAGACTTGCTACGCATATAACAATAGTTATTGATAATTTTCTAGACATAATCCCTCTACAATCTTGTCAAATTCATCTCCTCTCTCTTGGTAATTTTTGTAACTATCAAAACTAGCAGTAGCAGGCGCAAATAATACGTAATGTACACTATTGTCTATACAATATTGATAAGCAGAGGTGACAGCCTCTCTCAAATCTTGGCACAGAGAACAATTTATAGAATATTTTTTCGCCAAATCATACAATTGAGCACTATTTTCACCTACGAAAAATATATGTCTACTATTTAACTTTTGCAAAAATGATTGGTAATTTTCCCCTTTTGACCTGCCACCCAATATCAGCACGTATTCACCCTCTAAATATCTGATATCATTTAAGACACTAGCCGTATTAGTCGCTTTGGAGTCGTTGACAAACTTTATGGAATTGACACTAGCAGTCTCTCTCATATTGTATCTACCCTTGTCTAAATGCTTAATCGCTCTCAAAGCCGTATAAAAAGGTATATTGAGGATACCTGCGATAGCGTAAACAGCCATCACATTGTACTCATTAGTAATGCCGTCTGTATCTTCGTGATTACCTATAGGACGATATCTACCGTATTCGGCGTATATGTACCTGTCTCTATCTCTAAATACCCCTGTTTTTTGTTTGGTATGCAAACTCAACCAAAAAATAGTAGCGTTAGTATCTTTTAGACAATTTCTCACTATTTCATCATCATAGTTGGCTATTATGTAATCAGCATCTTGCATATTATCAAAGATTTTCTTTTTGGCTAGTACGTAGTTGTCAAAACCACCGTGTCTATCTAAGTGGTCAGGTGTAATATTTAGCATAACTGCTATATGAGGATGAAAGGTGGAGGTGTGCTCCAATTGAAAACTGCTAACTTCTAGCACGCCTACGTCGGTGATAGTCATTTTTTTGCAAAATTCACTAAAAGGAACTCCTATATTGCCACCAGTATAAACGTCAATACCTGCATAACGTAGCATAGTATCTATCATTTTGGTAGTACTAGTCTTGCCGTTTGTTCCTGTGACTGCTATCAAATCGCATAATGAGTATCTATACGCCAATTCTATTTCGGAGACAACCTCCACTCCTTGACTGATAGAGTATCTCAATATCTCGTGTCCAAAGTCAAATCCTGGACTAACTACTACCATATCACAGTTTTTGATATCCTCGGTGGACTGTAGCGTAGGCAAATCACAATCAGAGACGTTGTCGTCATAAACGCAAACGTCCACCCCTTCATCTCTCAACAATCTATAACTAGCCAAGCCACTCTTTCCTATTCCTAATATACACGCCTTCTTGCAACTCGTACTCATAATTACCTCACATAAAATATAATAGACACCATAGCCACTAGTACGCTAATTACCGTATATATAGCAACTATCTTATTCTCGTGTATACCTATTCTCTCCAAATGATGATGAAAAGGTGCCATTAAAAATATTCTTTTGTGAGTTAGTTTGAAATATATCACTTGCATTATGACAGATGCGCCAGATATCACGTACACAATACCTATTAGCAATAGATAAAGGGTGTTGCCACTAAATACTGCGAGTATACCCAGTACCCCACCTATACTCAGAGAGCCTGTATCTCCCATAAATATCTTGGCAGGAAAACTATTGAGCACAATAAACGCAAACAATCCTCCACCAAACGCCATACCAAATGCAGACAAATCTATCAAATGTGTATATATATGAGTGTACGAATATACC
>JAGBSX010000039.1 GCA_017631635.1 Clostridia bacterium | reverse complement strand
GCGTAACAAGTATAGGTGATCATGCGTTCGATGATTGCAGCTCATTGACAAGTGTAGTAATCGGAGATAGCGTAACAAGTATAGGAGATTATGCGTTTTGGGACTGCGCTTTAAGAAGAGTGACTTTAGGCAAGGGTGTCAAAAAGATCGGTTCATCAGCATTCCTCCCTGATCACAATGATAAGAAAAAAAAGAGGAAAGTATTTTATACAGGTAGTATAGAGGAATGGTTGAATATAGATTTTTTGAGTGAACATTCTAATCCTCTCTGCTGCGGTTCTTCTTTATTCATAAAAAATAATTTGGTATGTGATTTAGTTATCCCTGAAGGTATAAATGAGATACCTAACTGTGCATTTTTTGGATGTAGTAGTATCAAAAGCGTAACTATTCCAGATAGTGTGACAAATATAGGAGAATGTGCCTTCATTGATTGTGTAAACCTAGTAGGCAATGAATACGACAATGCATTGTACTTGGGCAATGATACTAATCCATACCTATTTTTATTTAGAGCTAAGTCTACTTCTATAACCTCTTGTGAGATGCATAGTCAGACCAAAATTGTCTGTAGTTGTGGATTCTATGATTGCAACTGTCTAGAAAGCCTTACTTTTTCAAACAGTGTAATTGGTGTAACAACAGATCATGATTTTACTGACTGCCCTAAGCTAAAACGTATTACTATTCCAGAAAGTGTACTTAACTGTATTAAAAACAATAATCAATACAATCGCACATTATCTCATTTTGATATACAGAGAGGTCTTGATATTAAGGCTGATGGAGGTTGTTACGTTGCAACTTGTGTATATGGTTCATATGATTGTCCACAGGTTTGGACACTCCGTCGATTCCGTGATGATACACTTGGTGCTACGTGGTATGGTCGTGCATTTATAAAATTGTATTATGCAATCAGCCCTACCCTCGTAAAATGGTTTGGTAAGACCAAATGGTTTAAGAAAATGTGGAAAGGAACACTTGACCGTATGGTTGAAAAATTGCAAAACGAAGGTGTGGAGAGTACTCCTTATGATGATAAGGTTTGGTAATTTGACAATAATGTACAACTAAAATATCTTATTAAAGTACATATTAAAAAACAGGCTCGTTGGGGGACTATGAGCCTGTTTTTTATTTGAGAGTTGATTGAGGGGGTGTTAGATAGTTATTTTTCAAATAATTTGCTTGTATTTGGTGTGGATATTTGATATAATGATGATTGAGGTAATTATGAAATGTTGGTTAATTACAAATAAATATCTATCTGGTCCTAAATATGACGTGATAGTGGAGCATTTCCTAAATGCTAGTAGAGAACTAGGACTAGACCTAGAGCATAGATACAATGATAGTATAGTCATATCTAGCGATACTACCCTATCTCATAGACCTGATTTCGTCATATATTGGGACAAGGATATCAACCTAGCCAAATATCTAGAAAGTCAAGGTATACCCGTGCTAAATAATAGTGAGGCTATATCTACCTGTGATGACAAGAGATTGACTACCCTAGCGCTAGATGGCAAGGTGGCTATGCCGAGGACTATAGTAGCACCTATGACCTACGAAAACGTGGGATATACCGACTACGATTATATACAAAACGTAGAGAACGTGATAGGATATCCTGTGGTGGTGAAGGAGGCATTTGGTTCGTACGGTAGACAAGTGTATCTGGCTAACGATAGACAGCAACTAATGGATATACTAAAGAATATCTCTCACAAACCTCACCTATTTCAACAATTCGTCTCTACCTCTAGTGGTGTGGATATGAGACTACAAGTGGTGGGTGACGAGGTAGTCGCTAGTATGAAGAGAGTGTCAAACGGGGACTTTAGAGCAAATATAACTAATGGTGGCCGTATGCTACACTACACTCCTACCCCAGAACAATCTGCCCTCGCTATCAAGGTGGCGAAGTTGCTAAATCTTGACTTCGCAGGAGTAGACCTATTATTTGGCGAAGATGGACCTATGGTGTGCGAGGTCAACTCAAATGCTCACTTTGACAACCTATACAGGCTCACAAACGTCAATACTGCCAAGCATATACTAGAGTATGCTATGGATAAATATTCAAAATAAATCTAGACAAATTAGTAAAATCTACTGTATAAGCAGGAGGCATAATGTTATCTTATTACTTTGAAAGTAAAACTTTGAGAATTATCTTTTATGGCATAATCGCTATAATATTGATGAGTGTAGCACCTAGTATGCTAGCCGAATCTTCTATATACGAAGAGGAGATATCTAGGGCGTCTATTTGCTATGGTCTCGCCATAGCACCTATAGTATTGGCGCTAGATTTTATGCAAGAGAGTGAAAAATATATCTTGAGACTAGTACTACTAGTGGCAGGTCTGGCACTCGCTATAATACCTAGTGCTTACCTACACGTAAACTCTGCATTGTATTATCTCAATTACGAAGGATACTACGACTTTAGTTTCTATCAAGCGACCGATTTCATAATGTTCCCTAGTATATGCGTGACTTGTATGCTACTGTACCTAAATTGTGCTAGGGCTTGGGACAAAAATTATCTATGCTTTTGGTACACAGTAGGTCCTATGATAGGTAGTATTGCTCTAGTCAATATACTATACCCTATGATAGAAAACATAGGTACTCTATCCCTAATCACCTTGGCTATAGGCGCTGTGGCTCTAGCAGTCATAATAATTCACCGTGTCAAAGAAGGTACTGCTCTATATGCTCAAACGAAGTCTAGTGACGATTATAGTGGTGGATATAGTAGTGGTTATTCATCCTCTTATGACAGCGATAGCAGTAGTGGTGGCGAGGCTATAGACGACTACGAAGTGAGTGAAATATTCAAACTCAACAAACCCCTATGGGCGCTCGGTACAGAAGATAATCTATACATTAGCGCAGATGGCGATAGCGTGACTATATCCGGCAGTATGACTTACAATAGCCGTTGGACCAACGAATACGACGTCAAGCGCGCTATAAATAATTATTGTCGTGATTGTCAAAGTAAATGCGCTAGAAAAGGTCGCAATATCAAGGTATATCAAAACGTGACTATATATAGACGCGACGACTAACTCTCAACAATAAAAAACCTCGGTACTAGCCGAGTCCCCGCAAGGGATTCGGCAACTAAATAAATCCTTATGGATTTGTTAGATTTGCTAACGCAAGTGATATTGCCTATCGGCAGTGATATTTGCCTATCGGCAAGTTATATTGCTTACGCAGTTATATTTTGCTAACGCAAAGTTTTATTTTCCCTTTCGGGAAAGTTGTGGCAAATATCATATAACTGCGACTGTAAGTCGCAATATAACGTAAAACTTGTTTTGCATATCACTTTTAGCCACAAGGCTAAAAATAAAACTAAATTATCTTAATCTTTTGTGGATAAGAAAAGCCCACCATATTTCGCTTTTTTGCGAAGTATAGTGGGCTATACTTTTGTTATAAACTAAAAATCCCTAATAGGAACTGCCATACAACCGAGGTTTTTTGTTTGCTCTAAATCTCATCTGCTACGTCTATATCGATATATTCGTCATCTGCTAGTATCTGCTCTATGCGTTGTTCAATATCATCTTTGCCTACCCTAGCGACTGCTGATGCTACTATGATATTGCCCTCGCCTATCGCTAGAGAAGAAGATATTATCTTCTTTTGCTTGATTATCTCATTTCGTTTGAGTTTGTCTGCCTTAGTCCCTATGACGGTGAAAGGTATGCCATAGTGGTGTAGATAGGCTATCATTTGTTTGTCATTAGCCCCTACGTCGTGTCTAAGGTCTACTAGCACGAACACGTGCTTGAGAGCCTCTGAGGTAGCAAAATAGTCCTCCATTAGCCTAGCCCATTTCATTTGCTCAGACTTGGATACTTTGGCGTAGCCGTAGCCTGGTAGGTCTACTAGTCTAAACTCCCCTTTGTTGATATCAAAGTAGTTGATGAGTCTAGTTCTACCTGGCTCTGAAGAGGTACGGGCTAGTTTTGACTGCGAACATATATAATTGATGAGTGAAGATTTGCCTACGTTTGACTTGCCTGCTATGGCTATCTCCACTACTCCATCTCTAAGAATATGCTCGCTATCTGCTACTGATATCAAAAAACTTGCTTGCTTGATTTGCATAATTCACCTCTTGATAATATTAGCATATCCCACATATCTTGGCAAGTAAAGAATGCTCTATTGCAAAAAATGTCAAAAAAATACCACTCAAATCGAGTGGTATTTTTGATAAGTTTAGTTGTTGGGGAATACGTAAGTCGCATCCTTGTCAAATGCTCTGATAGGAGCATAGATATCTTCGCCAGTACCATCAAAGGTAGTACCCTTGTAGGTGTCGAAGTCTGCTACGTCCCACATAGATACGTTTTGTGCTCTGAGTAGGTTGTCCTCTAGAGTCATCACTAGTATCTTCTCTACTTTGTTCTCGCCTAGCGCTGTACCGTTAGCATCCTTGTACTCTATGTTGTAGGTGACCTTGATAGCGTAGTTGAGTTTGTTGAGGCTATTGTAAGCATATATCTCGGTATCTCTAGTTCTGATATTGCCGATGGTAGCATACTTTGCCAATGCAGACTTAACTGTACCATCATCAGCATCAGTTAGTTTCCAACCATTGCCATTTGCCTCACCGAATATAGCATCTAGGATATCTCTCTCTATTACGTCTAGGTCAGTACCTGTCTCTGGATGATAATCAGCAATCTGGTCCTCAGTAGGGATAGGTTTTGGGACTTTGATATTTTCTTTCTCTTCATCAGTCTTGCCCTCTATATCTTGTAGATATTGCAAGTAGGCTACTACACTCTGGTATACTTGGATGCGAGCCAACTTCTCTGCTACTAATGCGACTGGGTTCGTCTCATCAGAACTGAGTACGGATACTGCTGCACTAGACATATCGTACAATGATATGGCTTTTGATTCATAACCTTCTTTGATGATAAGTTTGTATACGTTGTACTTTACCAACTGCTTGGCAAATGAGTCACGGTCCTTTTGGGATACAGGATATCTATCGCCGTTGGCATCAATATCCCAACCCTTCATAGTACCGTCCTCTGGATCTCCTCTATGTGCCTCAAAATAGGTGGTATCGTAGAAGATTACCTTCTCATCATAGTACGCTACGTTACCTAGCAACTTGATGTACAAGACGTTGTCATAAGATACAGCCGCTTCGCCAAAGTACTGTACGGTATACTTGGCCTGAATAGCATACTTGGCTATGGTCAAGGAATTACGTGAGTGCACTTTGACCTCGGTAAAATTGAGAGTAGCAAAAGTACTGAGTATACTCTCAAACTTGGTGATATCAAAAGTAAGCATCTTGTATCCAGCACCTGTACGGCTTCCCTTTAGTGCGTTTTCTATAAAGGACTTCTTGTTAGGAGTGTTGTATAACACGGCATTAACGTAGTTGTTCCTAACGTCCTCAAGGTTCTCTATGTCAGCTCTCATAGTTTCGACCATATAAGCCTCGAAATCTACCACAGCTTGGGCAGGCATCTTGTTGGTGTCATAAGCCTTCCATATCTCGTCCTTGACTACCTCTAGTTTGGCAGCCTTGATAGCAGATTCGTCACGCACAGCAAGTGGTGCAGAGTACAAGGATACGTTGCAGGATTCTGCAAACACACATAGTCCAAATACAACTGCTACTACAAGTACTGCAACTATCACAGTCTTGATTATCTTGTTCTTCATCAAATTACCTCCGTAAATATACAAAGATGCATTATAGTATTAGTATACTTTAATATTATATATCAAAAAATACTGCTTGTCAATATCCATTTTTGCTAAAAATAACGAAATATTACCAAAATGCTACGCATTGAGAATAGAAATACAAAAAATCTCCCCTGCCGAGGTCGGCAAGGGAGAATAAATTGTTAGGACTATTGTTAGGCTATCGAAGTCTCTTTGCGAATAATCTCAGGGGACTGCTTGCCCTCGATAGTATCTCCTGTAATGATGACTTTGATGATACTCTTGTCTTGGGGGATGTCGTACATAACGTCCATCATCACTCCCTCAAGTATAGACCTGAGTCCTCTAGCACCTGTATTTAGTTTGATAGCCTTGGAGGCTACTGCCCTCACAGCGTCTAGCGAAAACTCTAGTTCTACACCGTCTAGATCGAGTAGTTTCTTAAATTGCTTGGTCAAAGCGTTCTTTGGCTCGGTGAGTATCTTGACTAGCGCCTTTTCATCTAGAGATTTGAGTCCTACCGTGATAGGGAATCTACCTACAAATTCGGGGATAAGTCCATATTTGATAAGGTCGTCTGGTTGTATCTCCTTGAGTAGTTGAGCCATATCGGTAGACGTGTGTGATACCACGTTTGAGCCAAAGCCTAGTGAAGAACTATCTTTGCGTTTCTCCACTATCTTCTCTAGTCCTACAAAAGCACCTCCACATATAAAGAGAATATTGGTAGTGTCAATCTGAAGCATCTCTTGTTGAGGATGCTTGCGTCCACCTTGAGGAGGTACGCTAGCCACGGTACTCTCTACTATCTTGAGGAGTGCTTGTTGAACGCCCTCTCCAGATACGTCTCTAGTGATGGAGACATTCTCACTCTTACGAGTGATCTTGTCTATCTCGTCGATATATATGATACCTCTCTCCGCTTTCTTGATGTCAAAATCTGCTGCTTGTATGAGTTTGAGCAAGATGTTCTCAACGTCTTCGCCTACGTATCCTGCCTCAGTCAAAGTAGTAGCGTCTGCTACTGCAAATGGGACTTTGAGAATATTGGCTAGGGTACGCGCTAACAAGGTCTTTCCACAACCCGTAGGTCCTAGCATAAGTATATTGCTCTTCTCTAGTACGACTCCGTCCTCGTCACTAACACGGGAGTTGATACGCTTGTAATGATTGTATACGCCGACTGACAACACCCTCTTGGCATCATCTTGTCCTACGATATATTCATCAAGTTTCTCCTTGATCTCCTGTGGTGTAGGCAAATCAAAACTGTCGTTGGCACTAAGGTCTACACTCGTCTCACTAAGCATTTCGCTACATATATCGACGCAATCTTTGCATATAAAAAACCCGTTTGGTCCAACTACTAATCTACCTGCCTCCGACTCATCTCTACCACAAAACGAGCATTTTGGATTGGTGAAATTTGTGTCCATCTAAACCTCTAAAAAATTATTTTCTATTTGCGAATACTTTGTCTATCAAACCGTAATCTTTCGCCTCCATAGCAGACATATAGTTGTCTCTATCGGTATCTTTCTCGATAGTCTCGTATGATTGAGAAGTATTGTCTGCCATGATGCGTATCATCTTGTCCTTGGTCTTGCGCATATGCTCGGCTTGGATAGCGATATCACTAGCCTGACCGTGTGTGCCTCCCAATGGTTGATGTATCATAATCTCTGCATTTGGTAGAGCATAACGTTTGCCCTTTGTACCACTACTGAGCAAAAATGCACCCATAGATGCCGCCATACCTATACAAATAGTAGATACGTCGCATTTGATATAGTTCATGGTGTCGTATATAGCCATACCTGCTGTGACCGAACCACCTGGACTATTGATGTATAGACTGATATCCTTGTCTGGATCTTTACCTTCTAGGTATATAAGTTGGGCTACTATTAAATCGGCTATTTGGTCGTTGATCTCTCCTGTGAGAAATATGATACGATCCTCTAATAGTCTCGAATATATGTCGTAGGAGCGTTCTCCTCTATTGGTCTGTTCTACGACCATAGGTATAAGTGCCATAATTATTACCTCCTAAAATTGAAAAGTTGTGTAATATGCTAAATTATTTGCTAGATTTTGCCTTTGCAAACTTATTTTTTGACATGAGTAGGTCTACAAGTTTGGTATATAGCACGTCACTCTTGATGTACTCTAGTTGTTGTGCTGGGATATTCTTCTTGTACTCGTCTAGTGGCTTGCCTATTCTGTCTGCCATCTCGGATAGTTTAGCATCTACCTCTTCGTCACTAACCTCTAGGTTCTCTGCCTTGATGATAGCCTCGAGAGTGAGTCTAGTCTTGACGTCTTTCTCTGCTTGAGGACGCATATCTGCGCGTAGTGCATCCATAGTCATACCAGTATATCCTAGGTAATCCTCTAAGCGCATACCTTGATATTGATACATTAGTCTATATTCCATATCTCTGATAGCGTCTTCGACTTGTTGGTCTATCATGCACTCAGGGATATCGATAATAGCGTCGTCTACTATCTTGTCGATAAGGTTGCGTTGCATCTCGTTCTTGGCTCTAGCAGAATTTTTGTCCTTGAGATCCTTCTTGATGCTAGCCTTGTACTCATCCAAAGTATCGTACTCACTCACGTCCTTGGCAAATTCGTCGTTGAGTTCTGGGACTTGTTTCTCTTGGACTTCGTGTACTTTGCAAGCGAATATAGCCTCTTTGCCTGCTAGTTCGCTAGCGTGGTAGTTCTCTGGGAAGGTCACTTTGACCTCTACCTCGTCACCAGCCTTAGCGCCTACTAGTTGATCCTCAAAACCTGGTATAAAAGTACCACTACCTAGTTCCAAAGTTTGACCCTCGGCAGTACCACCTGCAAATTTAACTCCATCTACACTACCACTATAGTCTAGATTGAGAGTGTCGCCTAGTTTTGCCTCTCTCTCTACTGGTACTAGTCTAGAACCTTTGTCTTGAGCAAGTTTGAGTTCGGCATCTACGTCGGCAGCCTTGACAGGATAATCTATCTTGTCCAAAGTAAGTCCCTCGTATGCTCCTAGTATAACGTCAGGCTTAACTACTACGGTAGCAGTAATCACGCACTTGGTAGCGCTAACTTCTGGAACGTCTACGTCAGGTCTATCGACAGGCTCTACGTCCTTGTTCTCTATGAGCGCCTTGGTGTAGAAGTCTGATATCAAGTCATTGATAGCATCTTCGTAAAATAGTCCAGGACCGTACATGCTCTCTAGCATCTTGCGTGGGACTTTGCCCTTTCTAAAACCACCTATTTGGTACTTACCTTTGGTAGATTGATATGCCTTCTCTACGGCATTCTCCCACTCTGCACCTTCTACAGTAAAGGTAAATTGAACTCTCTTGTCATTTAGTATTTCTTTGATGTAATTCATAGTATCCTCCGTTGATTACATTTTACTTCAGTATAGTAATATAGCATATATTACGAAAAAAGGCAACCACTTATGTACAATTTTCTACTCAATTTAGTGAAAAAATATATAATATTTAATCCTCCACCTCTCATAGGAGTCTCAAACGATTGCGTGAATCGTGAGATTGTGTTATGATAAATGCGGAGATATATTATGCCCAACGACGTATTGACGCTATATGCATTGTGCCGTGAACTAAAGGATAATCTGGTCGGTGGCAAAATCGACAAGGTCACCCAACCGGAAAATACCGAAATTCATCTAGTAGTGCGTAGGTTAAAATCAAATATAAGATTGCTAATATCCGTGAGACCGGATATGCCTAGAGTACATCTGACTACCATCAAAAAAGAGAGCCCCCTAAAAGCTCCTAATTTTTGTATGCAATTAAGAAAGCATTTGTCAGGAGCACGCATCAACGACGTGGATATATATCAAAACGACCGTATTATACGTCTACATCTCACCTCTCGCAACGAGATGATGGATGACGTGACCGTGTATCTACTCATAGAATTGATGGGCTCTAGGAGCAACGTACTACTACTAAACAAAGATAATCGCATAATAACTGCACTAAAAATCACGGGGATAGATAATTGCAATAGAAGTATACTACCAAACACTATCTACTCTCCTCCTACAAATGACAAAATATCTGTATTTGACAAAGATAAATTAGAC
This sequence comes from Clostridia bacterium, assembly GCA_017631635.1. Lineage (GTDB taxonomy): Bacteria > Bacillota > Clostridia > Christensenellales > RUG350 > RGIG9417. The sequence continues at coordinate 33,123 of JAGBSX010000039.1, read as the reverse complement.
CAAATTAACTATTCATCTATTGATGAATTGTTAAAAGTAGTGTCGGGATTTTCAAAAACCTCTGCTAACGAGGCTATCACTTACGACAAGTTGTCTACCTTTGTGGACGCTATCAAGCACTCTTCTCTAATGCCAAACGTCGTGATGGACGACTGTGCTAATCCTGTGGATTTCACTTCTATCCCCTACAAAACGCTATCAAATAGCATACCGTCACCTTCGCTATCCGAGGCTATGGAGACGTACTACAAGGGGCGTGCGCAAACGTCTTATCTCAAAGAAAAATCTCGTAGTATAAAAAATATCACTCTAAACGCATTGAAGCGTACGCAAAAGAAAATGGATATAAATCTAGCGTCGCTAAAGGATAGTCAAAAAGCAGAATTGTACAAGTTGTATGGAGAATTGTTGACCTCGTATACGTATATGCTCAAAAACGACGTGGATAGCGTAGAGGTGACCAACTACTATACGGGAGAACAAATATCTATCCCTCTAGACACTACCCTATCTATACAAAAAAACGCTCAAAATTATTATAAAAAATACGCAAAACTAAAGCGTACTGCAGAAAACGCAGAGTCTCTAGTAAATGAAAATAGAGAGATGCTAGATACTCTGCGAGAGATATTGAGAGAGATAGATAATATCACAGATGAGAGAGATATAGAGGATATAGAGAGCGAACTCACTCTACTCAAATTAATGCCGATAAGCAAAAAAGTGCATACTACCAAAAAGTCAAAACCTCTGTCATACGAAGTAGACGGATACACGATACTAGTAGGCAAAAATGCAGTACAAAACAATCATCTCACCTTTGAGGTAGCATCTGCTCTAGATACTTGGGTACATATACTCAATTATCACGGATCTCACGTAATAATACGAGGAGAAAACCCTCCTGACAACGTCATTAAGATTGCTTGCGAAATAGCGGGATATTACTCTAGTAGCGACTCAGACAAAGTGAGCGTTGACTACACCCTAGTCAAACACGTAAAGAAAAATCGTGGAGAAAAATTGGGTGGCGTCACGTACAAATATCAAAAAACTCTCATAATCACACCAAACAAGCGAGAAGAATATCTAACCGTACGCTAAAAATAAAATGCGCCACAATTACGATTTGTGGCGCATTTATTTTTATTGTTTGTTTTTCTTGGATATAGCCCTGCGTGAGCGTTTGACGGGAGGCTCTGTGGTATTTACTAGATGACAAGCCGTCCAGTCCGTATTGTTATAACTAGCAAACACAGGAGAATCAGTCTTGCATTTGTCGATAGCATAGGGACATATCGTGCTAAATGGACATTTTTCCTTTGGGGGGATAGGATCTGACGCAGTACGAATAAAGGTAGGTATCTCCCTATCCTCCTCCATATACGTCGAATTGATAAGCCACTTGGAATAAGGATGATTTGGAGAAGTTATCAAATGCTTGGTCTGAGCGTACTCTACTAATCTATCGGCATATAACACCATAGTCCACTCGGTAAGTTGGCTCGCGAATACTATATCCGTAGTCGCTATTAGATAAGTCACTCCTCTATCTCGGCGATACTTGTCAAGAAATGGTATAAGCCTACGCTTAAACGTGTAGTCGTACCCAAATACATCATCTATCATAATTACTTTGTAATTATGGCTCAAGGTATCTATAAGGGTAAGTTTTGACAACAATATATTGTCTACGTCCTTGACCTTGAGGTCATACTCGGTGGGCATTATACAAAATACTTTCGCCACGTCGTCAGGTATACCCTCTATGGCTACTGCACATCTGCCCAATACGTCGATAACTTTGTCTTTGGGATTGAGATACATATCTGCAGCAGAATAACCTATCTCTTGCAAAAATAAGTCCTCTTCCTCTTTGGTAAAATCGGCAGGTGCTACCCCTCTATAAGTCAAACCAAATTTGTGATATCGTATCCTCTGCAATACCTCACTCTTGCCAGACATATTCTCGCCTATGATACCCAGACTCTCCCCTTCTCGGAGTATAATGCGTACGGTATTGTTGAGTACGGGCATAGATATAGTCAATATATTAGACATACGCTACACCTCCCTCTTGGTCTCTACAGCCAAATATGACGAGCGCGCTATCGCTAGTCTCTCTCCATTGTTTGATAATATCTCTGAGAGTCAGTATACTCAATGCATCTAGGCATCTCTCAGGCTGATTGAGAACTACTACCTTCTTGCCACTATATAGCGCAGTCACTACGGCTATCTTGGCTATCTCGCTATAGGTACATCTAGATATCCTCTTGCGCATAATCTTGTCGATATGCGTAAGGTGTAATCTCACTAATATATCTCTAACTCTAGAGACGTTTGACTTGGTACATATCTTCTTGATATAACTATACACCGTCATATCTCTATAGTCAGCACTAATCAATTCGCTAGGTACTACGCTAATCTCTCTATTTGTCTTGACAAAATGCTCTCTCGCCTTGATACCTAGCATAGCCTCTCCTAGCAGGAATATTTCTCCACCTTTGAGGATATATCTAGAGGAAAAATTTCGCTGTATCATGCTGATAATCACGTCTGCCTCGGCTAGGGTATATCTATCTACGATAGTAGTCTCTCCTGCTATGACGTCTAGGTCTACTCCCTCTATGACACTAGTCTCTCCTTTGCGTACGAGTAGAGACAAGTCTCGAAGTTGAAGGGCGCATTTTGAAGTATTATCATCTGGTGATAGTGGATAAGGATTGAATACCACGTCTCGAATACGATAACGACGCTTGAGTCTCTGGATTCGTTTCTTCTCCATAGACTCTCTCTGCTTGGCTCTCTCCTCGTCCTCTTTTTCTCTCTTCTTCTTCTCCTCTAGAGATTGGTTGAGATAGCGTTGACGTTCTTCTTCTTTTTTACGCAAGTTCACGCGACTTTGCTCTAGTCTATCTATCTCGGCTTGTTCTTCGCGTTGTCTAACCTTTTCTTCTTCTATTTGCTTGAGTTTCTTCTCGGCTATCTTCTCTTGAGCCTTGCGTTCTCTAATCTCTGCTCTCTCTAGGGCAAGTTGGTCCTGAGTGGCTATACGTTGAGCCTCTATACGTGAGGTCTCTTCTCTAGCACGCATAAGGTCCAATTCAGTCTGCTCGGCTACTCTGATGGCCTCTAGTTTGTCCTCTCTCAAAGCAGACAATCTATCTCTATGCTCATCTTCGGCGCGCTGTGTCTCCTCTATGGTAATCTCTCGCAGTCTCTTGGCGTGCTCTACCTTCTCTGCCTCTATCCTCTCTAGGCTATCTCTCTCGACGTTGATGAGTTCTATCTCTTGCTCTCTCTCTACTGCTTGCATACGCAAGGTAGACTCCTGCTTGATTAGTTCTATATTCTCCTCTATCGCATTTAGTTCGACAAATCTGGTATCTCTCTCTCGGAGCAACAATTCGTTGTACTTAACGTAATCCTTCTCTGCCTGACGTCTACGCTTGTCTACTCCTACTACCTCCCTCTCTAAACTTCCCTTTTCTCTACGGAGTTGATTGAAGGTCATCTTGTGGACGTCTGCCACCTTCCACCATAGAGGTACGTCGTCTATATGTCCTGATACTACACACTTGTCACGCTTGGGCGAAGTAGGGACTATCTTGGCAGTTTTTTTGCGAACGGTAGTCTTGACTGGTATCTGCATAAATGTACCTCCTTTGGTAAAATTTTGGTCATACTATCTAATTTTAATTCTTTTTTGCTCTTTTGTCAATAATTCTTGCTTGCAATTTGCACGCACGGGTGTTATACTATAAAAAATAGGTGTACATATGTTAAATTTTTACAAAAATTTTGTATTAGCATTATCTATAGCATTGATTATGATGGCGAGCATAGGTCTCGTCAGTTTTGCAAGCACGTCTACTACGATATTGCCAAATGGATATTATATCCCCCTATCTAATCCTACTGCCGTCATATCTAGTGGTGAGGTGTGCGTGATAGTAGATGACAATGACATACATCTCGTCAAGGACAAATCCATATATTCGCACCCACTAGAGAGTCATCCTACCTCCTACGCTATCGTGGGAGACAATCTCTACATATCGTATCAATCTGGAGATAGCGACACCCTAGTAGGTATATTGTCAATGCTAGACTACTCATACCAGAGTACTTCTCTACCTAATTGCGACGTGATACTAGTCAGCGACGGAGACAATCTATACTATTCGGCTGGCTCAAAATTGTATGATTTTGGCACACATAGCACTATACTCACCTACTCCAAATTGGCTGAGGCGACTTCGCTAGATATGGTAGGGGATATATTGTACCTAACTACCATAGACGGTACTTATACCTGCGACTTATCATCTGGGGACAAAGACAAACTCCTTGACCACAACTCCACTTGTATTGATATAGTGGGAGATTTGGCGTATATGGTAGAGGAGCACTCCCTCACTATATACTCTATGGCAGATGATAGCGTGCTAACGTACACTCTACCTTACCAAATCACTACTACTAATAGTATATCCTACAATCCTATTACTGAAAAATTGTATCTAATAGACAACCAAAATCATATGGTATACTCCTATACCATCTACCCTACTCTGACACTATGCGATACGATAGGTAGCCACGGACAATCAATAGATAGATTGAACTCTCCAAAAGATATCTATTGCGCTAACGACACTATATACGTAGCAGATAGTGCAAACAATCGTATATTGAATCTATCTAGCGACGAGGATATAATAGGAGAGATATCTATATCCTCACCTATTAGCGTGGTGTCTCATAACGACGTGATATATTCTACCGACGGTAGCAGTATATATCGTATATCTCCTAGTGGTAGAGAGGTATACTCCATAGAGGACGTAGATATCATATCTATCGCCGTAAATGGTGGTGGCTCGCTATACGCACTCTCAAACGATACTATATGGTCTGTAAACGACGGAGTTTTGACTACGTACGCTATGGTAGAAGGGGCTAAAAACATAGCCTTTTCACCGATAGGATATACGCTATACGTATCCACCGAAGATACCGTATATAGATACCTAAACTCTACCACTATACTAGACAGCATAACGCTAGAGGATACAGATATATATGGCGAGATAATCGATATGGATATAGATAGTCTAGGCAATATTTATCTGCTGCGCAAAACAACATCAAATACTATCACAAAACTCACCAAAACTCAAAATGGATATGAAGTAAAAGGTATATATAATATCAATGCTACTATACCAAACGCAACCTATGACGCTACCTGTATACAAGGTGGTGATATACTATGTATATCAACTAATAGCCATAGTTTGATAAGAGTGGTAGACGAGGATATGGATATAGCCACCGAAGAAGATATATTAGACCCGACTACACCTGAGGTGGACCTAAATGACAAAACGCCTCTATCCTCCCCTCTTCTAATCAAAAATCTACAGGCTAATACATACGTGTACACAAATCCTAGCAATAGCGAAAGCATTAGACTAGTCAATGCCGACACCAAAGTAATAGTATTGAGCGAAGATACACTCTACGATGGATTTAGTTATATACTCTACGGGGACAAATGCGTATTTGCCAAGACCGATATGCTCGCCTCTATCAATGATACTGCTCCTAGTATGATAGATGCCGTGACTAGTTGGGGTAACACCAAATTGTACAAATATCCTATAGAAAATAACGATTATCTAATCACTACCCTACCTAGAAATACCCAAGTCAAGTGTAATGGTGGCGCTTATGGATACGACGATGGCAAATGGATAAGTATATCATATATGGACAATACTTATTATATCAAATCAAGTGGCACTCTACTCCCTCTAAACAATACTCAACAAACGGCTAGATACGACGCGAAGATATCTGCTCAAAGCCTAGGTGGTAGCGTGGATATATATCTACTACCTACCCAAAATTCGCAAGTACTCGCAAGTGTGGTGGACGGTACTCAAGTGCTAACGTACGAACTAATCAAAACTAGTGAACAATACACCAAAATATGCGTAGAAATAGATGGCTTAAAGGTGGTAGGATACGTGCTGACGGCCAATCTCTCTACCTCTAGTGTGACTACTCCTCAACTCATAGCAGTCCTGATAATATTGGCGTTATCACTAGCGACTACGATAACGTACATAGTCGTCAAAAAACGTAGAAGTTAACAAAAAAAATTGCATTGAAAAATGCAATTTTTTGTTGTCTAATATTTTGCAATCAACTAGATAACTGCGTTATCTCTTGGCTAATTCGCTACGGTATGATGCTATCTTGATACAGTTGACAAGTACTGCACTAGCCATACGCAAATCATTTTCGGTAGGATATGATGGCGCTAGTCTAATATTGCGATCACGTGGGTCTAGTCTATATGGGAAAGATGAACCTGCAGGAGTGAGTTTGACACCAGCCTCTTGGCATAGTCTAACTACCTCTTTGGCACATCCGTCTATGGTGTTGATAGAGATAAAATATCCACCGTTTGGCTTGACGTACTCTAGCATACCACTACCCTCAAATTGAGCAAGTGCCTCTAGCACTATCTCAAACTTGGGGCGTAGCAAACTAGCGTGCTTGCTCATATGCGCTCTAAGATTGTCTACGTCCTTGAAGAAAGCGAGGTGTAGTACTTGATTTATCTTGTCTGGTCCTATGGTCTGTATGCCTAGTAGTTTGTTGGTGTACTCTACGTTGGCTCTAGACATAGCCACGGCAGCCACTCCCGAACCTGGGAAGGTCATCTTGGAGGTAGATACGAATTCGTATATCATATCCTCACTACCTACCTTCTTGCACTCATCAAATATGTTGAGTAGTTCGTCCTTGGTGTCAAAGACGTCGTGCACTATGTATGCATTGTCATAAAATATCCTAAAGTCCTTGCTCTTTGGCTTGAGATTGGCTAGTCTCCTCACAGTATCATCACTATAAGTGATGCCGTCTGGATTGGAGTACTTGGGCACACACCACATACCTTTGACTGATTCGTCGCTAGATACGAGTTGCTCTACCATATCCATATCAGGACCAGTAGGTAGCATAGGGATATTTATCATCTCTATACCAAACAGTTCGGTGATGGCAAAGTGTCTATCGTAGCCTGGTACAGGACACAAAAACTTCACTTTCTTGCCATTCCAAGCACCATCTCCTCCGTATACGCCAAATTGCATAGCACGTTGAATCATATCGTACATAATATTTAGAGAAGAATTGCCCATAGCGATAACTTCTTCTTTGTCAACGCCTAGTAAATCTGCAAACAACTTGCGCATACCGTCTACACCATCTAGCATACCGTAATTTCGCAAATCACCTGCTCCCTTGCCAAAATCTCTAGTGCTATCTAGTAGAGACATAGCCATATCTATCTGTGATGCATTTGGCTTGCCTCTAGCCATATCTAGCGCTAGATTCATACTCTTGTAGCCTTCGTATTTGGCTAACTCTTCGCTAAGCAAACTCTTTAACTGTACTGTAGTCATCTCATTGTATCTCATAAGTATCTCCATAATACTAATTTCATCAATTATACAACTATCCAAAAATATTATCAATCATTTGGCAGAAGATTTTGGATAATTTTTGTCTGTTTTAATTCTTTTGATAGGTTTGATTAGATTGGTCTTGTGTTCTTTGCCTGATATCAACCTAGATAAATTTTCTCTATGCGAATACCACACTAGCACCCACATAGCAAATAATAATATGCTCACCGCTAATACGTCGTGGTATAGCAATCCCTGCTCGATAGTCAGTACCGTGAGATAAATAAGATTGCAAGCACTACCGTATTTGAATATGATAAGTAGCAACACAAGCGCAGGAAAAGTGCACAGTGACGTAATAGGTGACGCTACGGCGAATACTCCTATAGCAGTCGCTACACCCTTGCCTCCTCTAAACTTGTACCAGATAGGATACACGTGTCCCGTGACGGCAGACAATCCACCTGCATACATACCCTCTGGACCTATAAGCAGACTACCTAGCAAGGTAGGGATAGCACCCTTGAGAGCATCTAATACAAGTGTAAGCACACCCCAAAATAACCCCATAGACCTAATCATATTCATAGTGCCAGGATTGCCACTACCCATAGATGATATATCTTTGTGCTTGAGGTGGCATATCACTCTGGCGAAGTTAATCGCCCCTAGCAAATAGCCTATGATGCAAATTGTCACGTAATAATACCACATATCAATCTTCTTCTCTATTTCGTATAATTAGTCTCACCGGCGTGCCACTAAAATCAAATACCTTGCGTATGCTATTCTCTAGATATCTCTTGTACGAAAAGTGCATAAGAGTGACGTCGTTGACGAACAAAATAAATGTAGGTGGATTTGATGAGGCTTGGGTGGTGTAGAGTATCTTGAGTCTACGACCATTGTGAGTAGGGGTATCGTTGACTGCTACAGCATCTGCTATGACGTCGTTGATAGTACCTGTGGTGATGCGTCTAGATGCATTGAAGTACACTTCGTCTACTATATTCATCAATTTCTCTACCCTCTGTCCCGTCTTGGCAGACACGTAGGCAGACTTAAAATAATCCATAAAGGCTAGTTCGGTATGCAACTTCTTGTCATAAGCATTGACAGTATGGGTATCCTTCTCGATAACGTCCCACTTATTCATAACTACGATAGATGGCTTGCCTTGTTCGTGGACGTAGCCTGCTATCCTCACGTCTTGTTCGGATATCTCCTCGGAGGCATCTAGCACGATAAGGCATACGTCTGCTCTACGAATAGCGGCTAGAGACCTCATCACGCTATAACTCTCTACGTCCTCGTCTATACTGCGCTTGCGCCTAATTCCCGCAGTATCTATGATAGTGTATAGTCTACCGTCGTACTCAAAGTCCGTGTCGATAGCATCTCTAGTAGTACCTGCGATATCACTCACGATAACCCTGTCAAAACCTAGTATTCTATTGGTAATACTACTCTTACCTGCATTTGGCTTGCCAACTACTGCTATCTTGATACGCTTGTCGTCTTCTTCGTCTACGACCTTATCTCTGATAAGTTCCACTATTCTGTCTAATAGGTCACCTAGACCTTTGCTCTGCTCGGCTGATATAGCGAACAAATCTCCTATGCCTAGTTCGTAAAACTCAAAAGATTGCTCTAGTTCATTGTTGTCTAGTTTGTTGACTACTACTATGACGTCCTTGTTGGACTTGCGCAGATATTCGGCTACTACCTTATCGTCTGCGGTAAGCCCTTGCTTGCCGTCTACGAAAAATAGTATGACGTCTGCAGTCTCTACGGCTATCTCTGCCTGCGCTTTGATATGTCTCCACATCTGGTCTTCGCTATTTATCTCTATACCACCTGTGTCAACCATAGTAAAAGTGACGCCACACCATTCGGCATCTGCATACAATCTGTCTCTAGTGACACCTGGCATATTTGATACTATCGAGTTTCTCTTGCCAGATATTTTGTTGAAAAAGGTAGATTTGCCTACGTTTGGTCTACCTACTATCGCTACTAATGGTTTCATACTTTCTCCAAAACTTTTATCAATTCGTACGCACCGTCACATACGTGAACTCGTACGCCTAGTTCTCTCTCTATATCGCTCACCCTCGTACCGTCCAAAAACATATCTCCACCGTCTCTAAGCATAACGCTAGGTATCAGCAAGTCTTGATAATATTCGCTATCCTTGAGTTGGGCGATAACGTCTCTACCTGTGATAAGCCCTGCCACCGTGATAGTCCTACCAAAATAATCGTTGTATATGGTATGTAGTCTCAAGTGCAAATCAGGGTTGAGGCTCTGTAGAGTATCTATGGTCTCTCTCATGAGAGGAGTGGCTGACACACCGGTAATCACGCTATATCTACCTGCCAATACCTTGGGTAAAGAGTCGTCAAGTTCTTGGCGAAAACTAGTGACTAATCCCACTCCGTTCTCTAACTGAGAATACGCTCCGTAAAACTCTGGTGGTGGTAGAGGTCTGCCTGCCTTGAGATACATCTCGTCAGAACAATAGCAAAATCTCTCTCCGTCTCTCCTGCCCTCAAAACTCTCCGTGAGGTCTATGCACTCGCTCGCACATTTGCTAGATATAGGAGTGATAGGATATAGTCCTTGTCTATGTCCTGTGATACCTACTGGTACTACTGCTAGTGACAATACTCCCTCTATCTCATATAGACCGTGGATAGTCTCTCTCAACACCTCTGCATCATTTAGTCCCTCTACTAGCACCACTTGGGTATGCATCTTGATACCTGCATCACTCAAACGGCGCATATTGTCTATGAGAGACAAGGTGCGTGGGTTTTTGACGATAAATCTCCTAACTTCGTCGTCATACGCGTGCACAGATACGTAGAGTGGCGACAATCTCATATCTATAATGCGACTAATATCCTCATCCGTCACGTTGGTCATAGTCACGTAACTACCGTGCAAAAATGAAGTCCTATAATCGTCGTCCTTGAGATATAGACTATCTCTCATACCCTCTGGTAATTGGTCGACAAAACAAAATACGCACTTGTTGTGACAATGGGTGGGACAAATCTTCTCATCAAATTGTAGTCCTAGGCTCTCCCAGGTCTCTTTGGATATATCTACCTCTACCTCCTCTCCTTGGACAGTCTCTACTACCATACTCATCTGGCTATCTACCTCGTAGTACACGTAGTCAATGACGTCTCGACATGGTGTAGAATTGATAGATATTATCTTGTCCCCTACCTCAAATCCGTATTCTTCGGCTATGCTATCGGGTATGACTTGACTAATAGTTAACATATTATCTCCGCTTTAGTGCTCCATCACTACTGGTATAATGATAGGATATTGTCTGGCTGTACCAGCCAAATATTTCTTGAGGGCCTTGCGTACACCCTCCTTGATCTCGGCACGATTGTCGTGCTTGCCTATGCCTAATTTGGCTATAGTATCCTCTGCTACGCCGACTGCCTCTCTGAGCATATCGTCGTTGAGATTGACTCCTCTCATGATAATCTCTGGTGGACTGCTCAATCCTCCCTTGTCGATAGATAAGTTGAGTAGTACTACCATAAATCCGTCTTCGGAGAGGTGTAGTCTATCCTTGAGTACCAAACTGCCACTCACGTCGTCGATATTTGGTCCGTCTATATATAGTTGACCTGCTGGCACTTGCGCTACCTTGGTCAAACCTTTTCTCTTGATAGAGATGACGTCTCCTATCTCTGCTATCATACAGTTGGCACTAGGTACACCCATTTGTTCTGCCAACTCTTTGTGCTTGGCTAGATGGCGATACTCTCCGTGGACTGGTATGAAATACTTGGGCTTGAGTAATGAAAACATAGTCTTCATTTCCTCTCGATAAGCATGTCCCGATGCGTGTATCTCTGCCAAACTCTCGTAGATAACTCTAGCACCTTTGCGATAGAGATTGTTGATGACGTTGTAGACAGACTTCTCGTTGCCTGGTATAGGAGTAGACGATACTATGATAGTGTCTCCTTGACCTACCTTGATACGACTATTGTCCGACGCCATACGAGTGAGAGCGCTCATAGGCTCTCCTTGACTGCCCGTGCATACTATCACTAGTCTCTCGGGGGGCATAGAATTGGCTTTGTCCATAGGTACAAATTCGCTATGTGGCTTGAGTTCGCCTATCTTGATAGCCATATGAGAGATATTCTCCATACTGCGACCGACGAAGCACACTCTCCTACCATATTTGTCTGCCAAATCTATGATTTGTTGCATTCTATGGATATTTGAAGCGAAGGTAGCCACTATGATACGCCTGCCTATATTGGCAGAGAATATCTTGTCTAGACTCTCGCCTACTTTGCTCTCGCTCATAGAGTAGCCTTCTCTCTCGACGTTGGTAGATTCGCCTAGCATAAGTAGTACTCCCTTGTTGCCTACCTGTGCTATCTCCCCTAGGTCCATGCGTCTATCGTCTATAGGTGAAAAATCTATCTTGTAATCGCCTGTGTGAAAGATAATGCCTTTTGGCGTCTCTATCGCTAGAGAGACTGCTCCTGCTATGGAGTGGCTCATCTTGATAAATTTGACTGAAAAGCCACCTATTTTCTCTACTGCCGAATACTCTACAGGTATCAATTCGTAGTCATCCATATTGCGTTCCATAAGTTTGTGCTCTAGTAGGGCTAGAGTGAGTTTCGTCGCATATACGGGTGCTTTGATATCCTCTAGGATATATGGTAATGCTCCTATGTGGTCCTCGTGACCGTGCGTGATTAAAAACGCACAAATCCTATGTTTATTTTGTTTGAGATAGGTGTAGTCTGGTATGACTAGGTCTACTCCTGGCATATCTGCCGTAGGAAATGACAGACCTCCGTCTATCACGACTATATCGTCGCCATACTCAATGGCAGTCATATTCTTGCCTATCTCACCGATACCTCCCAAGAATACGACCTTTAATTCGTTATTTTTCAATGTATATATCTCCTCGTAGGACTGCGCAAGTTGTCCATTATATTCCATTATGTATTATACACCAAATATCAATACTTGGCAACAAAAAGCAAGTGTGGTTAAATATTTTATAAAATATTTTTTTGTAAAATTATGGCTAAATAAAAACTTTTGAAGATAAAAAACAGTTGTACTATCGTAAATAGTTTTTGAACAATCGTAAATTTAGTAACTAAAATAGGGTGTTTTTTGTTGCAAAATGTTTGGGATAGTTATATAATAGCCTTGTATTAAATTTTTATAGGAGAAAAAGATGAAAGTTTACAATTTTTCTGCTGGTCCTAGCGTATTGCCAGAGGCTGTACTAAAGAGGGCACAAGACGAACTACTCAACTACAATTCTACGGGTATGTCGATAGTAGAGATGAGCCATAGAACCAAGGCTTTTGACGAAGTTATCCAACGTACAGAGAGTCTACTACGCGAATTAATGCAAATACCTGACGACTACTACGTACTATTCTTGCAAGGTGGTGCATCTACTCAATTTGACGCTATACCACTCAACCTTCTCAAGACCGGCAAGGCTGACTACGTAGTGACTGGCAACTTCGCATCCAAGGCTGCTCAGGCTGCTAGCAGATACGGTGATATCAAAATCGCAGCATCTTCTAAGCAAGATAACTATACCTATATACCAGACCTAACTGGCGATATATTTAGACCTGATGCAGACTATATACATATCACTTCCAACAACACTATATTTGGTAGCCGTATCACCAAGGATAAGATACCTACTACCGTAGCACCTCTAGTATGCGATTGCTCTTCACATATACTCGGCGAAGAGATAGAGGTCTCCAAGTACGGTATGCTATACGCAGGCGCTCAAAAGAATATAGCACCTGCAGGTCTCACGATAGTCATCATCAAGAAGGATATGACTACCTACCCTATGGATATTTGTCCTATCATGCTCAAGTACTCCACTCACGCCGAAAATGGTAGTATGTACAATACTCCTCCATGTTTCCCTATCTATATGGCTATGCTCAATCTAGAGTGGCTCAAAGAGTTCGGTGGCATCAAGGCTATGGAGCAACAAAATATCTACAAAGCATCTCTACTATACGATTATATCGACAGTACTGATTTTTACAAAAATAATATCAAGCCAGAAGATAGATCTATAATGAATGTACCTTTCGTGACCGGTAGTGCCGAACTAGACGCTCAATTTGTCAAAGAGGCTGGGGCTAACGGATTCGTATCTATCAAAGGTCACCGTGTAGTAGGTGGTATGAGAGCCTCTATCTACAACGGTATGCCTGTAGAGGGTGTCAAGGCTCTAGTAGAATTTATGAAAGACTTCGAAATGAGGAACAAATAATGAAAAAAATACTAAAACTCAACAAAATAAGTAATCTCGTAGATAAATATTTTGAAAATTACGAATATAGCGACAATTGTCAAAACCCTGAGGGTATAATACTACGCAGTTTTAATATGGCTGACTATACGGTAGAGTCAAACCTAGTAGGTATCGCTCGCGCAGGCGCAGGCGTCAACAATATACCTGTGGCTAATATGAGTGAGAAAGGTATAGTAGTATTTAACACCCCTGGCGCTAATGCTAACGCCGTCAAAGAGTTGGTCGTGTCTGCACTACTGCAAACCTCTCGTAAAATATATGATTCTATGAAATGGGCAGAGAGTCTCAAAGGTAATGGCGCTGATATATCCAAACTAGTAGAAAAAGGTAAATCTCAATTTGTAGGTCCTGAGATATACGGCAAGTCTCTAGGCGTATATGGTCTAGGCGCTATCGGTGCTAAAGTCGCCAATATCGCTCACGATTTAGGTATGGAGGTATACGGATACGACCCTTATCTAAGTGTAGATGCTGCGTGGAGTCTATCTCGCAAGGTAAAACACGAAAAAGATATCAATGCTCTATATGCAGAGTGTGATTATATATCTCTACACGTCCCTTACCTACCATCTACCAAAGGTATGATAAATCGTGAGGCTATCTCCAAGATGAAAGACGGCGTGCGTATCATCAATATAGCACGTGGCGAACTAGTAGATAACGAGGCTATGATAGAGGCTCTAAAGAGTGGCAAAGTGGCTCAATACTACACGGACTTCCCTTGTGAAGAACTCATAGGTGTAGAAGGTGTCGTAATGACTCCTCACCTAGGCGCTAGCACTCCTGAGGCAGAGGACAACTGCGCTGTAATGGCTGCTAGACAACTCACCGATTTTATCGAAAACGGAAATATCAAAAATAGTGTGAACTACCCTAACCTATCTATGCCTTTGTCTGGTATAGAACGTATCACTATCGCTCACCGTAACCAACCTAATATGATAGCTATCGCTACTCAAGCCATGTCAAATCTAGGTATCAATATATCTAATATGGCTAGTGCCAGCAAGGGAGATTATGGATATATGATACTAGATACCGACGGTCACATAGACCAAAACACTCTAGACAAATTGTCTAGTACCGAAGGTTTCTTGAAGGTCAGAGTAATCAAAGTAGGATAAATAAGCATAAAAAAAAGACTATCTACTCTACAGCAGATAGTCTTTTATCTTGTCAAATAATCGATTGAACTACAAAGAAATATATCATAGGTATGATTATAGGGGCTAGCGTGAGTATTGTGGAGAGAACTCTCTTGGTAGTGGACAATGACTTCTTATTGACTAAAATCAAAGACACAATACCAAGTATAGTAGGTATAATATTAATACCTGCTCCATATAGCGCTAATATCATAAATACTGCTATGCCTAGGCCTGCGGCGGTTTGATTAGGGTCATAACTAGATATTGCATCTACAAAGATAATCGTCAAATATCCTATAACTATGCCTGCTATGATATATCCTATAATGAGCAGTACGGTAGTGGCAACATTCTTCTTGGATGAAGGTGCAACAACAATATCATTATCTTGGGTGTCTATTACATTGTAATCTTCCATAATCAAAACTCCTTTTTTTTAGGATAACACACCAAAAAGGGCAAATGCAATAAAATTAAGCAAATTTTATTAAATTTTTAATTAGCCAACAATTGAAAAATAAAAATCTACTCTCACTTGAGTAGATTTTTTCTATATTTGCCTGGTGTCTCTAGATAATATCTCTTGAAACTACGGATATAACACTTGACGTCGGTAAATCCTGACTTGAGCGCTATATCTACTAGACTCAAATCTGCGTCACTCATCAACTCTACACTCTTGATGAGTCTAAATCTAGTGAGGTACTCCACAAAGCCCATACCCGTAATCTCGCTAAATACTCTGCATAGATAAAACTTGCTCATATTGACGTGCTTGGCCAACGTCTCCAAAGTAATCTCTTGGCTATATCGTGAGGCGATATATTCGTCTATACTCTTGAGTACAGACGAATTTTTGAGATGTTTGGTCCTCTCGTCTTGGGTGAGGGATATCAAGTCCACCTCTCTAATAAGAGTGAGACAAATGCGTTGGACTAATCCACATATGCTAGTAGCATACATAGGCTCACGGCGAGTGTCCTCCATAATAATCTCATCAAAATCCCTAATGATACTCTCTCTAGCCCTCATAGGAGTCACTTTGACGTCCTTTAGCCTAAAATTTTTCATATAATTGAAGTCTTCGGTAGATGAAGGAAAAAACTTAATGCAAGAAGTGACGGCATCTTCGTCGGCGTCTACGTTGTGTATGTCTCCTGGCATAAATACTACTATCTCTCCAGCCTTGAGGACAATCTCTCTATCTAGTAGAGTGACTCTGACTCTACCTCTATCACACTTGAATATCTCGAGTTCCGAGTGTGTATGCGAGACGTACTTGAGACCTACCGTGCCTGATGATACAAATGGCAAAGTGCTAGTCGCAGTATGTATATCTTTCTCTACTAGTATATCCGTCATAAATTCCTCTTTGGCAATAAATATACACAATACTAGCACAATACTCGTATATTGTAAAGCAAATCGCAATATTTGAGAAAAATAGTGCAATAATAGGCATTGACATACTATATATAGTACACTTATAATATAACTATATACCGATACCCACTAATATCTAAAATTGAGAGGTCTGTATGATAAATCCCGAATTTGTAAGCCGTGCTATATCTATGACGGACAGTATGAACGTGTACGAACAAATATCCCAAATAAGGCTAAACGCTCGTGCTATACAGAGACTATGTATACCTCAGTACAACTATTGGAACGAATGTCTACACGGAGTCGCCAGGGCTGGTGTAGCGACCGTATTTCCTCAGGCTATCGCTATGGCATCTTCGTGGAACGACAAACTAATGCTCAAGGTGGCAGACGTCATATCCACAGAGGCTCCAAGTACAATGAGTACAAAAAGGCAGGTCGCACCAAGCAATATCAAGGTCTAAATATGTGTTCGCCAAATATCAATATATTTAGAGACCCTAGGTGGGGACGTGGACACGAGACTTATGGCGAAGACCCCTATCTCACCTCTCGTATGGCGATATCTTTTGTCAAAGGACTGCAAGGAGACAAAAAGTACCGTAAATGTGGCGCTACTCTCAAACATTATGCAGTACATAGTGGACCTGAGAGGGGTAGGCGTGAATTTGACGCTATCGTAGATAGCGACACCCTATACGATACCTATTTGCGTGCATTTGCAAATACTATAAAAGAGGCTAATCCTGCTAGCGTAATGACTGCATACAACGCTGTAAATGCAGTGCCTTGTACTTGTTCAAAACGCTTGGTAGATGATATCCTTCGCAAAGAGTTTGGCTTTGCTGGATACGTGATGAGTGATTACGGCTCGACCACTAGTATATACGAAGGTCATGAGTATACTGCTAATTACGAAGAAGCCTGCAAGGTAGCCTTGGAGGCAGGGCTTGACCTAGACCTAGGACATTGTTTTGACTATCTAGAGAGCGCTTATGAAAAAGGCTATATATCTAGCGACTGTATACGTACTGCTTGCATTAGAGGACTCACCTCTAGAATTGCACTAGGCGAATTTGACCAAACTGAGTACGACTCTATCCCCTACGACGTCATAGATTGCAAGGAGCATAGACAATTGAATCTAGAGATGGCTAGAGAAAGTGTAGTACTACTCAAAAATAACGGTATACTACCCCTATCCCCAGACGCAAAGGTAGCCGTCATAGGTCCAAATGCTGATGATATCTCTACCCTATACGCTAACTACAATGGCAATATGAGTAGATATACTACCATACTACGAGGTATGCAAGACGAAAATGAAAATACCCTATACACCATGGGTTGTCCTCATTATCTAGATAGAGATGAGGATTGGGACGAACAAATGGAAGATGAGGCCGAGTGTGTGGCTCGCCACTCCGATATAATAGTAATGGTAATGGGTCTAAATCCATCTATGGAAGGAGAAGAGACCAAAGACGAAGGGGCTATGGCTGACGGTAGCACTTGGGGTGACAAGGGAGACCGTGTCATGATAGACCTACCTCCTCGTCAAGTGGCTCTATACCATAGGCTACGAGCCATAGGCAAGCCTATAGTATTCGTCAACGTATCTGGTAGTGCCGTCAATCTAACTGATATGAAAGATAGCGCAGATGCCATATTGCAATGCTTTTATCCTGGTGCGCTAGGTGGTCAGGCTGTAAGCGAGATAATATACGGCAAGGTCAATCCTAGTGCAAAACTACCTGTCACTTTCTACAAATCTATAGATGATTTGCCTGCATTTAGCGACTATGGTATGAAAGGTAGGACTTATAGATACTTTGAGGGAGAGGTGGTGTATCCATTTGGATATGGTATATCGTATACCACTTATAAATACTCCGACCTGCGATACGACGACTCTACCCTAACCGTCAAAATCTCAAACGTAGGCGATATGGACGGTATGGAGGTCGTGCAAGTATACTCTATAGAAAAAGACAAAAAGACTCTAATAGACTTTCAAAAAGTGCTAGTTAAGAGTGGACAATCTATAGAGGTTACTCTCAACTACGACAAAAACGCTACACTCACTAGCGTAGGTGGTGGTATAGGTGGAGAAATGAACACGGAGTACTTGTATATAAACAAATAATCAACAAAAAAAGAACCGATACTCAATCGGTTCTTTTTTATAATTAGTCAATTCCCTATTAAGACAATGATATTGCGCTCTTTTGGGGGATAAAATGCGTAAAATACTACTTTATCTCTACGATTAGCGCAACCCACTACTATACTCTATCCACTAATCCTTCGTTGAGAGATATGTGTGGGATAGTAGCAAATCCCTTCGCCAAATCGTCGTCGGTAGGGATATAGTCTGCCATAGTGCCATTGTGATACTTCTCGTATGCGTACATATCAAAATATCCTGTACCTGTGAGACCAAATAGTATAGTCTTCTCCTCACCGGTCTCTTTGCATTTGATAGCCTCGTCGATAGCCACCTTGATAGCGTGACTGCTCTCTGGGGCTGGTAGTATGCCCTCTATACGTGCGAAATACTCGGCTGCTCTAAATACTTCTGTCTGCTCTACAGACGTAGCCTCCATTAGACCTTGATGATGCAACTCGCTAAGCGTAGGAGTCATACCGTGATAACGTAGTCCACCTGCGTGGTTGGATGGTGGCATAAATCCATTACCCAAAGTAGCCATCTTGGCGATAGGACATACCATACCTGTATCGCAATAATCATATGCGTATACACCTCTAGTGAGTGATGGACATGACTTGGGCTCGACTGCTATAAATCTGCAATCTAGCCTACCCTCTATCTTCTCTACCATAAATGGTGTGATGAGTCCTCCTAGATTGCTACCACCTCCGGCACAACCTATGACTATATCAGGCTTGACGCCGTATTTATCCATAGCAATCTTGCTCTCTAGTCCTATGACTGACTGATGTAGCAGTACTTGATTGAGCACACTACCTAATACGTATCTATATCCGTCTAGAGTGCTAGCCCTCTCTACTGCCTCGCTAATAGCACAGCCTAGCGAACCTGTGTTGCCTGGGAATTTCGCATTTATCTTGCGTCCTACCTCGGTAGTCATAGATGGAGATGGAGTGACATTTGCACCATACGTGCGCATCACCTCTCTGCGGTGTGGCTTTTGCTCATAAGACCCCTTGACCATATACACTTGACAATCTAGGTCAAAGTACGAACACGCCATAGATAGCGCAGTACCCCATTGTCCTGCACCCGTCTCTGTGGTCACACCCTTGAGTCCCTGCTCCTTGGCATAGTAAGCCTGTGCTATGGCAGAGTTTAGTTTGTGACTACCTGAGGTATTGTTTCCCTCAAATTTGTAGTATATCTTGGCAGGTGTACCCAACTTCTTCTCTAGACAATACGCTCTGACTAGTGGAGATGGTCTATACATCTTGTAAAAATCTCTAATGGCGTCAGGTATAGGTATGTATTTGGTCTCGTCGTCCAACTCTTGTTTGGCTAATTCGTAGCAAAATACCTCGCTCATCTCCTCAAGTGTCATAGGCTCTAGAGTAGTAGGATTGAGTAGAGGCGCAGGCTTATCTTTCATAAACGCCCTCAAATTCATCCAACTAGTAGGCATCTCCTCTTCGGTAAGGTATATCTTGTATGGGATATTGTTGTCTATCATAACACTTCTCCTATAATATGTTTTAATAAAATAAAAAACCAAGTACTACTGTACTTGGGACGATATAATCGTGGTGCCACCCAAATTCGGCTAAAAGCCCTCTAACGTACTATCATACGATTCGCTATTGTACGGTCGCGATTCCGTCGATTGCTACTAGGGTATACCCCCGTTCGTTCGCCCTCGTGAGTCCATTCACTATACCCCGTCTGCCACAATCCCACCATCTGTGGCTCTCTGTACGACGCTAAATATAGATACTACTCTCATTCGTCGGTTTTATTTAACTATATCAATCATACACTCAAACCTCCCCTTTGTCAACAATTTTGCTAAGATTTTAACATTTTTTTTGATATTCAAAATATTTGCAATTTTGTCGTATAACTAGTATAATGTATATATCATTGGAGGTTCTTATGATAAATGGTCCTTTGTTCACCATATTTGGTCTAAGCGTATATCCGTACGGATTGTGTATAGGTATAGGATTGATATGCTGTTTTGTACTACTATGGAATATATTCAAAAAAACAGGGCTTAGCAACGAATACACCGATTTTGTGACTATACTAGGTATAGTGAGTGTCGGTGGAGGATTTTTGTCGGCGGCACTATTTCAAGCGATATTTAACTATATCGAAAATCCCGAGTTAGGCTTTAACTTCTCACTAGGCAATATCACCTTCATAGGTGGTCTGATAGGTGGAGTAGTTCTATTCATATTAGGCTCGCTTATATTTATGAAAAAGTACAAAGAGAGTGTCTGGTCAGTAGTCGCTATAGCGCCTATTTGTATAACTATAGCGCATGGTTTTGGTAGACTAGGATGCTTGTGCGCAGGCTGTTGCTACGGTATCACAGCCGAGGGTGATTGGGCGTGGCTCAACTTCTACTTCCCTGCTAGAGGCAACCTATGGGCTCTACCTACGCAACTATACGAGGCTGTATTCTTGCTAATACTATGTGGAGTGCTAGCATACCTACTACTAAAGAAGAAAAATCACTACACTATGCCTATATATCTAATATCGTACGGAGTATGGAGATTTTTGCTAGAGTACATACGTAACGACCATAGAGGAGAGTTTGTCGCTGGATTGACTCCATCTCAATTTTATATGTTGATAATGATAGCACTAGGTGTGGCAGTCATATTCTTGATAAAACACTACGCTATACCAAAAAATAAAATGTTGCCAGATTATCTCACTAATACTAATGCCGAAAGGATAGTGGATAACAAAGATAAATAAAACAAATGAAAATCACGCAACTAAATTGCGTGATTTTTTTTATCAAAAAAACACACCGAGGGTGATGTGAACCCAAAAGTTTAGACAAAAAATTAAATTAAATATATTGGAATTGAGTTCTGATGTGAACCCAAAAGTTAGACACTTTAAGGAGGTGCATTTCAGGGGGTGTGTTTTTTGTATAATCTAATCTCTATCTCATTCTCTTTACTATGTATTAGAGAATCTCTAGATTTTTCTTGAAGGCTCTCTTGAACTCGGCACAAGAGGACATAGCGCTCCTTACCTCTAGACCTGCGTCTGCCTCACTCTCTATCTTGAGTATCACGCTATCTCCTAGTAGGTCACAACTAATGCCTGTGATGATACCAGATTTGCTCCTATCAAAACTCTCTGCTATCTTGAGGATAACTCCTAGTTTGCGTACGGCGTCGTAGTCTTCTTCGTGCAATATATCCTTGTACTTCATCATCTCGGCTATAGTCAAATCGTTGCCATGGTGTCCCTTGGCTACGAAACCTGCGAGCAATTTCTCTCTCTGCGAAATACCGTAGATATCAGACTGATGTATCATATACATAGAGTGGATATGGTGAGAATTGTAGTCCACACACTCTCCTGCATCATGGAGTATAGCAGCGACTCTGAGTACCTTGACGTACATACGTGGGAGTTTGTGCAATACCTTGAGTTGCTTAAACAATTGCATAGCGATATTGTACACGTGCTCTGCGTGTGGGATATTGAGATTGTACTGTCTAACTAGTGAATTGAGACTAAAGCCTAGCACGTCGGAGATAGGTCTCTCTGCCGTGGTAGGTATCACAGTCCTAAACAATGCTCCGTCTCTGATACCGTGGTCTGATATAGCCATTTCGCTAAATGTGACTGTCTCTAGTAGAGCGCTAATAGTCGCTAGTGCGCTAGGGAATATATCTGCTCTCACGCTACTAAGTCCTCTAATACGAGTATTGGAGTCAACCTCAGTATTCTTGAACGCCTCGTATACTTGAGACAAATCCTCCATAGTCATATGGTAGTTGTGAGATATATCTATAGGATATCTCTTGAGCATACGGGACATACGACCGATATTTCTAAATGCTCCACCTACACCCACGAGTTGTGTCTCTGGATCTACGTCTTTGAGCCACTCTATCTTGTCTAAATGCTCCTTGACGTAGGCTTGGATATTCTTCATCTGCTCCTCGGTATCGATAGTAGCGTCCTTAAATAGTTCGGCTACGGTGACTGCTCCAAATGGTAGAGATGCTTGAGCCAAAAGATTGCGCCTATAGTAATATACCAACTGTATACTACCACCACATATATCCAAAATAAGTCCCTTGGGGATATCCATAGTGTTGATGACACCCGAATATATGAGTCCTGCCTCTTCTTCTTCGGTAAGGACTTTGAGTTTGATACCACAAGTGACTGCTACCTCGTCCAAAAATCCCTTTTGATTCTTGGCTCTACGAACTGCAGAGGTAGCGTAGGCAAACACCTTCTCTACTCCGTTGGTATCGCAAAGTTTGCGAAACATCTTGAGCACCTTGAGGGCGTGAGCCACTCTATTTGGTTTCAAAAAGCCATCCCACTCCATATCTTGGGATAGTTTGACCTGCTCTCTCATATCGTCACATACCATAAAATAACCGTCGTCAGTCACGTTGGCTATGACTAGTCTCGCAAGTTGTGAACCTAAATCTATAATTGCAATTTTCTCCATAAATCACCTCTAAAATACTCTAACGGGCATAATTATAACACATATTTGTCATTTTGTACATACCATATGCAAAAATATAATAAAAAATTATATAAAATAGTATTAAATACTCAAAATATTGCAAAATATACTGTTTATTTTATGCGTAAATGGTATATATTTGAGATGAGTTTGGCTAAATGGACAACTAAAAAATGCTATTTTGAAAAAAACGTTTGACAATATACTTTATTTCTCTTGCGTTTTTTTGAAAAACATACTACAATCATCTCGATGGTACTCGGCTACCCATCTAAAAAAACCGTGGAGAATATAGAAATGTCAAATAAAGTATTGTTGACTAAACTCACACGCAACGCCGTAATATCGGCGTTGTATTTTTTGCTAAATATACTGCTAGAACCTATTAGTTACGGTCCTATTCAACTC
This sequence comes from Clostridia bacterium, assembly GCA_017631635.1. Classification (GTDB taxonomy): domain Bacteria; phylum Bacillota; class Clostridia; order Christensenellales; family RUG350; genus RGIG9417. Next base: position 9,626 of record JAGBSX010000039.1, on the reverse strand, counting down.
AGAGTGGCTGAGGCTCTAACCTTGCTACCACTTATATTTCCAGAGTGTTATATCGGCTTGGCTATAGGTTGCGCTTTGTCAAACATCATATCTGTATTTGGCATATTTGATATAATATTTGGCTCTCTAATCACTCTAGTAGCAGGATATATCACCTCAAAGATACGAAATATATGGCTAGCACCTCTACCTCCCGTGCTACTAAATGCTATATTTTTGCCACTAGTGTGGATACTCTCGGGTAGTCAAGATATGTATATCCTCCAAGTACTATACCTCACCGTTAGTCAAAGCGTGGTACTCTACGTACTGGGAGTGCCTATGCTAAAATATCTAAACAAAGCCCTACCTACCACAAATAGACAACTATTGAGTTAAATCATATCCTTAAATAAAGCAAAGCACACTACACTCCCGAGAGTGTAGTGTGCTATTTGTTTCTTAAAACTATAATTAGTCCTTATCTACTATGTGGTATTCGCATTGTTTCATAAGCCTAGAGGGACAAGATAACGCTCTTATATCTCTACCAGTCTCTTTCGTAGAAAGAGAAAATTGCTCGGATATATCCTCTGATAGTCGCACCTATACCCTATCTAATAATTATAGCGCTAGAGGAGAGTGCTTCAACTGGGACGTACCTAATGAGGCTGTCAATCGTTATACTCTAGCACTAGACGAATATACATTATCTGTAGAGTGCGATAAGGCTTGCTACGAATTTCAAGTATATATCAACAAGCGCATAATCTCACCAGAGCCAAAGATAAACATAGTAGTCAACAAAGGTGAAAACTTCACTTTCACCTCTAGATATATCTACACCGTAAAAGAATAAGCGAAAAATGAAAAAACATCAGTAAAAACTGATGTTTTTTGTTGCTTTATACATAAAATCTACTCTATTTGTGATAAGGTGTGCCTGCCGTGATAGTAAATGCTCTATATATCTGCTCTAGTAGCATCACTCTAAATAGTTGGTGAGGATAAGTCATCTTGCCGAAAGACAACTGCATATTTGAAGTTTTGAGTACCTGCTCACTATGACCATTTGAGCCACCTATCACAAAACTAATCTCACTAACACCTGATAGTGCTATATCCTCTATTTTCTTAGAAAAATCTACGCTACTAAGTTGTACTCCACCACCGTCTAGGGCTATGATATATCCTCTAGCCTTCTTGAGTATGGCTATACCCTCCTGCTCCTTTTTGAGACGAAGGTCGCTAGAGACAGACTTCTCCTCTATCTCTATGATAGATACGCTAGCAAATCTAGATAGGCGTTTGAGATATTCGCTAATAGCGTCGCTCAGATACTTCTCTTTGATAGAACCTACTGCTATGATATTAACCTTGAGCACTATCTACACTCCCCACATTCACCATGAAAGATAATGTCGTGATAATTGACCTTGTAGCCAGTGAGACGCTCGCACTCTCCATTGATGTCTGTATCATAGCCGTCTACGTCTACAAATGCGCCACATTTGTCACACTTGACGTGATAATGTGGTGTCAACGTAGCATCAAATCTATCCGAATCGTTGGGTATGGCTATTCTCCTGAGTTTCCCCTCTTCGACTAGCATATTTAGATTGCGATAAACGGTGGTCAAACTCACGTGTGGACAATCGACTACTACCATATTGTATATCTCTTCGGCAGTAGGATGTGTGTATACGCTAGTGACAGCACGAAATATGCTCTCCTTTTGCTTGGTATTACGTTTTGCTGGTGAAATAACTGCGTTCATAATCTTTCTCCTGATAGTATTGTACTATAATCTTCAAACAATGTCAAGTAAATAGCAATAATTACTAATAAGCAAAATGAAAAAATCTTCTCACTCTCGTGAGAAGACTATCTTCAATCTCTGCGCCAATTGTATACTGTCACTTCGGCAACTGCGCCCTTGTCTGCTATGATATGGTGGTTGGCGATCTCTTCGGCAAACATTCCCTTCTCCACACCCCTCCAATCTCTAAGGGTTAGGACCTTGAACTCTACACTCTCGCCTATCCTAAAACGCTTGCGAATATTGAACTTGTATCCATCTGTAGATGTGAGTCGTACTGCCTTGGAGGCGTTCCACAATCCTAGATTCTTGGTAGAACCTGATATATACATATCTGACACAGGAGCAAAAGTATTGACTACAAAATTGACAAAACAATACTGTCTAATCATATATTATCTCCTTATACAAAAAATTTTTTCTTAAATTCATATCTCATTTGCTTGAAGTACACTATACTCATTATCAGCAAATTGGCTATGCCAAAATATAGCGACGTGAGTAGTACCCAAGTATCTCCCTCCGTACCTACCGCCAAGGCTACTATGCCTGGTACTAGACACAATAAGTTCATACCCACCATGGTCATGAGGTAGTATTTGTAATGAGTCTTCTCGAAAAAAATCATAAAGTCGCTGAGTATCACTACCACTACCAATACTGCCGGCAATTCGTATCTAAACGCCAAGTCTATATCCCACGTACCAAATATAAGATAATTGTTGAATAGGTCTATCACGATAAGTCCTACGCAAATGCATAGCGTCCATACTGCGATATTAGCATAAAATCTACGCTTGGTATATATAGGATTGAGTACGCACGTGTACACCAAAAACATACCTATCGTAGTGTACGCAGACCACCATACCGTAGGAGAGGTCGTCCAGTTGATAAATATGCAAATGAGGGTTATAGCAAGTACAAGTAAAAAGGACTTTTGCCTCAAAAAGTTGTTTTTCTTGCCACTATTTTTGGTCAATGGAGTGTATTCGTAGTGAGATTCGTAACCACGATAAATATCGGCACTATCTACGATAGTGTCTTTTAGATACGCACCACACAAAGGGCAATTTGTGAGGTTATCGTTGGCTGATACTTTGCACTCGGTACAATATTTCAAATCAAATCTCCTTGATAATTCGTCTCTATGACTACGTCTACTCCTAGCGCGCTAAGTTGACGGAAGAAATACTTCTCCACTAGCGCACTATCTATCACTCTACTAAAGGTCATCACAGTAGTACCATTGAAAGTGGCTATGGCTAGGTTGGATAGTTCGGTCTTCTTCGCTCCTAATGAAAATTCGTATCGAAGTATCCTGTCCTTGTAGTCCTCTGGGGCTTTGATAATACCTAGATTGGATATAGTCGTGGTAGACACGTTGTAGTCGTACATATTTAGCGCGACTCTCATACCTAGCATCTTGATAGGTAGGGGCAGATATCTAATCAAAGGATTATTTTGGGAGGCAATGTTAAAATTGACGTAGCCTTGGAGATAATCCTTCTTGACTCCCTCTACGTATGCTTTCTTGACTAACTGACAAGTCTCGTCAAATGACTTGAGTCCGTCGCTATATATCCTAAATAATACTGCGAAATTTCGTAAAGTCTTGGAGGGAAAAATTCGTCTCATATCCACAGGTACGGATACGACTACGGGGTGTTTCTTGTCACCTAGACAAAATTCTCTCTCCTGCTCTATAGCGTAAGTGATGCAAGATGATAGCAGTTCTCCTACCGACATACCTCTACTCTTGGCTACTCTACGTAAGTCGTCGCTATTGCACACGCCTTTGGTGAGTATAAGCATATTGCTATCTAGTCGATTTCCTTTGAGTACGTATGATTTGACGTCCTTGGTCTTCTTGGGGGTGACACCGTCGTGATATTGCTGATAAGCGTCTACCATCTCCTCTTCGTTTGGCTTGTCTCGATAAGATAAAGTATTGGTCCTATCCACAGTCTCATATCCTAGCACCTCAAAATAGGCGTCTAACAGAGTATTGAGAAATACTATACCACCATTGGCGTCACTAGCCACGTGGAAAAACTCTACGGATATCTCATAATTAAAGTATGTCACTCTAAATAGCGAATTGCGTGAATCCAAAGCCAACTTCCTACAAGGGAACTCTCTCTGTTCTCTAACTACGATAGGGGTATTGGATGGCTCGAGATAGCACCAAAATAAGCCTCTCTTGACAGAGGTGGCTATAGTAGGAAATCTAGGCACTATCATATTCACAGCCCTCTGCAAGGCTAGAGGATCTACTTTGTCCTTGAGCACTACGGACAATCTAAACATATTCATACGGTCGATTGTCTCTGATGCTGGGAATATCAAAGCGGCATTGTCTAGTTGAATCCAGTCGGCAGATTGACGTTGCTCTCTAGCAATCAAATCTATCTTGGACTCTATAGGCAACGATTCGTACCTTTTGATTTCTTTGTCCTTTTTTCGTTTGAGTTTCGCCTCTCTCTTCTTGGTCTTCGCGTCTTGATTGGTATCAATAGGCGTCTCTGCGCTGTTAGGTGAAGTTGTCTCTTGGTTCTTCTTCATAATCACAGTATAACATAAAATACTACTTTGTACAACTACTTGAATACAAAAATATACACCCTATTAACATTTTTACAACAAAAATCCTATCGATTTATGTAAAATATCCACAAAAAAAGACCGTAGTAATTTCGCTACGGTCTTAATCAATCAAGCACTCATCAGGTCTAACCACTCAGTAGGGCAAGTCTTTTGGGTAGTGCTGTCGCTGACGGTATCTCTAAACCACTCGCTACGCGCTAGCACGTCGTCACTCACTACGCAGTCTACCCTCACACCCTCTTGGTCTGAGATGACTACGATAGTACCGTTGAGTGGTGCGTACTCTTCGTCCACATAGCACGCAGTCACGTATACCTCCTGTGTGTATTTGGCTATATTGTGTATAGCAGTCTGAGTCGGGAATATATTCTCTGGAGCACTATCAAACTCGTTGTGTCCTGCTACACAACTAATACCTACTATCTTGGGTCTAATCACCTCAAGCAATTCTATATTGTTGGAGGTCTTTGAGCCGTGATGTCCTGCCTTGAAGAAGTCTACTTGCCCAATATCTGCATATTTGGTAGCGAACTTAAATTCGCCTTCTTCTTCTAAATCGCCTGTAAATAAGAATTGTTTGTCTCCGTGCTTTATCCTAAAACATACCGAATAATTGTTCTCATTACTAGAATTATTTTCGTAATAGTAGTTGTACAATATCTCCAAGGTAGCACCGTTTGACAAATCATAGGTAGGACTAGCACCGTCTTGACCTAGATAGCATTGTAATGCCGTATAATGCACAGCACCGTCATCTCTCACCTCTGCATCACGATTCTCTATATACCTATCGTAGGTAGCAGTATCTTTGTTGGTCCTAGGAAAATCTATGATAGTACCACACTTGAATCGCTCAAATAGGCTAGTAACAGTAGCATCTCCTGCAAAGCCTCCTATATGATCGGCGTCTGCGTGGGTGACTATTACGTAGTCTAGTAGAGTGTCGGTCATCTTGGATTTGAGGTAAGCCTCGATATTGTCATTTGAAGTCTTTTTGTCAAATTTGCCTGCACTATCCACTAGTATATCGGTAGATCCTACCTTGATGTAGACACAATCCGAATTGTACTTGTTGCCTACGTCTATAAGGGATATAGTCAGAGCCTCGTCTCCTATATCTGCAGTAGGTTCTTTGCCAAATATATTGACGTCGACAAAATCTCTAAAGTCGCCGTTGGTCTCATACATATAAGTACCAAATGCTATAGATATCACCAAAACTAGCACTATAACTAGTACTACTGGATTGAGTTTGCTCAATGCCTTGACAGCCTTTTTGGCTTGCTTGGATCGTTGATTCTTATTTGACTTTTTGCGTGCCATATTCACTCCATTACGTTTGGTGGTAATATGAGTTGCTTATCACTCTTCTTGGGAGCGAACAAACTAATATTCGCTACCACAAGCCCTATGATATTCACACATATAGCCACTATTAAAATCGTATTCATAATATCCTCCTCAAAAAGCACTCGACTCAAATATACAATTCTTTAGCCCTGTGAGTGTAGGACAATGTATCTTGAGTATCTCGTAGTCTACGCTGTAGTCTACCGTGTCGTACATAATCTGCCAACTTAGTCTAGTCTCTACTATGGTGTAAGTCTTGCGTCCTTTTCTAATCTTCATAGAATCACCTCAACACCATATTAGTATATAAGGTCAAGTAAATCAAATCAAAAAGGTTAAATTCGCAAAAATGTAAGTTGAGGTGCATTTTTGGTACGAAAATAGCGCGAATTGAGGATATTTAGTTGCTTATTTAGTTTCGAGAAGTAATATCTACCCTACTATATCTATCAAATAGGCGAGCCGTCGTACTCTCCTCCTACTAGGTCATAATGCTCGTGATGTATGACGCCTGTGACAAATTTGATAGCGTCCGTACCTCCTCCTGCGAAGTATACTTCGCTAGGATTGATAGTGTCTATCAGCATACTATATACATCTGCATCTCCTCTAAATAGGTCTACGTGAGATTTGACTTGTGGATACAGTAGTACAGTACCCTTGGGTATAGAGGAGTATAACTTGGGGAGATTATTAAATCCGTGGTGCGCCACTTGAACTATGTGGCATTTGTACGCCTTGTCACTATAATTGCGAGTCATTACCTTTTCCGTATGTTTCCAAGCATCTCCCAGTACCAAAAATGACGTGTGGTCATAGTTGAGCCTAAATACAAGTGATGCGTCGTTATAACTATTTTGGTTGATAACTACTCCGTCTATGTCTCCTACACAGTCTTCGTGAGTGTAGAGTATCTCTATGCCACAGTTGGCTAGTCTAAAGGTCTGCCCCGTGTGTGGCTTGACGTATATCACGCTAGGATAATATTCTCTAATGCGCTCCTTAACCAAATCCTCTGATTCGGCTTGCGATTTGGTAAAAGCCTGATATCTAGGAAAATTGAACAAACATCTCTCTAGGATAATATCTTGATGATGAAGTCTAATGAGTTTTGAAAAGACGTCTAGGTGATCGCTATGTCCGTGAGTACATATCCAACACGCTATCTCTACCTTGTCAGCGCTACTACGCTCTCTCAAAAAGGCATATAGTCCCTCTATCATCTCATCAGTCGCTTGAATTCTATCTCCTCCGTCTATGAGTATAAACTTGCCGTCGGATAGGGTGAGGATATATAGCATACCACAATCCTCACTCTTGCCTATCTCCTTGTAGGCAGGAGCGTAGTAAAGTCCATATTGATACAAAGTAGAGGTAGTCTCCTCATCACTCTCGTAGTCAAATGAAAACTTGGGGACTGATACGTTGTCCTCAATCACTCGAAGCACCTCTGTCTTTAGATTGTAATAGGTGTATACGAGTTGGTCGTCCTTTAGGTACGAATTTGAGACAAAGTTGTCTATAATGTCGGTGTGTAGGTATCTATATCCCTTTTTGATAAGTGAGGTACAATACCTTTGGTATTTGTCTATGCTAAAAGATGAGAATATCTGCATATATACTCTCTCTTCTTCGCTAAAACCTACTCCATATCCACAATCATATATAGGCGAACTCTTGGCTAACGGGGTATAAACTCCTAGTTTTTTCTTGGTTTTCATATAATACGTACTATATCTCCTATTTTTCTCTTGGGTACGTGTAGTACGCCTTCGTCATCTTTGTAATATTTGACACTATCTACCATATCTTCTACCACAGGCTCTTCGCCCTTGTATCCTATGGCTAATACTAGTAGCAGTCTGCGTGGCTCTGCGATACCTAGTAGTGATGAGATAGCCACTCTATCTATCGCTCCCATCCAGCATACTCCTATCCCTCTAGCCTCTAGTAGATAATTGATAGTCATAGCGCTAGCACCTAGGTCGATATCGGGGGATTTGCTAATAGTATCGTCAGAGACAATCGCTATATATCCCGTAGGTCTCTCTCCCTCGCTAGGAGTGCCGTCTGGCGCTATATATCCTGCCCATTTGACGTGCTTAAACATCTCCTCTCTCATAGCCTCGTCTAGTACCACTACGTAACTGAGTGGTTGACGATTAGCACCTGAGGGAGATAGTCTGGCTAGAGATAGAACGTCTAGTAAGATAGACTCATCTATCTGTTTGTCAACAAATTTCCTAATGGTACGACGAGAGGATACTATCCTCGATACTATCTCGTATTCTATCGACATAATTGCCCCCTATATATTATTCACTATATATCAAATATACACCATATCTACCCTATTGAGCAAGTATATGTCTACAATTAACAAAAAAATATACGCACGTGCGTGCGTATATTTTTGTTTCGTTGATTATTTCCTATTCTCTAGTAATGCGTGTATCTTGGAGATAGGGTCTAGCAAGTCTCCTACGGATCTATTTTGGTTGCATGCGGCTATGATGAGCGCGATATACTTGGACATATCTGCTACCGTGAACCAAGGCTCATCCTTGAGTTCTGGTTTCATATAAGTAAGGTTGGTAGCGACTACGCTCTCTATGATACCCTCTTCGTACGCCTTGCGGAATCTATCTATACCCTCTGTAAATAGTGCGTAGGTAGCATTGAGGAATATACGATTTGCTCCTGCCTCACGAAGTTCTTTGGCCAAGGACAAAGTGCTATCTCCCGTGGCTATGATATCGTCAGCGACAAATACGTCCATACCCATGACCGAATTACCTAGATACTCGTGTGCTACGATAGGATTGCGACCATTGACTATGGTAGTGTAATCTCTACGCTTGTAGTACATACCTAGGTCTGCTCCTAGTACAGATGAATAGTATATATTTCTACTCATAGCACCCTCGTCTGGGGATACTATCATAAAGTGGTCTTTGTCAAACTTGACGTTGGGGTACTTCTTGAACAATGCCTTGAGTACTTGGTAAGTAGGCATGAAGTTGTCAAAGCCCATGAGTGGCTCTGCATTTTGCACTCTAGGGTCGTGTGCATCAAAAGTAATGATGTCTTTGACGCCCATCTGGTACAACTCTTGGAGCATAGATGCTGCGTCTAGAGACTCTCTAAAACTGCGCTTGTGCTGTCTGCCACCATATAGCATAGGCATGATGACTGTGATACGCTCTGCCTTGCCTCCGATAGCGGCTATCATACGCTTGAGGTCAGCATAGTGGTCGTCTGGGGACATACGATTGGGAGTCTCAAACATAGTATACGTGCAACTATAATTGCCTACATCTACTAGTATATATACGTCCTTGCCTCTGATAGAGTCGTATAGCATACCCTTGCCGTCGCCTGTGGTAAATCTAGGGCATTTGGAAGGGGTGATGAAGGTGTCAACCTTGCGACCTGTGGACTCTTCCATCCATTTGATCAGGTGCTTGTCTATCTTGTCGCCTAGTTCCTTGGCACTCTCTAGCACGATAAGGGCTAGTGGTCCGTGTTGACTAACGTTGGTAAATAGTGGCATGTTGCTTGTCATAATTGACTCCTTTTGATTAAATTTTTGACTTTGTAAGGTGATTATATCACATCAAAAACTTTTTTTCAACTTATAAGTGTGCATTTTGTCATATTTTTGAAAATTAAATACCCAAAAACGTTTCTCAAATTAAAAATAATGTGCTATACTAGATAAAAATAAAATTATTTATTTGGAGGTATATATGCAGTATTCCCACGAAGTCGAACAGATGATGTGCGTGAAAAAAGGTCCTAATCACGGTCCAGCCCCTATACCAGAAGAAGGTAGATGGGTCCAAGCTCGTGAAATCAAGGACATCAGCGG
>JAGBSX010000038.1 GCA_017631635.1 Clostridia bacterium | reverse complement strand
TTTGGTAGACTTAAAGTAGAAATGTACTACGGCGAAAAATTTGAAAGCGTTAACGCTTTCATAGAAAAGTTACACGAATATATTTATTACTACAACAATGAAAGAATATCTTTAAAATTGAAAATGAGTCCAGTAAAATACCGAACTCAATTCCAATATATTTAATTTAATTTTTTGTCTAAACTTTTGGGTTCACATCATAAGTTTAACTGTGTTTTTTACTATGATTTTTTGTTTAACAACACAAAAAAAGAACTTTGCTTTCAAAGTTCTTTTAATTTATCAATAATCTTGGTGTAGTGTGGCTAGCATTACTGCTTTTATAGTGTGCATACGATTCTCAGCCTCATCAAATACGATAGATTGAGGTCCTTCGAACACCTCGTCAGTCACTTCCATACAGTCGATACCAAACTTGTCGTAGACATCTTTGCCTATATCCGTCTTCAAATCATGAAAAGCAGGTAAACAATGCATAAATCTACATTTATGTCCAGCATTATCCATCAAACATTTGGTGACTCTATATGGTGTAAGGTCGGCTATTCTCTCAGCCCACACACTATCAGGCTCACCCATTGATACCCATACGTCGGTATATATGACGTCTGCTCCTTTTGTAGCCATCATAGGGTCTGTGATAAACTCTAGCGTTGCTCCGGTCTCCTTGGCTACAACTTGGCAAGCATTTATCAAATCTTGTGATGGAAAATACTTGGCTGGAGCACAAGCTACGAAGTGCATCCCCATCTTGGCACAACCTACCATTAGAGAATTGCCCATATTGTAGCGAGCATCTCCCATATACACCAATTTTTTGCCTTTTAGAGAACCAAAATGCTCTTGGATAGTCATGAAGTCTGCAAGTATTTGCGTAGGATGAAATTCGTTGGTTAGACCATTCCACACAGGTACTCCTGCATAACGGGCTAGTTCTTCGACTATTTCTTGACCATATCCACGGTATTCGATACCGTCAAACATACGCCCTAGTACTCTGGCTGTGTCTGCTATGCTCTCCTTCTTACCCATTTGAGAACTCTTTGGGTCTAGATATACAGGGTGCATACCTAGGTCTGCACCGGCTACTTCAAAGGCGCAACGAGTACGAGTGCTAGTTTTTTCAAAAACTAAGGCAATATTTTTGCCTTCTAGCAATCTATGGCTGACACCTTTTTTCTTTTGCTCCTTTAGTGTAATGGCTAGGTCAATTAGCTGTTGTATCTCACTAGGAGTATAATCTAACAATTTTAGAAAATTTCTCTTATAAAAAGACATTATTTACCTCATTTACATGCTAATTTGAGTATATCTATTGCTTTTACCAAAGTATCCATAGGGATATTTAGTGCAGGTAGCAATCTAACCTTGTCTTTCGCAGTTAGACAAAGTACTCCGTTTTGCATACATAGTTTGACAACTTCAGCGGCAGGTTTGACAGTCTTGATGCCTATCATCAATCCTTTACCACTAACACTCACTATCCCCTCTGCACCGTTGAGAGTGTCAAATATGTATTTACTCTTCTCGTTGACTTGAGCCAAAAAGTCCTCGTCTATCCTATCTATTATGCTCAACGCTCCTGCACATGCTACAGGATTACCTCCAAAGGTAGAGCCATGGTCACCTGCGCCAAGGACGGTAGAAACTTTCTCTCCCATCAACGTAGCACCGATAGGTAGTCCACCACCTAGACCTTTGGCAGTAGTGATGATATCGGGAGTGATGTCATAATTCATATAAGCATACAGTTTGCCTGTACGACCATTACCAGTCTGTACTTCGTCAACTATTAGTAGAATATCCTCTCGCTGACATATATCCGATATTTGAGCCACAAAATTGGCGTCGAGAGGGTTCACACCACCTTCGCCTTGCACACACTCAATCATAATACCAGCGACCTTCTTGGTGGCAATTATTTGCTTGACACTATCTATATCATTGGCAATAGCGTGCTCAAAACCATCTGTCAATGGATTAAATAATTTATGAAAACAATCTTGACCAGTAGCGGACAACGTAGTGATAGTACGACCATGAAATGAATTGACCAAAGTGATGATAGTATAGCAATCTTCTCCTTTGGTATCACTAGCATATTTGCGTGCTACTTTGATAGCGCACTCATTTGCCTCAGCACCCGAATTAGAAAAGAATACTTTGTCAAAACCTGTCCTATCGCATAAAGTCTTAGCCAACTTAGCACAAGGCTCGGTATAATATAGATTTGATACGTGTTGCAACTTGGATAGTTGGGAAGAAGTGGCTTTCACCCACTCATCGTCTGCTATACCAAATGCAGTCACACCTATACCAGAGCCCATATCTATGTATTCACGACCATCGCTACCTTTGATAATAGAACCTTTGCCTTCTACAAGTTCGACGTCAAATCTACGATACGTACCAGCTATGTATTGTTTGTCAATTTTGGTAATATCACTCATTATTAGTCTCCTGTGACCATAGTACCCGCACCTTCGTTGGTGAGTATCTCCATCAATATAGCGTGAGGTACTTTTCCATTAATAATCGTGACGTTCTTGACACCTTCGTTAATCGCCTCTATACAACAATCAACCTTGGGTATCATTCCACCTGATATTATACCGTCTTGGTACAACTTTTTTGCGCCTGATATAGTCATCTCTGGTATCAAAGTAGATGGATCGTCCTTATCTCTCAATATACCGTCGATATCCGTCATCATTATCAATCTAGCAGCACGCAAAGCACCTGCTATACGAGCAGCGGCAGTATCTCCGTTGATATTGTACGAATTACCGTCGTCATCACAACCTATGGTAGATATGACAGGTATATAACCTTTTTCTAACAAATCTAGCACGGGAGTGATATTTACGTTGGTAATCTTGCCTACGTATCCTAGTCTGACGTCTTTTTGGACAGCTTCGATTAGTTTTCCATCCATACCAGATATTCCCATAGCTTTGCCACCTTTTTTCTCCAAAAGGTTAACTAAAGTTTTGTTAACTTTGCCGGCTAATACCATTTGGACAATGTCTACAGTCTCTCTATCGGTGACTCTCAATCCGTCTACAAACTCAGCCTTTTTACCTAGTTTGTTCATTACGTCGTTAATCTCAGGTCCACCACCATGTACAAGCACTACTTTGACACCGACCAACCATAGTAGCACGATATCTTCCATCACTTGTTCTTTGAGTTTTTCGCTGACCATAGCATTTCCACCATATTTAACTACTACTATCTTGCCATAGTAGTCTTTGATATATGGTAGTGCTTGTGTAAGCACTTCTGCCCTTTCTGAATTTGAGAATTCGTTGTGCATATTTACCTCTTAAGTTCTATAATCTCCATTTATCTTGACATAATCATATGTCAAGTCGCATCCCCAAGCAGTAGCAGTATACTCTCCTGCTCCTAGCGATACCAATATCTCTATCTCATCTTGCAAAAGTATCTCTTTGGCTATTTCTTCCGAAAAATCTACACCTGCACCGTCTTTGCATACTTGTATAGTACCCTTGGCACTTCTAAAGGCTACGTCGATAGTGTCTACATTGACGTCAGCGCCACTATAGCCTATAGCGCATAACACTCTACCCCAGTTGGCGTCTGCGCCAAACATAGCAGCCTTGAGTAGACTCGAGCAAACCACACTCTTCGCTACAGTCTTGGCAACGTCTAGTGAATTTGCTCCACTTACTATGCACTCCAACAACTTGGTAGCGCCTTCGCCGTCACCTGCTATCCTTTTGCATAGTGCGATATTGATGGTGTTGAGAGCCTTCATAAAGATATCAAAGTTCTCTCCTTCACTATCAATTATTTCGTTGCCAGCTAGACCGTTCGCTATGATGCTAACCATGTCGTTTGTAGAAGTATCGCCGTCTACACTCAACATATTGAAGGTATTTGCTATATCCATTGACAATGCTTTTGAGAGCATTTTTGGAGTGATATTGACATCCGAAGTCATAAATACCAGCATAGTAGCCATATTGGGATGAATCATGCCACTACCTTTTGCTATTCCTCCGATATGACACACCTTGCCACCTATCTCAAACTCTACTGCTATCTCTTTTTCGACAGTATCAGTAGTCATTATGGCTACTGCTGCATCACGACCAGCATTTTCGCTAAGTCCTGCAGACAATATAGGCATAGCATTTTTGATAGGAGTCACATCCAAAGGCTTGCCTATGACACCTGTAGATGCCACAATTACGTCGTTAGATGATACGTTTAAGTACTCTGCGACAAGATCGCTCATTTTCTCTGCTATCTCTATACCATTAGCATTACAAGTATTAGCGTTGCCACTATTACAAATGATAGCCTGAGCCTTACCGTCTTGCAAATGATTCTTTGTGACGACAAGAGGAGCACCCTTGACCAAGTTGGTAGTATATACTGCAGCCGCAGATCCTACTACTTCGCTATATATTAGTGCCAAATCTTTTTTTGTATGGTTTTTGCGGATACCACAATGCACTCCGTTTGCCTTAAAGCCCTTTGAGGCACATACTCCGCCAGATATTAGTTTCATATTCATCCTTTACAATACCAATCCTGTAGATTCGTGTATTCCCATTAGTATATTCATATTTTGTATAGCAGCACCTGACGCTCCTTTACCGAGATTGTCAAACCTTGCTATCAATAGTATTCTATCATCATTTCCACATACAGTCAACTGCATATCGTCTCTTCCCGACATTGAGTTCGCATATAAAAATGCAGAATTATCGTGATTTGGGACAAAATGTACAAGTCCATCTTGGTAATATTCACGATATACGTCTTCGATATCTTGTATCTTTCCGTTGATGTCTTTGGCAAATAGAGGTACAGTCACTTCCATACCCGAATAGTATGGTGCTACTATTGGAGTAAATATAGGTGTAGTTGTTATACCACATATTTTGACCATTTCTTTTAGATGTTTGTGATTTTGAGATACTGCATATTGAGCAGGTGCATCTAGCAGTTGGCTACGCATTGGAGAAGTGTAGTCTGCTATCATCTTCTTGCCACCACCTGAGTATCCTGTCAAAGAGTGAGATGTCAACGCTAAATCGGTAGGGATTATACCATTTTCGACAAGTGGTCTAACCAAAGCCACAAAACCACTAGCGTGACAGCCAGGATTTGCTATTCGTTTAGAATTTTGTATCTTGTGACGATATCCTTTTAGTTCTGCAAAACCATATGCCCAAGTATCGTCTACTCTATGAGCAGTTGACGTATCGATAATAGCAGTATTTTCATTAGTCACCAATGATACAGCCTCAATAGCAGCACTATCAGGTAAACACAAGAAAGCTATGTCTGCACTATTTAATGCATCTGCTCTAGCAGAGGTATCTTTTCGATATTCTTCGGGCAAGGCAATTAGTTGGATATCACTACGGACAGACAATCTGGATACTATCTTCAACCCCGTAGTACCTGCACTACCATCTATAAATATTTTTTTCATTTTATTCCTTTATATTCTCTAGTACATACGCTATCTGTTCTTCGACAGATTTTGTAGAAGTACCACCTTTTGATATACGCTTTTGGACGCAAGTATTTAGGTCTATAGCCTCATATACGTCTAGTTCAAACAATTCGCTATATTCTCTAAATTCGTCCAAGGTCAAATCTTCTAGCACCTTGTTAACACTTATGCACTTGGCAACCATTTGACCAGATATCTTGTATGCAGATCTAAATGGCATTCCCTTTTTTGTCAAATAATCTGCCAAATCCGTCGCATTGATAAATCCTTTTAGTGCAGCATTTTTCATATTGTCTGCATTGACCGTCATAGTGTCTAGCATAGGTGTCATCACATCCAAACACTTATGTATGGTATCTACGGTATCAAATACGCCTTCTTTATCCTCTTGCATATCCTTGTTGTATGCTAGTGGTAGCCCCTTTAGAGTGGTGAGCAAAGCCATCAAATTGCCATATACCCTACCTGTCTTGCCACGAATTAGTTCTGCCATATCAGGATTTTTCTTTTGAGGCATTATTGAACTACCGGTAGTGTATGCATCGGACAATTCTACAAACTTAAATTCCCAGCTAGACCATAGTATTATCTCCTCGGACAATCTAGATAAGTGTGTCATGATTAGTGAGCACGCACTCATAAATTCCACACAAAAATCTCTATCTGATACACCGTCGATACTATTGAGGGCAACCTCATCAAATCCTAGTAGTTTTGCTTCGTAGTCTCTGTCTGTGTCGTACGTAGTACCAGCCAAAGCGCAACTGCCTATAGGAGAGACGTTGATACGCTTGATAGTATCGCTAAGTCTATCCTTGTCTCTTAGGAGCATCATAGCGTATGCCAACAAATGATGAGCAAAGACAATAGGTTGAGCACGTTGAAGGTGTGTATAACCAGGCAAAATAGTATATTTGTTTGTATTTGCTTGATTAACAATAACCTCAATTAGTGATTTTATCTTGGCAATAATTTGATTTGATTGTTTTCTCAAATACATACGCATATCTAGTGCGACTTGGTCGTTGCGACTACGAGCAGTATGCAATTTTTTGCCTACGTCACCTACTCTCTCAGTCAAGACTTGCTCTACAAACATATGTATATCTTCGCAATTAAAGTCTATAGCGAGATCTCCACTATCTATATCCTTTTTGATACCCTCTAGTCCTGCTATGAGTATTTGAGCATCTTCGTCAGATATGATTTTTTGACTAGCGAGCATAGTAGCGTGCGCTATACTGCCCTCTATATCTTCGCTATACATCCTACTATCAAAGGATATAGACGAGTTAAAATCATCTGCTATTTTGTCTGTATCTCCGACAGTCCTACCTGCCCACATTTTAGCCATAAACATCTCCAATAGCCGAAGTTATCGGCTTAATATATCTTTATAGAAAGAGACTTCCTGCAAAAAATTTTGCAGGAGGTCCTGTTTTTTTTAGAGAAGTCCATCTCTAACCATGGCTTGTACTTGGATAGGCAAACCATATAGGTTGATGAATCCTTCTGCATCCTTTTGGTTGTAATCGCTCTCACCAAAGGTCGCTATCTGCTCGCTATATAGAGAATAATCACTCCATACGCCAGCGTTTATCATATTTCCTTTGTACAATTTGAGTCGAACTTTACCAGTCACGTTCTCTTGAGTTTTGTCAACAAATGCACTCAAAGCCTCACGTAGAGGAGTGAACCATTGACCATTGTATACTAGTTCGCCAAATGTGACTGCTAGTTTTTGTTTCTCGTGTAGAGTCAACTTATCTAGGCAAATACTCTCAAGTACGCTGTGAGCCTTGTACAATATAGCGCCACCTGGAGTCTCGTACACTCCACGACACTTCATACCGACTAGTCTATTTTCTACTATATCAAGTATACCAATACCGTTTTTGCCACCTAGTTCGTTGAGTTTGAGGATGATATTCTTGGCAGAAGTCTTCTCACCATTGATAGCGACAGGTATACCTTGTACAAATTCAAGTTCTACGTAGGTAGGTACGTCTGGAGCGTTGATAGGAGAAACTCCCATTTCCAAAAATCCTTCTTTCTCATACATTGGCTCGTTGCCAGTATCCTCTAGATCTAGTCCTTCGTGAGATAGATGCCATAGGTTCTTGTCCTTGCTGTAGTTGGTCTCACGATTTATTTTGAGAGGTATATTGTGAGCCTCAGCGTAATCAATCTCTTCTTCACGAGATTTGATATCCCACTCTCTCCATGGTGCTATGATAGGCATATTTGGTGCAAAATTCTTGATAGTTAGTTCAAAACGAACTTGGTCATTACCCTTACCAGTACAACCGTGAGCTATAGCATCAGCACCTTCGGCGATGGCTATCTCTACTAGTCTCTTGGCTATACAAGGACGTGCATGGCTAGTACCAAGTAGATACTCCTCGTATATAGCGCCAGCCTTCATAGTAGGTATGATATAGTTGTCTACGTAATCGTCAGTCAAGTCCTCAATATATAGTTTTGATGCGCCTGTTTTGATAGCCTTCTCTTCCAAACCTTCTAATTCGTCTGCTTGTCCTACGTTGGCAGCAACTGCTATAACTTCGCAGTTATTGTAGTTCTCTTTGAGCCAAGGTATGATGATAGAAGTGTCCAATCCACCAGAATATGCTAGTACAACTTTCTTAATTTCGCTTTTTTGCATAATAATTACCTCTTGTATGTATAATAATTCATAATTTGTTGTCAAATATGCCATAATTATATATTTGATTTTTGCTAAAGTCAACTAATTTATAGTAGATTTTACAATAATTTTTTATTAAAATTTTCATATTTTATAATTATGCATAAAACAATGAATATTTATAATATTTTGCATAATTATAAATTTTAATTTAATATAAAAACTCCCAAAATGTGACTTTTGAGAGTTTTTGTTGCTAAAACAGATAATTTGGTGCGACTGTTATATCCAACCAAACGTATTCTCCGCCTACCGCAGTAGAATCGAGGTTGTCAAACAGCATATTTATATTTGGATTTGATTTGTGTTGAAAATCAAATACGTCTGCATACGTGCCTACTGGTGAATTTATCTTGCACTTTACTCTTAGCACGGTCATAGCACCATTTTGGTAAGTGAGAGATGAATAATAGGTAAATGAGATATTATAACCTCTAGTATTTGCATCTATCATCAATTTCTTGAGATATTCGGCTATATTGTCGACTTTGTTTTTATTCTCTGACCATAGAGTATATACACTTTCGTCACCTGAATACTTCAAATGATTAGGATTGTTTTGTGCCGAGACTACTGGAGACGTATATACGTCGAGAGGGACGTCACTAAGTATACAAGCATACTTTTTGTAAATATCTTCATCTGGGACGTTATTTGACACTCTTGCTACGTTGAAAATATTAGTTGTTATCTCCTCTCCTTCCCATTCTAGTATTCTCTGTGAAGTGACAGGATAAGTAGTGACTTCCAACTGTATTGGTTGCAAATCTACATGATCTATATGACTAACGTACACGTGATAATTTACTTTGTCATAGTGGTATTGTGTAAAAACTCCGTCTACTTCATTAGAATTTTTAACTCTCTTCCACACAAAATTAAATTCGGACACGTCTTTAGTGTACAATCTATTATCACCATCTTTCAATTTTAACACAAATTGATTTTGAATATCAGATTTTGAATACGTGCTTGGCAAGTGATATGCTTTCTTCTCTGCGACGATATCAGTATAACCAGGATTAGTAGCGCTTCTGATTACAGAAATAGGTGCAGAGGTGATATTAGCAAACGTATACGATACGTTGTACACAGTCCTATCTCCCGTATATGAATCAAAGGAAGGTGTACAATTAAAATGCGCCGAATTGAAAGGTACAGATTCGTACTCATTATTAGAATATTTAATTTTTACCGAAAACATATCATAAAAGTCATCAATTTCAGTATAACTATCAATGATATTGTTAGTTATTGACAGTTGTATTTTTGCATTCGAGTCTGCTTTTAATACAAAAGTAATAGAATTGGACTCTAGTCCATTGTATTGCGCCTTGATAGCATATTGGGTATCTTGTACGACGTATGATTTGTATTCTTTGTCAAAAATTAAATCAAAATCATCTGACGAAAGAGTGGCGCTTGTACCGTTGCTATAATTAATATTGCATTCTAACAGACTTTTGAGACCATTTATCGACGTGCCTGCCGATACCTCTAGCACGTTATCGTTTTTTGATTGTATGCTAACAGATTGCAAAGTTGGGGAGCATGCCGAACCCAATGCAATTATTAAAAAAATAGATAATATTAGTGCTAGAATTGATTTTTTCATATTCACCTACTATATAATTATTTCTAAATTTTTGTTCGATAGATAATTTCTAGTGGTCAAAAAGTCGTCAATTGTGTTGATAGCCCTGACTATCTGTTCATCTGTACCAGTATACCCTATGAGTATAAAGGCGTGTTTAGCATCATCCCAGATTACCAAAGTAGAATCGTTACCAACTCCCAACTGTCTAAGATGATACTCTTCTGTCATAGTGTAATTGACACAACCATCTTGTTTGCCCTGAAGGTTTAGTATAATCGTATCAGTCTTCTTGACGTTGTACATAGGAGACAATGATTTGATGTAATTAACAAATTCTTCATCATTATCATCAAGATGCTCATTTGAAGGTTTCCTAGCAGACGATCTAAAAGAAGGCATCAAATCTACGACTCCATTACAGTTGACGATTACACTAGGTTGAACTGATATGCTCAAATCGTCAGTCTCATCATCAATAGGATCTATCGTTGTCAACGCTGTGACTAGATGTCCACCAGCGCTATCACCTACAACGACTATTTTGTCTGGCGAAATCATAAGTGCATCAGCATTTTTCTTGAGATACCTAATAGCGCTACGGACGTCTTTAATACAATCTTCTAAGATATAGTTTTTTTCTTTGTTGAGCCTGTACTGAATGCTAAAGCACTCAGCACCTCTCTTGGCAAAATAATGCATCTCTTGGATATACATATGAGGACATCCTATAGTCCATCCACCACCATGTACGAATACAATAGCAGTATTTGAGGGGTGACGCACCTCAGGATGCACAGTTAGTATGCGCAAATTGTCAAATTCAACTTGCTTATAATAAAGTGTCTCACATTTATATTCTTTTTTGAGATCAGCAAACTTTACAGTTTCCATTATTAGAGTTTTAGTCCTTCATTTAGTATCATTATAGCCAAGGCATTACCATAGGCCATATAGCAAATAGGTATATCCTTGTATTCTTGAGCGGTATTACCCATACCTGTACCATATGATACTTGTTCAACAGTACCATCTTCATTGATATTGTCCATCACTACGTTGAGAGCCTTGATGGCACATGGTAGATACGTCTCTTTGTCTAGCAGACCTATACGTATACCCATGAGTATACCACAGCCAAATCCTGCGGTAGCAGAGATCTCTTCGTACGAAGTAGGGTCGTTGATGATAGTATTCCAAGCACCACTCTCACATTGATATTTAACTAATGCATCTACTTGAGCTTTTAGAGTATTTGCGAGATACTTCTTGAGACCACCATCAATGCCAGTCATCTCTAGATAGTCACATATACCTACGGTAATCCAACAGTTTCCTCTACCCCACAATATTGAGCCAAAGTTGTCTCGATTGTTAAAATTCCAACCATGATACCATAGACCAGTCTTGGTGTCGTATAGATATTTAATATGTATTAAAAACTGATATTTAGACTCCTCGACCATGTCTTGTCTATCAAATAGCATACCATATTTTGCCAAAAACAACACAGTCATAAACAAAGTGTCGTCCCATATTTGATTGTGGTTCTCACAACCACTACAGATATGTTGCAAACCACCCTCTATAGTACGTGGCATTTCATCCATTACCCAGTTTGCCCACTCGGTAAGTACGTCTACGTACTCAGGATTTTTCGTCTCTTCATATAGACATGCCAAGGTTAGCATAGGAGCCATAGTATTAACGTTTTTGTATGGTAGACCTTCTTTGAGGCGTGCATCAAACCAGTTGACAAGTATATCAAGCATATCTTTATCTTTAGTTTGCTTGTAATAATTAAATAGTCCGTATAGACCTACGCCTTGCGCCCATTCCCATTTGTCAAAATTAATAATAGATATTGGGCAAACTTCTTGTACGTTCTCAGAACCTTTATTTGACATCATATTGAAAGCGGTTGCTTTTAGTTTTTGCATCATTAATTGTTTGTTCATAAATTACTCCTTAATTGTCTTAATATATTTGATACGTTGTTTGGATTAGTTTCTTCTACGATAAAGTCAAGTTGGTCGTTAGCATCTTTCATCATCTCTATAAATCTAGCAAAATTAAATTGACCGCTATATGGTACTCCATATTGCATTGCTTGATTTTGAATAGAATAATCCTTTAGATGAAGTACGGATATCTTGTCTAGATAAGTATCAACGACGTCTTTGAATATTTCAAATGATTGGTGATGATTGTCATAACACAACATATTGACAGGATCAAATATCACCTTCAAATTAGGAGATGATATATCATCTAACATACGCTTTACGCTATTGACGTCATGAATAACAAATTGCCATACTGCTTCGACACCTACGTTAACTCCAATATTTTTTGCCCTATCGACAAATAGAGATATACTCTCCATTACATATTGATAGGCATATTCTTGGTGATTCAGAGGATTGTACGAGCCATCTGGATTGAGAGAGCCAGTCTCCGTGCCTATGACTTGAGCGTTTATTATTTTGGCATATTCTATATTTTCAAAAAAAGTGTCTCTCTGCTTATTAAGTTTTTCTACATCCCTCTCAGACGGATTGATATAACAACCAAGTACGTTTGTCGTGATGCCATAATCATTTAGCACGTTTGCAAAATCTTTAACTATTTTCTCCCTCTCATATATAGATTTTTGATAAAATCCCTCTATTACTTTAGGTAGAGCAAGTTGTATGCATCTAATATCATGTTTGTCTAGTTGCTTGCATAATTCTATATAATTTGGCTCTGCCAAATCATGTGCACGTAGTCCTATCCTCATATGCTTACCTCTTTTTGAAAAATAACGCCGAGCAAAATTGCCCAGCGTCGATTTTAGTGTTGTTCCTAAGCCGTTGTAGACATTATCCAATAGTACTTCTTGGATACGTCGTCACTATTAGCATCCTTAAACTTGGACTCTAGTGTGTTGATTAGTCCAGAGACACCCACAACGTTGATAGTTGCAGCCAAAGTCTCAAACTTGTCTGACTTAAACATCAATCCATCTTCCTTCTCAGCGTCTGGATTCTCTAGTGTCAATAGTTCGGTCAAAGTTTGATATATAGCTGACATATCTGTAAATGCACTAACTGCAGACTCAATATAGTAATTGGTATCTTCTTCGTCAGTCCAATTATTGATATCTATAGTACGCAATACCTTATTCTTGACAGGAGCGCCTAGCACGGAATATGTTGAGAAATAGTATTCAATATAGTCAGCACTCTTTGATGCCAATACTGCTGGAGAGTACTTGCTAGCACCATCTGCTAAGAATGAGAATACAGGTATATTGTTCTTAGTCTTACCATTGTATAGGTTGTATGAGTTGGTATAGTTAGCAGAGTTGTACAAATCAGTTATCATATAAGCATTTAGGCTGGTATCGCTAAATGACTTGGTAGCACTATTATATAGATTTGCTGATGATACTCCATATGCATACAATTTGTCTGCTACATCAGTAGATTGGAAATCTAGCCATCTCATAATTTGTGGCAACTTAGCATCTTGAACGTTGCTGGTGATGTATACGCAATAGGTAGAATCTATAGCGTCGTCCATATATGCATACTTGGTAGTATTTTGACCATTTTTGAAGTATACTTTACGATAGCTATAAGTGTTTGACTCAGGTCTCTCGCTTGAGAAAGATATGATATAATTACCAGCATCTCTCTTGGTCTCAAAAGACTCTCTATTATCTGTAAAGCAATCAGGGTCTACTGCACCGTATAGATACAATTGGTTGAGCTTGTACATGCTAGACTCAAACTCAGTCCACTTGGTAGGATCATTTCTCTCACCGTTAGATGGCACAGCATAAGTAGCTACTAGTTTTGATCTAGACTTATCCCAGTACATATACATACTGTTGTATCCATCGTTTGATCCATACAATCCAGCAAGTATCAACTTGAATATATCCCAGTCTACGTCTGCACCTGCTCTCAAATAAGTAGCATATGTGTCTGCCATGGTGGTAGGATTTGCCTCAATATAATCAGCTACGTCCTTAACGAATTGTACAAATGCATCTTCATTTGACTGGGTAGCACTACCTAGTGAAGCATTAAACAATTGCTCGCTAGTGAAAGCACCGTTTTGGCTGTATATACTCTCCAAGTCAGATACTTGTAGCGCATCTGGATTGATAGCCTTGAGGACGTCGTCTCTTACCCAAATGTAGCCATTTTGCTCTTCAACATTGTTGTATGCAGCACCAGCAGCGATAGATACGTTGGTAGTACCTAGCACCTCACTCATATTAGTACCATATATACCAAATGGCACGCCATAGATAGTATTCTTCTTACCACCACTCACGTGTGTTTGGTCGAATATCAAAGAATTGTAATTGTTGTATCTAGCGTACAAATTTGGAGCATATTGCTTGAGATTATCAATCACGTTCTTCATAGTACCTCTACTTGTAAAATCAGTACCATCTTGAGGTGTACCGATAATAAGGTCAGCACTATCAGCAGAAGTTGCTTTTGTCAAAGATATTCCGGTGATTCTCTTGATTTCGCTCAAAACTTTGTCATTTGTACCTACAGCATTACCAGAATATCCAGAATTTGCGTAATACACACTCAAAGTTAGGCTAACTCCATCCCAATCGCTAATTTGGGTAGAATCTGTCACGGTAGTAGATGACCATGAATAACTAACGGTAGGTTCATTACTTTCACCGCCACCAGTACCACCACCAGGTAGTGTCTCTCCACAAGTATCACAAACGCTATTGTTATCAGCATCAGTATGATTGTGTGGTGCAGGCGAACATCCTACCACGGAAAAAGCGAAAGCTACGGACAAAACTATAGAAAATAAATGTCTAAGTTTTCTCATACAAAATTTCCCTCCAGAGAAAAATAGTAAATATATATACTATTTACATAACGCAAGGTATTTTTTAAAATACATTACGATATATAAGCAATATACTCTAATGCTGGCAACCCGATGCACTAAAAAGTGCATCGGACGCCATATATTTAGATATTAGTCATCAAGGACAATGTTATCCATGAAATCTCTGTTAGCCTCCTTAAATGCTGTATCCAGATCTGCTAGTACGTCACCAGTCAACTTAACGTCACCAGTAGGTGATGTTACAACGTTAACCATTTTGTTATATCTGGACTCAAAATCGGCATCATCAGAAGCACCAAGTATTTGAACTAGCTCACTCTCTATAGTTTGTCTCTTTAGCCAGCACTTCTTCAACTCAGGTACTTCTACATACCACAACCAAAGTGTAGGCAACTTCTTGACTTGGTCGATTTCAGCCTCGCCAAATACTGCAACAGTAGTGTATGCACTAGCATATTCGGATGCTTTCAATTGCTTTGCATCTTGAGGATATCTGATAGAAGGCAATTGATCAGATGCACCATTAATGAAATATGGGCATATGAATCCTTTTGAATTGCTAGTAATTTTACCATTGTAGAGGTTGTACTTTAGAGTGTAGTCATTGATATCTGACAATTGGTTAACCATGTAGTTCTCTAGATCTGCGTAGTCACTCTTGAATACACGTTGTGGATCACCAAACGCATCATATACCTGTTCGCCACCTTCATATTTGTACTCCCATAGAGCATCGTCACCACCAGGACCCCATGCCCATAGTCTATCAGCGATAACTGTACATTGGAAATCCATCCACATTAGGATTTGCTTGGTATCCTCATCAGAAACATCTTTGAAAATGTATACGCAAGAAGGTTTAGGCTCTTGGGTAGCCATATATGCAAAACGGTCTGCTTGAGGTATATTGATATACAACTTACGATATTGATAGCCCTTGTTTGCTAATGCTAAATTGTTAGGCATATTGTAAGGATAAGTGATAGCGTATCTACCTGCATTTACCTTCTTCAAGAAGGCATCATTGTTAATGGTAAAATCTCCATCGATAGTACCATCTTTGATAGCTTGATACCAGTACTTGAGAGATTGCTTAAAGAAATCTTGCTCCAACATGAGAAGAACTTCTTCTTCCTCCCTATCCCAGTAGGTAAACATTTGGTCTATACCAGATGGTCTACCTTGTACTGCAGAGAACATCATTTGCATTAGGTTCCAGTTATCTGTATCTTTTCCGCAAGTTGCGTAAGTGACTTCTACAGGGTCACCATTCTCTTTGATCTCGTAGTGATCTATAACTACTTTGACTGCACGGAGGAACTCCATGTATTCAGCCTCAGAGTTGATGTCGATATCAAAGATATCCTCTTCGGTATATGCCTCACCATTCAAATACTTAGCACTTAGATCAGATACTCTCTTAGGAGAGATTAGGTTGTCTTGAGCATCCTTTTGGAAGAACTTGTCATAACCAGCACTAGGATTAGCGACAGCATACTCGTATACCTTAACCATGATGTCATCTCTAACGTATACGTACTTATACTTCTCATTGACACCTTGATAAGATGAAGCAGCGTTAGAATTAACTACATCTGAATTGAAGTTAAGGTGTGAGTTCGTTAGGTCAACGTCACCGATTGCATATGGTATACCATATATCATACCTCTGACACCACCGTTGATACAGTTAGAACTAAATATAGATCCGTTGTTAACTGCCATCATACGAGCATATAGGTTTGGAGCATATATAGGCAACAAATTGGTCAAATCTTTGACAATGTCAGCTTGAATAATGTTGATACCAGTAGCTTCTGATGCGTATGCGATATCAGCAGGATATCGTCCAGTTTCTTTACCATTAGTAACTATTTGGGAAAGTTTGGTTTGGAAACCACCAGCATTGGTTTCTACCTTAGTTTGGTCAATAGACACACCGGTAATACGAGCGATTTCTGGGGATACTACGTCGCTGATAGAAGCCTTTGACGTATCAACCAAGAAGTCTTTCCATACCTCAAGTTGCAAAGTAGATCCTTCATAATCTGGCAATTCAGAAGAGTCTTGATATGCATCATCATCTTCAAAATAACTATAATGGGTAGCACCATCCCAAGCGTATACCATAGGTGTTTGAGGGCCACCGCCGGATAGCGTCTCTCCACAAGTATCACAAACGCTATCGCTATCAGCATCTGTGTGTGTGTGAGGAGCTGGTGTACATGCTGCTGTAAATACCATTATGAAAGAAAGTAATGCAACTACTAAAGTTTTAATCTTTTTCATAACTATCTCCTTATATTTTAATTTGTACAATTTTTGTACAATTATTAACGATTCTAACTACGAATAATATTAAAATATTATCCTTTTACCGAACCTATCATTACACCCTTAACGAAATACTTCTGAACGAAAGGATATACGCATATGATAGGCAACGTGGTCACTATCAACTGCGCTGCCACCAAAGTACCTGCTTTGAGTTGGTTAAGTTGATTCTCCAAAGACTCTAGGTCTCCAGAATTGCTCTCTGCGGCTGCCTTAATCAACTCTTGGATACGATTTGCCTCGTTGAGTGATAGGTACATTCTATATTGTAGAGTGTGCAAATCAGTATTTGCAGATGCATAGTACAAAGTAGTAACCCAGTCATTCCAATGTCCTACTGCCAACCATAGACATATGGTAGCAATAATAGGCTTGGATAGAGGTAGCACTATGCTCCACAAAACTCTCAACTCGCTCGCACCGTCAACTCTAGCAGACTCAGTCAAAGACTGAGGTAGTCCCTCTATATACGTACGTATGATAATCATATTATACATAGAGAAACAAGTTGGCAATATGTATACCCAGAAGGTATTGTTGAGATCAAGTATAGCCATCAATATAAATGAAGGGACAAGACCTGCACTTAAGAACATTGGCAAGGTAAGGAACAACAAAAGTTGAGTTCTACCTGGCATATTCTTACGAGTAAATGCGTAAGCTGCCAAGAATTGTACAACGAATGCGATCAAAGTACCTGCTATAACACGGCTAACGGTTACAAAAGCTGAATTAAGCAAAGTTGGATCTTGGAATATAGTACCAAAGTTAGCCAAGGTGACGCCATTGGGAATCAAAAATACTACTTCGCTATCACCTGAAGTAAGTGCAACAGCCAACATATGTAGGTATGGGAACAAGAATAAGAACGTCACCAAACTCAATATGATATAGTTAATAATTTGAAATATTGTATAACCTGTAGATTTTGTAATCATATCTTATCACCTCTTACCATATCGCAGTTCCACTCAACCACTTGGAGAACTTATTGGCTGCAGAAACCAGTATTAAGGATACTATACCTTGTACAAATCCTACTGCAGTAGCACCAGGCACGTTGTCTCCTTGCAAACCTTGGTTGTAAACGTATGTAGAAATAACCATGTATGGATTGGCAGGGTTTGATAGACCTTGAACCAACTCAAAATTACTACCGAGCAAACTACCCATCTTGAGTATCAATAGCAAGGATATAGTAGACGCTAGCGCTGGGAGTGTGACGTGCAACATTTGTTGGAACTTATTAGCACCGTCTATAGCGGCAGCCTCGTAGAGAGATGCAGATACTCCAGACAAAGTAGCAAGGTAAATAATAGAGCCCCAACCTACACCCTTCCATACGGTAATCATCATATAGTTAGGGATAAACATAGTCTCGTCAGCAAGTATAGAGGTACCCACGTATGACGGGTCTAACATAACCATAAAGTCATTGATAATACCATCTTTGGAGAACAACTTCATAACTATAACTAGTACGGATGCCATAGACAAGAAGTGTGGCAAATAAGATATAGTCTGCGCAACCTTCTTGAACCACATAGATTGAACTTCATTGAGGAGAAGTGCAAGTATGATAGGCATAGGGAACTCTATAAGCAAGCTCAAACCGTTGATGACCAAAGTATTGAGAATAGCCTCTACAACCGTAGGATTAGCAAACAACTCTCTGATCTTCTCTAGTCCTACCCAGTATACAGTCTTGTCATTTTGGAATAATGCCATCAAGAAGTTAGGATTGTCTCCCATCGAATACTCTTTGAAAGCAAAGATAAGACCTGGTAGTGGTAGATAACTAAACACGAATACAGCCAAAAGCGCTGGCAACATGAACAGATAAAATACTCCGTGTTGTTGCAAGAAGTAAACGAATGGATGCAAACGTTTCTTCTCAACAGGTCCGTCTGATATAGGTTTAAAATCATCTACAACAGAAATATCCGTCGCACTCTCTATAGAGGTGTCAACGGTCTCTTCTATTATATTTTCGGTGGTGTTGTTATTTAATTCCAAAGTATTACACCTCACAATAATTATTCTATTTTACATTTTATCTTAAAAAAAGCAATTTTTCAATATACGATATTAACTTTTTTTAACGATTTTTGCCCATTTTACCATTTATTACTGACCAAAGCACTACAAAGCAATAGAAATCGTAATGAGAGTATACTCTCCTTCTTTGCTATCTACAGAAATAGTCGCTTTGTCCTGATAATACTTGCGAATTCTCTCAAAAGTGTTTGACGAACCAAAGTTATTGATAGTGCTAGTGAAACTTCCCTGTCTAAATCTCTGCAACGTATCTTCATCCATACCTAGACCATTGTCATATACGGATATAGTAATATTCGATTCGTCTGAAGTGACGGATATCTTGACAAATTTGTAATCAGACTTCTTCTCCTCTAAACCATGAAAAATAGAGTTTTCTACAAAAGGTTGTAAGATATTTTTGAGGATAGGCAATTCGTAATCATTGCACTCGTCTATCAATTTGACGTCGATATCGTGCGAGAAATTGATGATATCTACGTATCCATACAACAAATCTAATTCGTCTCTGAGTCTAACGATATTGCCATCTCTCCTCAAAGAAATGCGATAATACTTAACTAGTGAATCTATTATCTTGGAGGTTTCTTTGTCCTTGTTTTTGTACTTGATGCACGCTAGAGTATTGTATAACAGATGAGGATTAAATCTTTTTTGCAATAATTCCATCTGCATATCTACTACTGCGCTTTTGCTAGCATTTGCTTCGTCATAGTATTGTCTAACGTAAGATATCAGCTCGACAATCTTGCTATCTATCTCTCCAAATTCGTCAGAATAAACTTCGTCGCTTTGATTGAGTTTGGTATTGATGAGGTCTTCCATATCCATACAAGCATATCTCAATAGATCATTGATACGAGACATCAATGAAGTGGATATACGCGCAGTATATAGTCTAATGATAACAAAAGCAACTAGTAGCAATATCAGACATACGATAGATGCATAGATCAGTGGCATATATCTGTGCATAGTATCAAATTGATAATTAACTCCTATCAATTTGTTTGAATTAAATTGTTGATGATATGGATTGTCAGAAGTTTCTATCAAATTTGTCTTGACAAATCTCTCTCCCTCTAGCATAGAATAGTCTATTTTCAAAGAATACTTGCCGTCTAGTTCGAGATAAACGGAGTAATCACTATTGACAGGTACGTCGAGATTCTCGGTGACGTATTGCATATCTATAGCGACACGTATAAAACCATTGAGAGTCTCTCCATCATAACTGAAAACCTGATTGAGTATGATAAGATACTCTTCACCTGCGGTTTTTTTGGCATAATAAATAAAGTTTTGGTCAGTTTTTTGAGGGTTTGTCAAAAAGGCTCTAAAATATGCATCATTTGAGTAGTTGAGAGGGTCTTCTTCAAAGGTAGAATATCTCCAAAAATATTCACTATTAAATGGTATGCCATTTAGACAATACACCCTTATGTCTCCTACTAAGTCAGTAGAATACGCTTTGATAACTAGATTGTACTTATCCAAAAAGGTAAATGCTCCCGACGGGTCATTTGCATAAGCACCGGACATATATGAGTCAAAACTACTATTAACTTTGATACCGACTATCTTGTCGATATTTTCTAAAAGCGAGGCAGAAAAGTTGCTCTCTGCTTTTTCTGATGCAACGTTGTATTCGGTATATATATTGTCGGATATCTCTTTGTAAGTAAATACCGCCATTACTATAAAAGTGATGAGAATAGGCAAAAATAACGAAGAAAACAACACCTTAGTTAGGCGTTGTTTGTAAGTTCGATTAGTTTTTTTACCATTATTTCTCAATATCTGAAAACTCTCCTCTAAATTCGGTAGGTGTCACTCCATAATATTTTTTGAACATGGCAGTAAAATGAGATTTGTTTCTATACCCTACCATATCTGTGACTTGGTATATTTTGTTTGAAGGATCGGACAGCAACTGTCGAGCCATCTCCATACGAAATTTTGTCAAATATTCAAATATGCTAATTTTTTCTTGTGATTCAAATATCGTATTACATTGTTTAGCGCTGATAAACATACTCTGCGCTATATCTTCTACTGATATTTGGTTTGAATAATTTTCACCAATGTATTTCTTGACACCCATAACGACTCGAGCATTTCTAGACATCTTGTCGTATTCGTTTAGACCAAATACAATAGTCAGCAAGTTTTTCAAATAATTCTTTAGGCTATCTACAGTCTTGAGCGTAAAGATTTTGTTCCATATTTGTTTGGCATCTTCAAAATAATCTGTGATAGAGATATTTAGGTCGTATAGTATGACCTGAATATAGTTGAGTATAGTCAATACAATGCTACGCGTGACGTCGACAGAATAGCCACTATTTTTGATATAGGTGTCTAGCATCTCCATAGCGCCATTTATATCTTTGTTGAGGATAACTCCCTTGATATTCTCAAACATATCTATACTGTCTACGTTGACTGTTAAATCGATATTTTCATAATGTTTGATCATATCATAATATACTATCGAGGTATTGGCGTAGAAAGAATAATGACAGGAGTGTTCTGCTTGCCTAAACAAAATATCTAGGTTGAATAGCGAATCGGATTTGTCACTAATACCCATGACCAAAGAACCATCTATAGATTCGATAAACTTGTCATAGTATTGATTAAGATACTCACTCAACATAGATTTGTCGTTGTTTTTTGAAAAGACTGCCAATACGTTCATATCGTGCGAGTACGCATAACGATATAGACAGTATTCTTCACCAAAATCGGACAAATACTCTTCTTCTATCAATTTTATTTGAGATGAGGTGTGCTGAGTATTGTAAGTATACTTGAGCGCTACGCATCTAACGTGTGGATACACCTTGTTGTCTATGCCTACTGCAGACAAAAACGAAGTAATATTTTGAGGATGACAACTCTCCATCAACAACTGCCTAAACAATTGCTCTGTGACCATGCTTTGGCTACTAGCGACTTCGTCTTGCAATCTTTGGTACGTAGCACGTTGAGTATTTGAATTGTCTAGTTCTTTAACAACCTTCTTGACTGCATCTATGAGTTCTTCTTCTACTACTGGTTTGAGCAAATAACAACTAGCATTTACAGATATGGCAAATTTGGCGTAAGAAAAATCGTCATAACTACTCACAAATATTATCCTAACGTCAGGATAATTGTCGTGAACTATCTTCGCCAATTCTAGTCCGTTCATCTTGGGCATAAGTATATCGGCAAATAGAACGTCAATTTTGTTTTGCTCAAGGTATTTGAGTACTCTCTCGGCATTGGCAAAGCATCCTACGATATCTATACCGTAGGACTGCCAGTCTATCATCTGTGATAGTCCATTTCGTTCTATTACGCTGTCGTCAACTATGCATGCTTTGTACATATCAAATCTCTATTATTGTAGCAACATTATTTTTAACTATTATCTCATAAGTTCTGCCGTCATAAGTGTAGCGACAGGATGCTTTGTCCCAAGTACTAGGTAGGCAAGGATTGGCAGTCACCACTCCGTCTTTGACTTCTATACCAAACATACCGTACATTACGTTGTATAGATACCAGTTTGGAGTACCGGTACTAGGTAGTCTACTAGACCTACCGAAGTTTGGACCTTCCTCACCGTGATATTGGTTAGGAATATATAGAGGTCCATTGATACTCCTCTCAATAGGATTATTGGGGTTGGTAGGTAGTACTTTGGCTAACGTATCATACGCCCTATCACCGTCTTTGGCAGAATAGTCTGCCCACACCTTGAACATAGTAGCATGGCAATATATAGAACCATTTTCATTAGTACCTGCTAGTTTTACACTCACTTTACCACAGATAGGATCCCACTTGGTAAATGCAGGAGTCATAACCTTAGGTCCGATAGGGGTATCCATAATGTCAAATATCTCTTGACATCTCTTAGCGCGATCTCCTTCTGCTACACCTGAGAACATACCCCAAGAGTGCATATTTAGGAACATCTTGCCTTCTTCTTAAGATTGAGCGCCGTATGCTATACCGTCGTCATTAAATCCTGCGACGTATTGATTGTCTATATAGCATGCCTTGTTGATATTGTCCTTGAGTTCGCTAGCACGCTCACGCAAAGTGGATATTACTTCGTTATCATATCCTATAGCCTCTAGCGCTATTGCTAGATTGTTGAAGGCATATACCGTAGCCATACTTGTCCAAGTAGACACACCTTTGCCCCCTCGGCCAGGTCCATTGATAGGATCAGTCCATTCTCCATCTCCTAGTAGACTCAAACCATACATACCTCTATCGTTCCACATATATTCGCATCCTAGTATCAAGTGTTCGGCTACCGTAGCCTCACCACCCTCATTGTATGGTAGTACGACGTTGAGGTAATCATAGTTCTTGGTAGCATTACAGTACATAGCAGTACAGTTGACCATCCATGACGTACCGTCTGTCATAGTGAGCAAGCCTAGACCTGATATAGGATAAGCATTGTTTACTATGTGATGTTGTCTCAAAAAACCATTGGTCTGTTGGAGACTAATGACGTCTGAAAAATAATTTTCGGCATCTTTGTTAAATAAACCATAGCCTAGAGCATCTTGCAACTGATTGCGTACACAAGTGCCCTTTGCGCAACGGTTTGTGAGTACCATAGCGAGAATTTGTTTCTTTACCCATGTATTGACGTAATCATCAAACTCTTTGTGAGTTGTCTCAACTGTAAATACTGAGGCATTTGCATCATAATATTCTTTCGCTTTTTGCAACTCTGCTTCAACGTCAAACTTACTGAAAATATTGTCAATTCTATCTATAATTTGATCTTTGTAAATAGAACCTCCACCATACAAGTTGTACGAAAACTCTTCTCCTGGTTTTAGAGTCACTTTGTAACAAAATGCTGCTATAGGATTATCTTGAGCCGTAGCATTGTTTGAGCATTTCTTATTTTTGACAGCCACAGGCATATCGTATACGTAGTCGGAATCATAGAAATGTCTCTCACCTGTATCATACGAATCATACTTCGTATCGCTATAGTAGTAGCAATAGTTGGTCTGATTGGATACAGTCTCCCACTCCGAATATTTGATATGATAAGGGTAAACTCTAGAGTATATCAAATTGTGATCTGTATCATGACGACATATGCTACCCATTGGACCAAATTCCAAGGACATAGCAGGTATGATAGTCAACTCTTTGACTTCTTGGCTATCATTGACGACTCGGTGAGTCCATACCTCAAAGTCGCCCTCGACAGGTACAAATACTCTAATACGTGAGATAAGTCCATCTTTTTTGGATATGATCTCCGTCGATTCGGGATTAAACTCACATACGTACTCATCACTAGGAGTGCATAGTGGTCTATAATTGGCACTCCAGACATTGTCACCGTCTACAATGTAAAAATGTCTGTAATTGCGGGTAAATTATCTCTCTCTAGGATTAAGCATCTTGCTATTTCCTGCCAGGTACTGGTCAACTTGCATATAAAGATCTCGGTTAAAATGGTAATTGACTACAGGGGTAGTATCGTGGCCCTTTAGAGTATAAGCAGACATAATTATAAATCTCCTTAAAATATTTAATTTATTTTAACATAGTTAAAAGTAAAAATCAATACAAAACGCATAGATATTGACAAAAAAATAGAACTCCCCAGATTGAGGAGTCCTATATAAATCTCTTGATTAGCGCGCTAGAGCAACAACGTTGCTAACGTTGGATAGTGAAGTGGTCACTATATCAACCGTAGAGCCACTACCTATAGAGGTGACCTTGGAGATGTATATAGTGCCGATAGTATAACTACCCTCGACTACTTCCTTGGATGCTGTGAAGATGACCTTAAAAGTGACATTATTTACCTTGGCAGTAGCATCTAGAGAGGTATCAGATCTCTTAGCATAGAATACTATCATATCTGGATTTGCGTGCTTTTGGTACAAGTATCTATTAGCAGTACCACATTCCAATTCAGTCTGATCAGAAAAAATCTTAAATGACTTAACCTTGATATTGGCTGGCAAATCAAATATGATCTGAGCACCGTACAAATCTGATCCCAAATCATAGACCAACTCAAAATCTTTGGCCGTGCCTAAAGTTTGCGTAGCACCTGCAGATAGAGATGGAGAACTATTAGAGTCTAAATCTGGTGTCTGGGTGCATGCTGAAAAACAAAAGCAAACGACTAGTAATGCTATTAACATTGATATGGAAAACTTTCTCATAAATATCTCCTTACATTAACCGTATACGCGATTAACCTAATATATCATAAACAAAACGATTGGTTTTTGTCAAGCCAAAAATATAAATTTGTTGAAAAATACATAATACTGCCTATAATTTCCATACAGAAGGTATAAATAACTTCTTGTATTCTGCAATAGCATAAGTATCAGTCATACCTGCTATGTAATCGCTAATCACTACTTCTAGAGGATATTTGTCCATAAGGCTCTGATAAAAATCAGGTAAATTGGTAGGATTAGCACGATAAGTCTCAAACATATGAGTGAGCAGATCTGTTACTTTAACTTCGTCTGCCTTAGCCTTGTTTGTTTGATTGTACAATGATGAGAACATATACTCTCTCAACAAATTTGTAGCCTTGTCAAATTCTGGTGATTGCTTGACGTAATCTTTGTTTTCACTATATCTAACGATATCGTATATCATATTGTTGATACGTTCACCTTTGCTACTACCTAATACTTGAGTAGACATAGTAGGCAAATCTTCTTCACGTATAAGTCCTGCTCTGATGCCATCGTCGATATCGTGATTGATATACGCTATTCTATCTGACAAATTCACTACCATACCCTCTAGAGAGGAGGGTACTAGCCCTTTTTTGTGATTGAGTATACCATCTTTGACTAGTGTCGTTAG
Organism: Clostridia bacterium; assembly: GCA_017631635.1. Lineage (GTDB taxonomy): Bacteria > Bacillota > Clostridia > Christensenellales > RUG350 > RGIG9417. Next base: position 34,333 of record JAGBSX010000038.1, on the reverse strand, counting down.
ATTGAGTCCTGCGCCACCGTCTTCTAATACCTCTACTACCCTTAGGCTCTGTTCGTTATGGTTAAAATGACCTGTGATAGACCTAAGAGTCCTCTCTCCAGCATGTCCAAAAGGAGTATGTCCCAAATCGTGTCCTAGCGCAATAGCCTCCGTCAAATCTTCATTTAATCTCAAAGCCCTAGATATACTACGCGCTATTTGGCTAACCTCTAGTGTGTGAGTGAGTCTCGTGCGATAGTGATCGCCTTCGGGCGACAAGAATACTTGAGTCTTGTGTTTGAGACGTCTAAACGATTTGGAATGAAGTATCCTATCTCTATCTCTCTGATATTCAGTTCTTATTTCGCACTCTTTGATAGGGATATCCCTCTTGGCATCTATAGAAAATGAGGCATATGGAGATAGATATTCATTTTCGATAGAGTATGTAATTTTTTTCATATTTATCCTTTGATATCGTATATAAGCACACTACTAGTTTTGTCGTAATTTTTTATATTTACTGATATTATTTCAGTACTTGAAGATGGCAATTCTTTGCCCAAAAAGTCTGCATAGATAGGATATTTTTTGTGTCCTCTATCTACTATAACAGCCAATTGAACGACAAAGTTTTCACAACCGTACGAATCAAGTTGCCTGATGGTATGATTGACGGTCTTGCAAGTATGTAATACGTCGTCTACAATTACGACTTTCTTACCTTCGATATCAGTACTAGATAGAGGCAAATTTTCGCTATTTAGCATATCATCCGTCTTTGGGGTAAATGTAAATACTTTGACTGGTTTGCCGTCTATAATCGCCATTATCTCCGACAATCTTTTGGCAATATATACTCCACGAGTATATATGCCAAGTAGCACGACGTCTTGCAGTCCATTATTCTTTTCGATTATCTCATGCGCCATACGGATGAGAGTCCTGTCAAAGGTTGCTCCATCCATAATTACAGTCTTTAGTCTCATATATTTATCTCCTTATCTAGAGTCTCCAAAACATAGCGAAAATCATCTGGTAATGGAGCGAAAAACACCATTTCTTCATGGGTGATTGGGTGGACAAATTGCAACCTTTCGGCGTGCAAAAGTTGACCGTTTAGATTGAATTTATCTTTGTTTTTATTGTATGATTTGTCTCCTACTATAGGGTGACCAATATGCTTGGAGTGTACCCTAATTTGATGAGTGCGACCTGTGTGCAGATTAAACTTTACCAAGGTGTATCTAGCATATCTCTTGACCACTTCATAATCAGTAATTGCCTCTTTGCCCATAGGGTCTACCACCATCTTTTTACGATCGTTTCGCATACGAGCAATAGGTGCGTTGATAGTTCCGTTGTCACGTTTGAGCACTCCTTCTACTAGTGCTATGTATTGACGTTTGCAGGTCTTGGATGCGATTTGCATAGAGAGATCTACGTGCGCTACGTCGTCTTTGGCTACTACCAACAATCCTGTGGTGTCTTTGTCGATACGGTGAACAATGCCTGGTCTAATGACACCGTTGATACCACTAAGATTATCTAGTTTATACAGTAAAGCATTGACCAAAGTGCCTGATTCTGAGCCCTGGGCAGGATGCACAACTAAACCTCTTGGTTTGTTAATAACGGCTAGATGTTCATCTTCGTAAACAACGTCAATCGATATATCCTCTGGTTCTAATGACAACGGTTGAGGCTCTGAATTAATCATAATAATCTCATCATTAAGTCGTAGTGAGACGCCAGTCTTTTTGACAGGCTGACCATTGAGCAGTATATCTCCATTTTCTACTAGCATTTTGACGTGAGAACGCGTCACTTGTGCCATTTCAGCTAAATATACGTCCAGTCTCTTGGAAACGTTGTCAAGGTCAATTATGTACGTCGTTTGAGTTTGATTTATCCTCTGCATCTTCAGCACTCACCTTATCTTCTTTGTAAAAGAACAATATAATGATAGCAAATAGTATAATACCTATCCATAAATATATGTCTGCTATATTACACACGAAATTAGTCAAGGAGAAGTCCCCTATCGATACTCTGATCATATCCCTAACGTAGCCAAAGAATATCCTGTCATAAAAGTTGCCCAATGCTCCTGCTGCGACGATAGACAAAGCAATAGGCGCATACTTAACTTTGCGAAAATAATATATGACTAGACATAGCACTACTATAGCAACAATAGACGCTATGATGAGCAACGTAGTATTTCCTCCTAGCCAACCATATGGTCCACCATCATTTTCGGTATAAGTGATACCCAGCCAGTCTCCTATGAGAGGTATATCCGTACCTATTAGCATGTATTGAGCCATATATTTGGATACAAGGTCAATCGCTAGTAAAACTAGTCCTACGATAATACAAGTCAAAATCATTTGTCTGCTCCAATATTCTTGGGAACCATTATGCTAACACCTGCAGGTGTCAACAAGAATATATTGCCATTTATTCTATGAATACTACCAGATAGTCCGTATATAGCACCCGACATAAAGTCTAGTATTCTCTGAGCAGAATCCGAATTGATGCCTGACAAATCTACTACGACAGGTTCTCTTCGCTTTAGATAATCTATGAGCGTTTGGACGTCCTCGTAGGTTTTAGGAGTATATACTACGACGTTTTGCGAATTGCCCTCATCACCAAGTACGCTCACAGTCGTATTCTCCTCTCTGCGAGATGCAGGTTTGAAAACACTAGTCCTCTCTGGACGTTTTGGAGGTTTTGGAGGAGTTGGAGGTGGTGTTTCGGGTGCATAATTTTGACCAAACTCTCTATCAAAGTTAGTCATACCCTCATTATCATCATCATCTCTACGCATCATCCAATCAGAAAATCTACCCACAATTATCTCCTTATCTATCGCCAAACAGTATTCTGCCCGGTCTTATCATATTAGCGCCATATTTGAGCGCAATCTTGTAGTCGTCTGACATTCCTGCCGACAACCATTTGATATTAGTATTTTGTATATTTGCATTTTTGATACAAGCATAAGTATCATACAATTTACTATAATACCCAGCCAGCACCTCTTCATCCTCTATAGGCATGACGCCCATCAAACCACATACTCGCACGTTTGGATAGTCTGAGGCTATGAGGTTGACAAAATCGTACGCTTCGTCAAATGATATACCACCTTTTGATTCCTCCATACCACTATTTATCTGTACGAGGATATCTTGGACTTTGCCTATCTTGGACGCTTGTCTATCTATCTCTTTGACGAGTTCAATTCTATCTACAGAGTGAATCAAATCAACTTTATCTATGATATATTTGACCTTATTAGTCTGCAATCTGCCGATAAAGTGCCATTTTATACGTGTATCTACCTCGTTATATTTCGACAACAATTCTTGTACTCTATTCTCACCTGCTATATAGATATCGGCAGATATGAGTGAATTGATAGTAGACGCATCTCTCGTCTTGGTGGCAGGAACTATCTCTACGTATTGACTAGCCAACTCGTTGATATCTTGTCTAATAATATTTGTTTGCGTAATGATATCCATTATCCTATAAACTCATGATATATAGCAGCCAAAGCCTTTTCGTAATCGTCGTTTTCTACACCGATAATAATATTCATCTCACTACTACCTTGGTCTATCATACGTACGTTGACGTCAGCCTCGTATATTGATTTGAATAGTCTAGCCGAAGTACCAGGTCTCCTGCTCATACCGTGTCCAACGGTAGCAATAAGTGCTATGCCATGATAAACTTCTACGGTATTTGGCTTAAATTGAGAACGTATATCCATAATCACGTTGTCAAGTTTATTTTTCAACTCTTCCTCAGATACAACAACACTCAAAGTGTCTATACCACTAGGCATATGCTCTATGGATATACCATACTTTTCAAATACGGACAACACCCTGCGAGAGAATCCTATCTCCGAATTCATCATAGATTTCTCTATGAGTATGATAGCAAAATTCTTCTTACCGGCTATACCTGTGACGATATTTTTTTCATCTCTCTCTACGTAGTGAGGCACTATCATAGTACCTTCGTCTTGAGGAGCAAAAGTATTACGAATATTGATAGGTATGCCACTAACTCTGACTGGAAATACGGCATCTGGATGCAATACGCTAGCGCCCATATAAGACAATTCTCTAAGTTCTCTAAACGATAGAGTCTTGATACGCTCAGGATTGTTCACAATACGAGGATCTGCCTTCAAAAATCCACTCACGTCAGTCCAGTTCTCATATAAGTCTGCGTTTACTCCACGAGCAATAATAGCGCCGGTTATATCCGAACCACCTCTACTAAAGGTCTTGATTCGACCATCTTGATAACTACCATAAAAGCCTGGTATTACAGCCTTATCAACCTTTGACAAAGCCTCCTGAACAAGATCGTTGGTAGTATCCTCGTCGAAAGTACCATCATCATTAAACCTAATAACGTCGGCTGCATCTACGAAGGCGTATCCTAATTGCTCTGCCATTATCAAAGCGTTGAGATACTCACCTCTAGAGGCGGCAAAATCAGGGGATTGACTACTCTCTATACCTTTCTTGACGTTGTCGAGATAAGTCTTCATATCAATCTTTAGCCCGAGATCTCGGACAATGCCCATATATCTGTCATATATTAGCGAAAAAGATTCGTTGCACGAACCAGTAGACTTCATCTCTCTAAAACATTGATAGAGAGTATCAGTTATCTTGATATCAGTATTATCTCTCTTACCTGGAGCAGATACTACTACGTATCTACGCGAATCGTCGCTATGTATTATCTCGGTTACTTTGTTGATTGCTATAGAACTTGACATAGAAGTTCCACCAAATTTACATACTTTTAGCATAATATCCTCATTTGATTTTTCTAGTTTCCATATAATATCTCTTTTCATTAGCCTCACCCATAGAAAACGTCTTTCTTGGAAGTGGGCCTTGAGATGCCACGTAGTCAAACAACTCCGACTTGTCAATAGTAGGCATTAGCATACCAATACTGTCCTTGTCTCTATCGACTATCTGACGTACGGCATCTTCTCCGTGTACGTAGTCAACTTCTCCGATCGAACCATCTAGTAGTGATTCATCTATTAGTTGAGTTAGTTTTCCATAAATCTCTGCTGTAGAGCCATCTATAGAGACGTCTTCACAGTTGACCATTTTGACTGTGCATTTGCCTGATAGTGCTTTTAATTTGGCTCTAAAGGTATCTGTAGCGCCAAAAATAACCCTATGTATTGGCTCAAATACAAGTCCCTCGTCGTAGATATTGACCAATTCGCACAAACAGTACCTAGCAGGATGATTGTCTAGGTCAATATCACCACTCGCCTTTAGGTTCTCCCAACATTGTTTTGCTGTCGCTAGAGAGTGATTACCATCGCCTACTGCGTAGCAAAAGTTGGTATCACGACCATATATATCGCGTAGATAGTCGCTATCTTCTAATCTAGCGAGCATACCGTCAACCTTATCGGTATCGGTTATCAAATACCCTCTTAAGTGTCCTCCACGCATATTTAGTGGAGTATCGTATATCAATTCAAAATTGTCTTTGTCTAGATACAATCTCTCTATTACACTCTTTGATTTGTCGTTGGCTAAGAGCATAATGTGGGTAGTCTCTAGTGGTGCATTTTGACGGATTTGCACTCTAGGAGGTATGCGTGATACGACAGTACCTTCGGTAGCCCTCACCTCTTTGTCTCGAGATAGATAATCATATCTCTCAAGATCAACACAAGCGAGCAAACCTAGTCTAATAGTACCATTATCATACGTGCGCTCGATAAGTACATATCCGTGATATTCTCTATCTAACACACCTTCGTTTAGGTACTTGTACATATTTTGATTGATAAAAGATATACGAGCCTCTCTATCTTGCGATAGGTAAACCTCTGGATATATCAAATTGAGAGTGCTAGGCTTATCTCCTACCACGTCTGCTAGTTGAGACCAATATTCTGGCTGAGAGGTAAACTGATCACAAGCAACTACAGACCACTCGTACAGGTCACTCGAAGGAAGTAATATCGTGGATGCTTTTAATATATTTGTCATAAATCTCCTATTTATCTGCGAAAACGCGAACGAGGTGCTGATGGTTGCGATACGATACCAAATGCACTCTCTATCGCTTCGGTTAATTTCTCTGGTGTGATGTATCTACGGATATTGCCACTCTCAACGGTAGATATAATACCCGTCTCTTCACTAACTACGATACTGAGAACGTTTGCTTCTTCAGATATACCTATGGCTGCTCTATGGCGAGTACCTAAATCTTTGGATATGGCATTGTCCTGAGACAATGGCAGAAAGCAACCTGTCGCCAACACTCTATTTTCTTTGACTATTACTGCACCGTCGTGTAGAGGTGATTTTTTGTTAAAAATGCTCTCTAGTAGTCCAGATGACAGTTGGGCGTCAAGTTGTACTCCACTATTCATAATGTATTCGGGAATATTGTCTTTGGCTATTATTATTAGCGCACCTGTGTCACTCTTTGCCATATTTTGAACTGCACGCACTATTTCTCTAGCGGCGACAGACAACTCTTCGTCTGTATTGGTAGAACCAAGGTTGCTACTTCTAAATGGTCTATTGATGCGTGCATTGATAGCCTTAAACGAAGATTGATGTATCACGCAAAATAGTATCATCATAAAGTTCATTGCATAAGTACCGATAGTTGCGGCTACTTGCAACTTGCCATCTACGTTGAAATAATTGAGTAAAACTGCTGCAATTATAACGACTAGATAAATAGATGCGGACCTCAAATTACTCCTACTCTTGAAGAATATGAGAAAAAGAACTCCTACTATGATACATACTGCTACGTTGATAATAAAATAAATATCCATAAGATCACCCAATTATATTTTACAATATAATTACTAAAAAATAAAGCGTTTTTTGATACTATAAGCCAAACTCTTCAAAAACTTTTTTGTCTTGAGTGGTATTTGATTGACTTGGAGTCGATTTTGGGGATTTTGTAGATTTTTTTAACAAATTTTTGTATCTCAATACTATGATTATAACGATACCTAGTATAACAGGTATACATATCAATCTATCAAACGCTGACTTTTGTAATTTTAACAAAAAGTTTTGATTTGTCTTGCTAGATATCATAGTATCGACAAAATCTTGTCTATCTACCATAACTACTATACTCTCGCCTAGTTGAGACAATCTCAACTTGCAACTAGTTCCATATACGGAGTCAAAATTGTCAAAATTATCTAACTTTGTATACATAATGGACGGATTGATTTCGCTCTCTAGGAAAAAAGTACCGTCATTTGCCCAATACCCACCCAAGAAGGTCATACAAGGGATGTCTTTGGCATAAAAATACGAATTACTCGTATTCAACCCTGGATGAAGATAATTAAGTCCACTATTGTTGGCTACGTAAAACACATTTTTATTGTTTGGTACTGGAGTTAGTGAGGTAATAGTAGACGTCTGCATAAAATACGTTTCGTGTTCTCTACACAATTCATCACTATATAGATACAAGTTGTCTCCTCCACCTACGTATTCGAGATCAATACTCAATAGTATCTTGTCTAAATACCCCTTATCTATTAGATAAGAACATAGTCTTCCCGATCCAAACGCACCTGTTTCTTCGGCATCCAAAAATGCAATAAACACACCATAGTCACTAGGAATATTTTCAGAAAAATATTCTACAAACGACATGGTCAGACCTATGGACGTCGCATTGTAAAAGCCTTCATTTTTGTCTGCTTCATCAACGTAATAGTTGTCGTAATGAGACATAATCAAGATAACATTTTCGCTCATATCACCTATTTCGACGTATACGTTGCGACCAGTAGTCAACGTGGTATGTTCTAGGTCCTCAGCGTGTATAAATTCATCAATATAGCATTGATTTGTATATAATTTTGCGAAGTTATACAAGTACTCACTAGCATTATTATCGACAGTATCGGCTACTGCCTTTCTATCTGGATTTTCACCCACAAACTCCCTCGCATACTCATATGATTTCAAACCAAAATCATACGAATTTGTATCGGCATACGCCATAGGCAGATTTGCAAAAACTATAGATATTGTACATAGTACAACAAATAGATATATGGAGATTTTTTTCATATCAAACCTCCTAGTATATTGACGACGTTTAGCACTACCATAGGTATTGCAAATAGTAGCAGTACTCTCGGTCTATACTGCGCTTTTACGAATCTCTTGTCTATGTGTAGATAAGCCAAATAATATACTACTGTATTTAACAATACTTGAACAAACAATGAAAATAAATCGTAGTAAATATCTCCACACAGATATATAAGAGACGCTAGTCCCAATGCTAGATTTAGTATAATAGTAAATACGGCTATTGTATTTTTTAATTCAATTATACTACCAGTAAACATATGCTTGAGCGACATTATTATCCTAGATATTATGAATATAACAAATTCGTATAGCAACCACGAAGAAATCGTCGTCACGACTAGATATTCGACATACGTCATACTCATTGTTATCTCAGGAAAATATACGTTTGACAAAACAAGCGACAAATATGCTTCATAAGCACCGCTTATACCAAAACTTAGTAAAAGTGCTATCTTAATAACCAAAGTTGGAGTCTTTTTGATAATCTTGTCTAACACACTAACCTCTCTTTATATTTAGGCACTCGTATATGGCTATATTTAGAGCCATAGCCTCTTGATACATACCTTTTTTGAACATATACTCTATCTCTTCTAATTTGTCTACTATTGCTTTTAGATTTCGTTGAGTATAAGATTTGGCAGATTGTCTCGCCTTATCTACAGCATAAGGCTTAATCTTATAGGCTTTCGCCAACTCGTCGACAGTAGCATCTGACAATGAAAATAATAGCATTCTTCTATAATAATTCGTAATAGTACTCAATATAGCCATTGGAGATAGATTTGTAGCAATCAGCGATGCCAATACGTTCATTGCTTTTTTACTATTGCCTACACCTATGGCATTTGAGAGTTCGAATACTGCGTATTCTACGTCCTTTGTCACCATAAGTTCTACGTCCTCAATTGTAATAGTACCTTGCTTATAATCAGCAAGTTTTGATATTTCGATAGTCGCTCTAGACATATCTCTATCCGTGTACTCTACTATCATCTTATATACTGCATTATCAGCCACAATAGAGTGCTGACCTGCGTATTCTCTCAATAATTGTTCACACTCTCCGAGGTCTAGATACGAGCAATCTACGTAATCTACCAAGTCCGACTTAAATTCTTTGACCGTATCGAGCGAATTTTCTACAAATACGACCACAGCAGTATCGCTAGGGTTTGATATATACTCTTTGAGTATATTTTTGTCAATATCATTGGTTTTTGACAACAACCCTTTGACGATAATCAATCTATAATCAGCCATAAAAGGCATCATAAATGCTTGATTAAAGACTTCTCTAAGTTGACCTTCTTCGACAATACTTAGATTTAATTCTGGCATATCGCCGAGAATATATTGCTTGAAAATATCTAGTGCCGAGTCTACTAAATAAGCATCTTCTCCAGTCACAAAATATAGAGGTTTGAGAGATTGGTTTATTGAATTTTTTAGATAATTAACTTTCATTATACACCTACAAAACTATGCTACTGACTACTACAAATCCTACAACTATCATGCTCGCCAAGATACTAGCATTTATCTTCACTCTACGACTCGCGCCACAATAATCACTAGCAACGACTAGAGATGAATAATAAGGCAAACTCAACCAACTCATACCTGCTAGTTTGATAGTAGATATAGCACTACCTCCTAAGAATATCGCTACGTACTCAAGATAATATATCAATACACCTGGTACAAATAGTAAAAATTTGCAAAAGGGCAATATACTCACCACAATCACCACTACCATCAACAACGTCATAAGTATTGACATAATAGGTAGTATTAGCACGTTTGAGAGTATAGATATCACAGGCAAAGAGCCAAAAGTATCTGCTAGTATAGGTAGCATAGTGACGTTGACAGCCAAAGATGTGGATATTATGTCAACCAACCACTTTGGCAATCTCTCCAGTAGTCTAGACTGGGATATATTTGATGCGCACAGTATAATACCTAACACGGCAGAATAACTCATCAAAAAGCCTAGATAATATAGATACATAGGATTGATAAAGAGTATAATTATAGCCGATAGCGCGAGAGAAGTCAGTTGATCGTGTTGTTTGACAAATACATATATCAGCACCATCAATGCATACATTATGAGCGCTCTCACACTAGAAGGAGCAAATCCACTGATAAATACGTATATTAGCGCTACAAATATAGATATGATACTACTCTTTTTGATACCGAGTTTTGTCTTGGACAAAAAGAAAGTGACCATGGACGCCAGTATAGTGACGTGTAGACCTGATATAGCGAGTACGTGAGACAATCCACTAGTAGAAAAGGATGATTTTAGGTCTTGCGAAATATTGTATTTGTCTCCCAATATGAGAGCCAAGGATATCCCTGCTTCATCTGGGCCAAGCACAGAATATACTATATCCGTGATATGTCCCCTTATACTCTCTATGAGTGTAAGTGGCGACGTATCTACCCCGTATATCATATCAACCTCTACTAGATACCTAATATCTTGTACAAAATAGTCACTATTGTAGGACAGAGTATCATAAACGGCTTGGTTTGAGGAAATACTTATCACACAGTCAAATACCTGACCAGTCTCTAGGGTGGTCGAGTCAAAGTACATAGGCATAGACTCTACCCTCGCTTGACCGACTAGTTGGGTATCGGCTATGTATACGTCTGCAAATATCTTGTCTGCATCTTGTGACACATAATTAATACGTATCGTGGCATTGACTATATCCATATCATAGCGCTGAATAGTTGAATTGAGAGTAATCGTCGAATATCCAAACATCAGTCCAAAACAAACTATACCGATAATAAGTGAAATAAAATGCTTGACCTTGCTCCTAAATATAACGAGCAATATAACACTAATCACGCATAAACTAGTAATGATAATATACGCAAAACTAACTTGCATCAATAAACCTGCAAGTAATATTGCTAAGACTATAAACAATAGAACAACTACTGCTGGTCTATAATTAAACAGTCTATTTTTCTTTGGTAATTCATCATTTTGGGGCATAATTGAGTGAATTTTATCCTACGAATATAATAATACAGTATAATTATATAAAAAAGTATGAAAAAAAACAAGTAAAATAAAAAATATCTACCACAAATCTCTTGCAAAGTTAAAAAATTTGTGTTAATATGTTTAGGCAATCGCACGAGAGCACAATAAATTTGCCGAAATGGTGGAATTGGCAGACGCGTCGGACTCAAAATCCGAAGATGGCGACATCGTGTGGGTTCAAGTCCCACTTTCGGCACCAAAAAGAACACTCGACAGAGCGTTCTTTTTTTATCAAGGACTTGAACGGGTGGGTAGTCTTTAGACCGATATCTCCTGTGGAGATGTCGCCACCCCGGCGTGATAATGTAGCGAAAGCGAAATGGAGCAAGTCCCACTCATCTAGCACCAAAAAGAACCCTCGACAGAGCGTTCTTTTTTTTTTTAGGACTTGAACGGGTGGGTAATCGCAAAAGAACTTTAATATTCATATACTACATAGGAGGGTTTATATGTTTTATATGTATAATAAATATTCTGAAGAAGACAAATGCTCGCCTGCAATTGATGACAGCAAGATAATTGACTTTGACACTTTGCAAAAGGTACGCCAAGATTTAATCGGCGAAATACAAGCAGTCATAGAATACGACAATCATTTGCACTCTACTCGTGAGGAACTAGCACGTGAGACGTGGTGTAGTATCAGAAATGAAGAATTGGTACATATAGGAGAACTATTGGGGCTACTAGAGTATCTAGCACCATATCAAAAGTACTATATAAATAAAGGTATAGAAGAATTTAATATGATGAAAAAATAAAAAAAATCCCTCTCAGACGAGAGGGATAATTTTTATATTTAACGTTGAACTCTACCAGAGCCATCACCTTGGGCTAGTTTGAGCACTTCGTCTACGGATACCATATTGTAGTCACCTTCTATAGAGTGCTTTAGACAACTAGCAGCGACTGCGAACTCGATAGTGTCTTGCATAGAAAATCCATTGGATAGTGCATATATCAATCCACCACCAAAACTATCTCCACCACCTACTCTGTCTACTATGTGGATTAGATAGTTCTTGGAGAAATAATATTCTTGACCGTCGTATAGCATAGCAGCCCAGTTATTGTCATTAGCAGATATACTACCTCTTAGGGTGATAGCCACCTTCTTAAATCCAAATTTGTCTACTAGTTGCTTGGCTACGCTCTTGTATCCATCATGAGATAGTTTGCCTCCAGAGATATCGGTGTTGTCGGCTTTGATACCAAATACGTCGCCTGCATCTTCTTCGTTGGCGATACACACGTCGATATAAGGAGCGAGTTTACTCATTACCTCGCCTGCTTTTGCCTTTGACCATAGTTTCTTGCGATAATTTAGGTCGCAAGATACTGTGATACCCATCTTCTTAGCCGTTTGGACAGCATCTAGACATATCTCTGCGCAGTTGTCAGATAGGGCTGGGGTGATACCTGTAAAATGAAACCAAGTAGCACCGTCTAGTATATTCTCCCAGTCAAAGTCTTCTCTCTTTGCCATAGCGATAGCGCTGTATGCTCTATCATATATTACCTTGCTAGGACGTTGAGAAGCGCCTTTCTCTAGGAAATATATACCTATACGCTCTCCACCTCTGACTATGTCAGAAGTATCCACACCAAATTGACGTAGACTATTGATACAAGATTGTGCTATATCATTATCAGGCAACTTGGTTACGTATGAAGCATTCATACCATAATTGGCTAGTGATACGGACACGTTGGCCTCCCCACCGCCATAAGTAGCAGTAAACTTATCTGCTTGTACAAATCTATAATAGCCTTCTGGGGCTAACCTCAACATAATTTCTCCAAAACAAACTACTTTCATCCTCTTATCTCCTTTACTATATCTGTCGCTAATTTTGACAACTTGGTTATCTCATCAAACTTACCCTCATTGATGAGAGTGTCTTTTACCATAAAAGTACCACCACAAGCATATATAAACTTGGCTGATATGAATTCTGCCAAATTCTCTAGGCTGACTCCACCTGTAGGCATAAATTTAACTTGTGCAAAAGGTGCTGATAGAGCCTTCATAGCAGGGAGTCCACCGAACTCTTTGGCTGGGAAGAACTTGACTACGTTGAGTCCATCTTCTAGTGCCATCATTATCTCGGTAGGAGTAATACAACCTGGCAATACTGCAACGCCTTGAGATTGACAATATTTAACCACGTCTCTGCTGTATCCTGGGGACACTATAAATTTTGCGCCTGCATCTATGGCTTGCTTGGCTTGGGCTACGTTTAACACAGTACCTGCACCTACTACCATATCTGGGCATTCTGTACTTACTTTGGCTATAGCCTCTGCTGCACATGAGGTACGGAAGGTAATCTCTGCTACGTTGATACCACCTGCTACTAGTGCATTGGCTAGTGGTACTGCTTTGGTCACGTCGTTTATCTTGACGACAGGGACTATGCCGACTTGGGCAATTATATCCATTACATTAGTCATTATCAAAAACCTCTTGGTATAATTTTATTCAATTATACCACACGACAATTGATTTGTCATTTATTTTTGTCGTCAAATATCTAGTTTTTTGATAATTTCATCAAGTTTTTGCCGTTGTTGCTCGTTTAACAATGGTATCACCATGTTGTAAAAATTCATCAACCCTTCTCTAGTCAACGTACCGTTTTGCTTGCCTTTGACCACTTCTTTAAACAATTCGTCATAAAGTTGATTTTCACTCATACTCGAATAATAATCAACTTTTTCTCTGATGTTCTCTTCTTCGCTTTGGCTTACCCTTTCTCCACCACTAGGTTGAGAGTTTTGAGTGTTGTTATCATTGTTAAATCTGCAATATTTCTTGCTATCTTTCATAAAATAACCTCCGCACAATTATAATATGATTGCATATAATAAATAGTGAGGAAAAAGTTATGGATTTTTTGAAAAATTTAATATCAATACTATCAAATTCAAATATAGACCTATCAAATATCCTGTCAATGTTTGGTCAAAACATCTCTTCTGCTCAAAACAATGCAGCCAATCTAACAAATATAGTTCAACTTCTATCAAGCGTAATGTCAAACACTCAAACACCACCTGTACCTGCTAACTATAAGCCACTAGACTATAATGAAGTATATTCATCACTTTTGGACGAATAAAAAAAGCACGCATGCGTGCTTTTTAGATATTGTATTCACTCTTGAGATATTCTACTGCTCTCACAAAAGCATTTGAATCAGTCAGTATATTGGCGACGTTCTCTCTTACGTAGTTAGCGCCAGTAGGCCTAAATCCTATACCGTTCATTTGGTATACGGGAGAATTAGTACTTACTGCTATATATGGAGATATATCCTTGTCAAAATAATAATAACCAGAAGTCAATACTATGCTAAAACCTTCACCGTCAAAACGAGTTTGCGCTACGCACTTGCCATAGGTATTGTCTCCTACTATCACACCAGTACCGTGTATGAGCATATTGCCGATAAGCGCCTCGGAGGCTGATGCAGTCGATTCGTTGGTGAGCACCACTATCTTGGGTCGGCTATCTCTAGGCAAATTTTTGTAAATATATTTATTGTCACTTGTCCTATAATAAGACTCCATACCGTTTTTAGCACGCAACGTGACTAGTAGTGTAGACTTGCTATCATTGGCGTCTGTAACAAAATATTCGGCTATTTTGCACAGTACGCTTGAAGACCCTCCACCATTTCCTCTCAAGTCCAAAATTAGATACTTTTTGTTATCTTGGTTAAATTGATCGATACAATTCTTCATCTGCTCAACCGCTGAAATATCGCTAAATGATGATAGGTATATATATCCTATATCACTAGGCACGTAGTCAACTCCATAAGTCTCGTTGATATCCCCTACGTAGCCTGCGTACTCAGCAGATACCTTTGAATAAGTCAAAGTCTCGTATCTGAGATTTTGCTTATTGATGTCCAATATACCAAGGGTTATAGACGTACCCTCTGGCTTGGAGGCGAGAAGTTCTGCTAATACCTCGGCTCTATATCCACTCACTTGAGTACCATTGACACTCGTTATATATTCGCCTATAGCAATTTTGCCATATGCAGAAGAGTTCGAATTTACCCAACGAATTCTAAAATCACCACTCACGTCGTATGAAATAGTCACTCCTATATATGCCAAAGAGTAAGTGACCAGTTCGTCATCAGTAGCGAAATATGAATATGAATCTAGACTGCCGACTACACCTTTGCAAGCATTAATTACTTGTTGTTGATATGAGACGTCTTGATAATAATGCTCATCAACGAACGCCATCACTTCTCTCAAAAGTTGCAAATCTTTGTTTTCTTGTTCGTACTTATTGATATATAGCATAGATCCGCCGATAGCACCCAAAAAAAAGGTAATAACAGCCATAAGGATAGCCGTCACTAGACTTATCTTTTTTCTAGGTTCTTCTTCTATATAGTCGTTAAAATCATAACTATTATTCACTATTTGGACTCCTTCATAGTACGTATCGCATCAAAAATTAGCAAATATGACATAGCCTCTCCAAAATTTTTGATATCTAGGCCACATATTTTTTCTATCTTGCGAATACGTGCAATAAGCGTATTTCTATGTATATACATATCTCTAGCAGTCTGCGAAAAATTTAGCGAATTTGCAATAAAAGTAAGTGCCGTGTTATTTAGAGTATTATCATTTATCACAGCCAAAATACCACTAGTGAGATATTTGTTCAATACTCCTCTGATTTCTGGGCAATCTCTAAATATATTTCTCCCCAAAAACTCTGCAGTAGTGACGACTAGTTTGGATGAAGATGATGTGATGACGTCTTCAAACGCTATCTTGCAGTATGACACAGCATCAATACACTCTAGATAACTGTGCACCGTATATCCTACTGATACTAGGCATTTTTTAGCAAATTCTCTATTGATATCATCTACTATCAAATTTGCAAACTCCTTGGGAGTGACGTCGTACTCATCAATGTCGGCACGCTTTAGATAGAGAGAGAATTCTTCATCTATAATAATATATACGTCATTAGAAAAAGATGCCATAGAGCGTATATAAGTATTTACGTCATCTCCACTATCGTCGCTAGTTTTTATCAAAAATACCGTATATCCCCTAGACAAATCACCAACGTCTGGATATCTAAGCGTTTTGTCAAATTGTCTCTCACCTCTCAAAACTTGACTAAAAGTCGTATCCTTGTCGGAGGTGGACTGATTTGATAATAGCATAGTCAGTAGAGAGATATTGGCGCTATCCATAGTATTGGCAACCATAGTGTATCGTTTGTCGTAGTGTAAAAACTCTACGACACTCACTCCATCATCACTAGGTGTCAACACTTGCCTAGATGAACATACCAAAACGTCGCCGTCTTGATAAATTGACACGGCGACGCCTGATTTTTCGTATATTTGTTTGACTATATTCGTTAACTTGTCCTTATACATAAAACAAATCATCAGACGGATACACAGGATCGGTAGTTATGTGTATCGACAATTTCCTAAAGGTATTTTCGTTTATCTCAGTCAATATGTGAGAACAATGTGCCTCTCTAAATTTGAGTTTGTCCAAATTGTTGACGGCAAGCGAGGCATTTTTGTCCGTGGTAGCGGATATACTCAATGCTACCAACATGTCTGCTAGATTGAGTAAATATCTACTATCTCCCAACTTCTCCCTCTTGAGTAGCATAATATCCTCTAACACCTCTGGGCGCAACAGCATAACGCTATCATCAATATTTGACACTACCTTGAGAGCATTGAGAATACATGTAGATGAGCACTCCATATTGTCAGTTTGTTTACCTGTGACTATTCTACCGTCTTCTAACATAATAGCCATAGCGGGAGTCTTGACTATATCAGATTTCTCCCTAGCAGGAGATACGACTAGTCTATCCTCTTCACTTAGGCACAATTCGCTCATTATCATCTCCATGCGTTGTACAGTTGCTAATGAGCATATTCCTTTCTTATAATCAGTCTTGCTATGCAAATATCGTCTAATCACCTCTTGCTTTGAGGCATTTCTACACACTTCGTCATCAATTATGCCATAGCCAGCCATATTTACACCCATATCTGTAGGAGATTTGTATAGGGAGTCGTCTCCTGTTATTTTGGTCAATATGTTCTTTAGAACGGGATACACTTCTATATCCCTATTGTAGTTGACACTACTATGACCGTATGCCTCTAGATGATAACTGTCTATTACGTTAAAATCTCCCAAATCAGCAGTAGCAGCCTCATAAGCGATATTGACAGGATGTTTGAGTGGTATATTCCATATAGGGAAAGTCTCAAATTTAGCATATCCAGACTTAATACCCATTTTGTATTCGTGATACATTTGAGATAGACATGTAGCGAGTTTTCCACTACCTGGTCCTGGTGCTGTGACTACTACTAGAGGTCTAGTCGTCTCAATATATGGATTAGCGCCGTATCCCTCGTCACTTACGATAGTATTGACGTCGGTAGGATATCCTTTGGTATGACGATGGACGTATACTCTCTCTCCTCTCATCTCCAATTTGCGCTTGAATACGTCTGCTTGAGGTTGACCGGCATATTGAGTAATAACTACGCTGTTGATATATATACCTAGTCTACGTAGATTGTCCATAAGGCGCATAACGTCCATATCGTAAGTAATACCAAAATCAGCACGAATTTTGTTACGTTCGATATCTCCTGCACTAATTACAAATATAATCTCTGCTTGATCCTTTAGTTCTGTCAATATGTGTATCTTGGCATTTGGAGAAAAGCCAGGCAATACTCTAGACGCGTGGTAATCATCAAACAATTTGCCACCAAATTCTAGATACAATTTGTTGTCAAACATAGCGATACGCTTGCGTATACTCTCAGACTGCAATTTTATGTATTTGTCGTTGTCAAATCCTAATTTACTCATATGTACCTCTGATTTAGTCAAGTTTCCAGTCTATCTCACCTATATTGTTCTCACTCAAAAACTCATTTGCTCTTGTAAAATGCTTGCATCCAAAAAATCCATTGTATGCAGATAGGGGACTAGGGTGCGCACACTCCAGTATAAGATGTCTAGGGTTGGTAATAAGTTGCGCTTTCTTCCTAGCAGGTCCTCCCCACAATAAAAACACCATAGGAGTTTGTCTCTCGTTCAATTTTTTGATAACGTTGTCGGTAAACGTCTCCCAACCTCTCTTGGTATGCGAAAATGCTTGTCCAGCCCTAACGGTAAGCACGGTGTTTAACAACAATACACCGTTGTTTGCCCACTTTTGCAAACAACCACTACTCGGCATAGAATATCCTAGGTCGGCAGTGTATTCTTTAAATATGTTTTGCAAAGATGGAGGATTCTTCACACCCTCTTTGACCGAAAAGCACAAGCCGTGCGCTTGACCTTCGCCGTGATAAGGGTCTTGGCCTAATATAACCACTTTTACGTCGCTATAAGCCACAGATTTAAATGCATTAAATATGTCATACATACTAGGATATATCGTCTGAGTGCGATATTCTTGCACCAAAAAATCACGCAACTGTCTATAATAGTCGCTATCAAATTCTGATGCTAATATACTATCCCAATCATTACCTATATGTACCATATCTCAAAAAAAATGTGGGCTGTCGATAGGCGACAGCCCAACCTTCATTATTTGTTTAGCTCTTCTTTTAGAAGTTTAGCTGGCTTAAATGCGGGTATCCTAGTTTCTGGTAGAGAGATGCGATCTCCCGTCGCAGGATTGATAGCCTCTCTAGCAGGTCTAAACTTGCCTTCAAATGAGCCAAATCCTGTAATGCTTAACTTTTCGCCACTCTTCATAGCGTCTTTGATTACGCTAATGAAAGCGTCACACGCTTCAGAAGCTTGCTTGACAGTAAAACCTGTCTTATTAGCAATTTCCTTGATAAATTCACTTTTATTCATATTTTCACCCCTTTATATATGCTACATACTGCTAGCAATTTAATTATACAACACTTTTGTGCGTATTGTCAAATACATTTTTTAAATATCTAAGGACATATCTCCGTATTTGATTATTCCTTTTTTACGCATAAACTCACTAATTATCCAAGTGATAAGTGCAGGCAATACAAATAACAATAAGACAATACCTATCCACGTGATTGCGTTGACGTCCGTAGTTGCATCTAGCACACCAAACATACCTACTAGTCCCGAAGTTCCCATACCTCCGCCTGATGCAGTACATTTTAAGGCAAAGACGGTAGTCGCTATAGGTCCTAATATTGCACTAGCAATTATCTCAGGGAGCATAATGATAGGTTTTCGCATTATATTTGGTATTTGTAGCATACTCGTACCTAGTCCCTGCGCTATCAATCCACCAAAGCCATTTTCTCTATAACTACTCACGGCAAATCCTATCATATGACAAGCGCATCCTACTACAGCTGCTCCACCTGCTATCAACATAGCATCAGATGTATTTGCAGATGCTATCGCTACCCAAATAGCAGCCGAAGAAGTAGGCATAGTGAGTAGTATACCCATTATTACGGATATAACTATGCCCATCACAAATGGAGTAGCCTCGGTAGCTATCTCGATTAGGTTGCTAAGTTGGGTAATCAACCATATGAAAGGCCATGCTAGATACACACCCAAAGCAGTCAATATCATCATACCTAGTGGTACTAATATGATGTCCAACTTTGTCTTGCCTGCATATAAGAGCGCTATCTCGATGGTGAACAATGCTACTACGTAAGCGCCGATAGGATTACCTGGCGCTCCTAGAGATAGCGCAAAAGTCCCCGCTATTATCTTGTCTGAAAATGCACCGACAAAGCCAGTCACACCTGCCGAAAACATGACTAATTTTGGGGCTTTTAGCGAATTGGCTATACCTATGCCTATACCTGCGCCCATCAGAGTCTTGGCTACGTTGGCGATAGAATTTATCAAACCACCTACGTAGGTATCGAGTCCTATCAACTTGGCTATCAGCGCCAATATAGTACCTGCTATTAAGGTGCAAAACAAACCTTGCGCCATACCTGAAAACGCATCAATAAACCATCTTTTTGCTAATTTTTTGATATTATTCATAAGTGCTCCTCCAATTTTGTCTTTAGATATATACCTGTAAAACTACTTTGATTTTTTACAACTTCTTCTGGCGAACCTGTGGCGATAATTCTACCACCGCCTTCTCCACCCTCTGGTCCTAGATCTATGATGTAATCAGCCACCTTGACTACGTCAAGATTGTGCTCTATTACGACGGCAGTATTGCCACTAGACACTAAGCGTTGTAGCATATCTATCAGTTTGGCAACGTCGTCCGTGTGCAGTCCTGTGGTAGGTTCGTCAAGTATATAGATAGTCTTGCCTGTGCTTCTCTTTGACAATTCGGTAGCCAGTTTGACTCTCTGTGCCTCTCCACCGGACAATGTGGTAGCAGGTTGTCCCAATTTGATATAACCTAATCCTATATCTCTCAAGGTCTTAATCTTGGAGTATATAGATGGTATATTCTCAAAAAATTCACAAGCCTCATCTATAGTCATCTCGAGTACTTCGTAGATATTCTTACCTTTGTATCTGACTTCTAGAGTTTCTCTATTGTACCTCTTGCCTTTGCACACTTCACAAGGGACGTAGACGTCTGACAAAAAGTGCATTTCTATCTTCTTGACACCGTCTCCAGCACAATGCTCGCACCTACCACCACTTACGTTAAAACTAAATCTACCCATATTGTAGCCTTTGGCCTTGGCGTCTATCGTAGATGCAAACAACTCTCTAATAGCGGTAAATACACCGGTATAAGTAGCGGGATTTGACCTAGGTGTACGCCCTATAGGGCTCTGGTCAATCTCTATCACCTTGTCGAAATGCTCTATACCTTCGATACCATCACATTTGCCTTCGATAAGTGTTCTATTGTTATTTAATTTGGTAGCAAGCATAGGATAAAGTATACCGTTTACCAAACTACTCTTGCCCGATCCAGATACTCCCGTGACAACGTTTAGCAAGCCGACTGGTATATCTACGTCGATATTTTTGAGATTGTTTTGACTAGCACCTTTTACACGCAAATATCTGCCGTCTGGGGCTCTCCTAGTAGTTGGTACTGGTATATACTTCTTGCCACTCAAATACTGTCCTGTGATAGAATTTGGATTGGCAATCACTTCGTCAACCGTACCCGCTATCACAAGTTCGCCACCGTGAATACCTGCTCTAGGTCCTATATCCACTACATAATCAGCCGATTTGATAGTATCTTCGTCGTGCTCTACTACTATAAGGGTATTGCCAAGATCACGCAATTTTTTCAAAGTGGCTATCAACTTGTCATTGTCTCTCTGGTGTAGTCCTATGCTAGGCTCGTCTAATATATACAATATACCTGTGAGCCCACTACCTATCTGGGTAGCCAACCTAATTCGTTGCGCCTCTCCACCAGACAAAGTAGCGCTACTACGCGTCAAAGTGAGATATCCTAGTCCTACGTCTTTGAGAAAATTTAGTCTAGCATTTATCTCTTTGAGTATTTGTCTCGCGATTAGCATTTGCGTATCTGTAAGAGATAGATTTTCTGCAAATTGTAGCGAATTGAGAACTGGCATATCACAAAACTCGTGAATATTTTTGCCACCTACCGTGACGGCTAGCACTTCTTTTTTTAGTCTTTTGCCACCACAACAACTACAAGGCTTGACGTGGAAAAATTTGCTAAGTTCATTTTTGACGTACTCAGATTGAGTATCGTTGTACCTACGCATCAAATTGGGGATAACACCCTCAAAGGAAGTCCTATAGGTAGTCTGTCTCAATTTTGATGTATAGACAGCCTCTATCTCCTCTCCGTTGTTGCCATATAACAATATATTTTGAATTCGCTCAGGCAAATCTTCAAAAGGTGTATCTAAACTAAACGAATAGTGTTTGGCTAATGCTCTAAACAATCCATCTGTGATAGTACCCATCTCCATATTCCAACCAGACACTCTGACAACTCCTTCGTTGACAGATTTCTTTGGATCTCTGATGAGTAATTCTGGAGCAAATTCATTTTTAAAGCCAAGACCTAGACACTCTGGACACGCTCCAAATGGACTATTAAAACTAAATGATCTAGGAGTCATCTCCTCTAGTGAGATTTCGCAGTCTGGGCAAGCGTATTTTGTAGAAAAAATATTCTCTACTCCGTCACAGTCTACTACTACGATACCATCGGATATCTTGATAGCATTTTCGATACTGTCTGCCAGTCTGCTACCCATATCTTCTTTGACTACAAGTCTATCGACGACTATGGATATATTGTGTTTGATATTTTTCTCTAGTTTGATATCTTGGTCTAGAGAGACTATCTCTCCGTCTATCTTGGCTCTAGCGTATCCATTTTTTTTAAAAGATTGGAGGAGTTTGGTATATTCTCCCTTTTTTCCCCTAGCCACAGGTGCTAGTATCATGAGTTTTGAACCTATTGGATATTCGCAAATCTTATCATATATCTGGTCTACCGTTTGTTGGCTAATCTCCTTGCCACAATTAGGACAATGTGGAGTGCCTACTCTCGCATACAAGAGACGAAGGTAGTCGTATATCTCCGTGATTGTACCTACGGTAGAACGAGGATTTTTGGAGGTGGTTTTTTGGTCAATTGAAATCGCTGGACTTAGCCCGTCTATATAATCGACGTCAGGCTTGTCCATTTGTCCCAAAAATTGTCTAGCATACGAAGACAAACTCTCCATATATCTGCGCTGTCCCTCTGCAAACAGGGTGTCAAACGCTAATGAAGATTTGCCACTACCGCTAAGACCTGTAAAAACCACAAGTTTGTCTCTAGGTATCGACAATTCTATGTCCTTGAGGTTGTTTACTCTTGCTCCTTTGATGTGTATAAACTTATCCATACTTCTAATCTTTTAACATTTTCTTGAGTGTAGCGATATCTTCTCTCAACTTGATAGCCTTCTCAAAATCTAGCGTAGAAGATGCTACGTTCATGAGTCCTTTTAGTCTCTCGATTTCTTTGATTATGTCGTTGAACGACATATTATTGACATTTTCATTAACTTTGTGAGTAATCTCTAGAGTATTTTTGATAGGTTTGACTATTGTCTTGGGGACTATAGAATTTGCCTTGTTGTAGTCGTCTTGTATTTGACGTCGTCTAGCAGTCTCCTTGATAGCCCTATCCATCGAATCTGTGATAGTGTCGGCATACATTATAACTCTACCTTCACTATTTCTCGCAGCACGGCCTATCGTTTGGATGAGAGAAGTCTCACTACGCAAAAATCCTTCTTTGTCAGCGTCTAATATGACTATCAATTTTACTTCTGGCAAGTCTAGTCCTTCTCGTAGTAAGTTGATACCTACCAATATGTCAAAATCACCGTTTCTCAATCCATTGACTATCTCTATACGCTCTAGAGTATCTATATCTGAGTGCATATATTTGACTTTTTTGTCTTGACCTCTCAAAAATTCGGTCAAAGATTCTGCCATTTTCTTGGTGAGAGTGGTTATCAACACCCTACCTCCCTCTGCTACAACCTTGTCAGTCTCGCCTAGTATATCGTCGATTTGACCTTTGATAGGTCTCACCTCTACTATCGGGTCTAATAGTCCTGTAGGTCTAATGAGTTGTTCTGCTACGTTTGAGGCTTGCTCTAATTCGTACTTGGCAGGCGTAGCCGATACGCACACGATTTGACCTAATCTATCGTCAAATTCGTAATATGTCAGCGGTCTATTGTCATACGCCGAAGGTAGTCTAAAACCATAATCTACCAAGTTTGTCTTGCGAGACTTGTCTCCATTGTACATACCCCTTATCTGAGGTATAGTCATATGTGACTCATCTATAAAAGTGATAAAATCATCAGGGAAAAAGTCAAGCAATGTATATGGTGCTTGTCCGGGCTGTCTACCGTCAAAATATCTACTATAATTCTCAATACCAGAGCAATATCCTACCTCTCTGATCATCTCCATATCATAGCATACTCTCTCTCTGATACGTTGAGCCTCTATAAGTTTGTCTCTCTCTGCAAAGTAATCAACCTGAGAGTGCATATCATTTGATATTTGATTTAGCGCTTGTTCTTTGATATCGCTATCTATGACGTAGTGTGATGCCGGAAATATAACTACGTGGTCTAGAGTTGACAATTTTTTACCTGTCACCAAATCATTTTCAGTAATACAATCTATAGTATCTCCCCAAAACTCTACCCTGATAGTCACTTCGCTATTTGATGATGGAAATATCTCTACGACGTCTCCCCTCACTCTAAAGGTCGAACGTACAAAATCAATATCCGACCTCTTGTATTGCCTATCTACGAGATTGCGTAGTAGTACGTCTCTCTCTATCTGCATACCTGGTCTCAAGGATAGCGCCATCTTGTAATATTCGGTAGGCGCGCCTAGACCATATATGCAGGATACTGATGCCACCACTATAACGTCTCTTCTTTCGCATAGCGAACTAGTGGCAGAATGTCGCAATTTGTCTATTTCATCATTGATAGATAGGTCTTTTTCGATATAAGTATCCGTGCGTGGCAGATAAGCCTCAGGTTGATAATAATCGTAATAACTAACAAAAAATTCTACTCTATTTTTTGGAAAAAACTCTCTAAACTCATTACACAATTGAGCGGCAAGAGTCTTGTTGTGCGCTATGACAAGAGCAGGTCTTTGAACCTGCTGTATTACGTTTGCCATAGTGAACGTCTTGCCACTACTCGTGACACCCAATAACACTTGCGTACGGTATCCGTCATTGATACCGTCTACAAGGCTACTTATCGCCTGAGGTTGGTCTCCACAAGGCGAGTATGGTGCGTGTAATTCAAATCTTTGCATAGTTATCTCTCTATACGAATACGTGCTTGTAGTCCTATAACTCCCGATATACTTGATAGTAGTGAAATTGCATTGTTTAGTTTACTATCCTTGATGCTCTCGGTCAACATAACTATAGATACTTTATCCTCTAGTGGTTTGATAGACACGTTGGATAGTTTGACACCGTGTTTTTTGAGTAGGGATACGACAGCATTTGGATTTGCTCCTAGCCCTACGTCTACCCTCAAATAATTCTCTGTGACATAATCAAATATAAACTTTCGGTTTGATACTTGGTCGGTGGTATTGTTAAAATTAGACAAGGTATGTCTGGTCTTGAGAGCGGCATACACTATATCGCTAACGATAGCGCTACCAGTAGGCAAATCTCCTGCACCCCTGCCGTATTCCATTATCTCGCCGACAGCATCTCCTACTACGGACACAGCATTAAACGAACCTTTGACAAGGGCTAGTTGAGAAGAATTCTCCACAAAAGTAGGATGTACTCTAGCCTCTATCTTGCCATTAGTATTTTTGCCTATAGCCAACAGTTTGAGTGTCATACCCAACTCTTTGCCATACTCTATATCCTCTACCTTGACAGTGGATATACCTTCTCTAGATACTTTGTCTAGAGGCACTTTGGTACGAAATGCTAGTGATGATAGTATACTCAATTTGTAGCTAGCGTCATATCCTTCTACATCTGCGGTAGGATTGAATTCGGCATAGCCGAGTTCTTGAGCCTCACGTAAAGCATCTGCATAATTAGCGCCTGTATCTGCCATCTTGGTAAGTATATAGTTGGTAGTACCATTGACGATACCCTTGATAGACTGTATATTGTTGCCTTGCATACCCTCTATCAACGTACGTATGATAGGTACTCCACCTACGCAACTAGCCTCGAAGTATATACCTGCTTTGCCTTTCTTGGCTGCTACCTCTAGCTCGTGCCAGTATTTAGCAACCAACTCCTTGTTTGCGGTGACTATACTCTTGCCTGCTTCTAGTGATTTGATCAAAAAAGTCTTGGCAGGCTCTATACCACCAAAAAATTCTGCCACAATCTTAATCTTAGGATTGTTTAGCACGTTGTTGATATCGGTAGATACTATTGATTCGTCTACTCCTAGTTGCTTGCAACGCTCCAAATTTTTCTCTAATACGTGCTCTACGGTCAAATCAACTCCTTGATACTTCTTGATCATCTCGCGATTTGCCTCTAATATTCTGTATGTACCACCACCTACTGTACCTAATCCTAGTAGGGCTACTCCAACTTTTTTCATATTGCCTCCTTAGTTATTCATATCGTATATCATCTTGAGTCCTTTGAGTGTCAAAGTTCGGTCTATGTGCGTGATGCCAGTCTCTTCTTTGTCTACTAGTTCGCTCAATCCACCCGTGGCCACTACCGTGACGTCCTCTAGTCCCAATTCTTTTTTCATTTGTTTGATTATATTCGCTACAAGTCCTGTAAAACCATATATAAGACCTGCTTGCATATTCGTGACGGTTGTCTTGTTGATAGCATTTTTTGGCTTGGTTAACTCTATCCTAGGCAACTTTGCAGTATTGTTGATAAGTGATTCCATACTACTCTTGATACCAGGTGCTATAGCACCTCCCAAAAACTCTCCTGTCTGCGATACTACTCCAAACGTAGTCGCCGTACCAAAATCGACGTATATAGTAGGGCCTCCATATAGATTGTAGGCGGCTACTGCATTGACTATACGGTCTGCTCCTACCTCGCTAGGGTTGGTATACTTGATATTTAGTCCAGTCTTGAGACCAGGACCTACCATAAGCAGTTTTTTGGACTTAAAGTAATATTTACACATATGCTCCAAAGTATAATTGAGAGATGGAGCAACTGATGACATAATCACACCTTCTACGAAAGATGGATCTACGTCCACACTCTTGAACAAATTGATGATATCTATACCATATTCGTCAGCAGTACGAGTAATATTTGACGATACTCTCCAGGTATGCGCCAACCTATCACCGTCGTAAACTCCTAGTTTGACGTTGGTATTACCTACGTCCATAACTAATATCATAACTGTACACCTCCTCGCTTAAACGCTCTCCTCAATCCCCAAGTAAGCAACGGTACTCCTATAATCGCTACAACTAACTCAATAATAAAGTTAAAACTAAACAAAGTGACGATAATATTTAGTTCCAATAGCCCTTGCGTTATAAATTTCATAAGAGCCATCATAGACAATACCAAGACGGTATTGGTAATAGTACCAGAAGTGGTGGCTAATGCTGACGCCAAATATTTGTTGATTATAGGCTTGTCCGAACGAGAAAAAATCTTGTCAAATGCCTTGAATACTAGGTATATCACTATACCCATCAGGACTCTAGGCAATACGGACACTATAGGATTAATAAATGACGTCCAAAACTCTGCGCTAGCCAAAGTTTGCAATAAATTAGGTTTGATAATCGCTCTAATCATACTATATAAACCAAAGCAAAAACCTGCAAATATAGACTCCCTAAGAGAAAATATCTGACATATTGCCGATACAGTCAATATAGATGCGATAGCGGTGGCAACAGGTAGACTAGCAGATATGATAGTGTCTATCAATATACCCACTAGTACGACTGCCGCTATCATAGCGTAGCGAACCAAACCTTGAGTGCGTTTGTTAGAATTCATAATACCTCCGTTTGAGTTTCTAAGAATACCCATCGAATCTGTACTTTATCTTTGATATTATACCAAACTTGTATAATAAATACAAGTAAATATTGATATTTTTAGCAAAAAATCAATTTATCATAAATATTGTGTACGCCAAAGAAAATGCATATAGATAATAAATTAGAATAATCACTAAAATTATATCCAAAAAAATATTTTTATTACTTCTATCTAGATAAATAATCGCAAAACTTGCCACCCCTACTACTGCACACAGTAGAGCAACTATCGGTATGCTAAATACAAATGTAAAATATATGCCTATGCTATGCATAAGAACGGCTACACCTAGTAGAATATACGATTTGATTTTGCTATTATGTACCACCAAGCAAACAGCGTAAAAATCTATCAGCAACATGCAAAAGCCCAATGCAAACTGATACCACAGACCACTTATCGCGAAAGATGGTAATATTATGGAGGAGATATTTGACAAATATTTGTCTATCCACATAGTAGGTACTACGCCTATCACAAGTACTAGCGCAGATGTAGGCAATAACGCTATCAAACCTTTGAACCATTTCATAAAAATACCTCAATTATCAAATATATGCTACAACTATAGCGAATATGAGTAACCAATTGAATATTTTTAGAATATGTTAAAGTAGAGAGTAATATCTCAATTATCTTATGGAGGTAATAATACTATGAACGGTTTTAATGGACAAATGGGCTGTGATTGTATCGTATGGATACTCATTTTGTTGCTATGCTGTGGCAATGGTTGTGGTAGTATGTCAAACAATTGTGGTTGCATCTTACCTATCATCCTACTTTTGCTATGCTCTGGTTGTTGCGGTTGCGGTCATCCTAAGTGCTAATGGATACTACCTACATAGCCTCGGGGCAATAATAAAAACGGATTTGCGAAATGCAAATCCGTTTTTTTTAACGACATCCACAGTTACAGTCGGGATTGTAAGGTCTATCACACTCATAACTGCTACAGTAGTGCTTATCTCCACTACCATCGCTAATCTTAATTTTATTGAGTGTACACTCACAGCCATTTAGATTAAACTTGCAACTACATACGTCACAACACACGTTATCGTTTCTCATAATTACCTCCTTGTGTATGATAATTATGTGCAGTCTAACTTGTTTTATTCATTTCCCCCTCTCAAATTATTGAAAATAACTTGATAATCCAATTCGTAGTCTGCTATGAGGGATATATCCCCTGTGGCAATCACGTTAATTCTATGTAAATTGATAAATTCGTTCATATCAGATCGCTTCTCATTAGAAGGTTGATATTTGTCTATACCTGCCACCAAATATTTGATGACGTTGGTGTAGATAATCTCCCCATTTTTAACGACAATCTTGGTATTTGAGACAACTATATCCGTAGCAGTATCGCTATCTCCTATCTCAAGTAAAGACAATACGTAGATACCACTCAAATATTGTGCATAATTGATATTGTTTTGAGCCATTTCATAATCAACGTAATCTAGATAATGCTCGTGCTCAAACATATCATCAGCATAATCTACTACAGTCTGATAATCATCTATATGATATGCTCTATCTATGAGGGTAACCAAATCGTTGATGTCTTTGGTATATTCGTATTGTGCTTTTGTGTACGGTACACTAATCGAAGTTAGCCCTAATCTATATGTAAAATCTCCTATCACGCCAGGAGCAAGCAAGCCTGTAGCAAAAAATAAAATACTTATCGAGAGTATTAATACAAGTATAGTTTTTAGCGCTGTCTTGAGAATAATTTTTTCGTAATTCATAATACTCCTATTGTAAAATATATCTCCTTTGATAAATACGCATAGCAGAGTGTATCTTGATCAAATATTTTGCCGTTTCGGGATATGGAATATTCGCCAAAGTGACACCGTCTTTTATCCAAGTATTCACGATAGTCTCCCCGGCATTGTAGGCTACTATAGTCCAGTTCAAATCAAATTTTTTGCTTAAATAAGACAGATACGCCGTACCCAAATGAATATTTGTCAACGGACTAGTTAAATGCTCGTATTTTATATTGTATATGCCTGCTACGTATTCAGCCGTGCTAGGCATAATTTGCATAAGCCCTACTGCACCCTTAGAGGAGATAGCCACCTCGTTCCAACCACTCTCCACGAATATAGTAGCATATATTAGATACGGGCTAACATTATACTTTTGAGATAATAAAATTATCTCATCACAATAATCTATCCTGTACTTATCATCAAATATAGCGTATATACCCACAACTAAAACTGTGAATATGATGACAGTCGTAATAATTAATATAATTTTGCAAATCTTCTCTTTAATAAGCCTAACTCTCCATACACT
Source organism: Clostridia bacterium (assembly GCA_017631635.1). Lineage (GTDB taxonomy): Bacteria > Bacillota > Clostridia > Christensenellales > RUG350 > RGIG9417. The sequence continues at coordinate 4,212 of JAGBSX010000038.1, read as the reverse complement.
TGACTCTTTAGATTTGATAAATCTGAGTCATTATGTATTATGAGTGTTGCTTGTTGTTTTATTCCTCTATATTTGTCATGTGCTCTGAGCCTAGACAATACTTCTCCCTCTGATAGACCGTCTCTATCTCGCACTCTACTTATCATAACGTCTTCTTGACTGTCTACATACCATATCTCGTCAAAGAGTTCTGCATAAATGCTATTTAGAGTAGGTACTTCGCAAAAATACAGTCCGTCGCCGTCGGTTAGAGACACTAATTTGTCCATAATCAAAGGGTGAGCAATACTCTCAAGAATCTCGATAGCCTCATTATCTCCAAATACTCTCTTTGCCAACTTAACTTTGTCTATCGCGCCACCTACTACTACGCTAGGAAATACCGATTGCAATTTGTTTATATAAGCAGAATCTAGTAGAAGTTGTGAATTTATCTCATCACAAGACACACAAAACTCCCCTACTTCTTTGAGTAGGTTGATTACCGTGCTCTTTCCACTACCTATTATGCCTGTGATTGCTATCCTCATTATTTCGCCTCGTACCAACTGTCGCCTACACCGACGTCTGCCACTAATGGCACTATCAAATTAACTGCATTTGACATACAGTCACTCAAAATTTGTTTTACAATATCCACCTCTCCTACAGGAGCATCCACTATCAATTCGTCGTGAACCTGAAGTATCAATTTTGCACTCAAATTGTTATCCTTTAGTGCTTTGGAGACTTTGAGCATAGCCACTTTGATAATATCAGCGGCAGTACCTTGTAAAGGCATATTCATAGCCGCTCTCTCTCCAAATGATTGTATGTTTTTATTGGTAGATTTGAGTTCTGGTATCTTGCGAATACGACCTAGTAGAGTGGTGGCGTAGCCCTTTTCTTTGGCTATCTCTACGCAGTCAGTCATATATTGCTTGACTTTTTTGTAGGTGTCAAAATATTTTTCAATAAATTCATTGGCCTGCTTGGGAGATACGCCTATATTGTTGGCTAGACCAAAACCACTAATGCCATATATGATACCAAAATTAACGGCTTTTGCTCGCCTACGCATATCTGGAGTGACTTGGCTAATATCCACACCGTTAACTGCCGCCGCAGTAGCAGAATGCACGTCATCACCTTGATTGTATGCATCCACCAGTCCTTGGTCTTGACTAAAATGTGCTAGTAATCGCAATTCAATTTGGGAATAATCAGCCACGACCAACTTATTGCCCTCAGACGCTACGAACATACGTCTGATACGTTCTCCTTCTTTGTCTCTGACTGGGATATTTTGCAAATTAGGTTCGGTAGAAGACAATCGTCCCGTCACAGTTTGAGTTTGTTTGAGACAGGTATGCACTCTCAAATTAGCATCCAAATGAGGCAAAATACCATCGAGATAAGTACTCTTTAGTTTACTCAATTGACGATACTTGAGTATCAGAGGTACTATAGGATGCAAATCTATGATACCTTCTAATATATCTGCACTAGAAGAAAAACCCGTCTTGGTCTTCTTGCCACCAGGTAATTTTAACTTTTCAAACAACAAGTTGCCTAATTGCATAGGAGAATTTATGTTAAATTTCTCCCCTGCCAACTCATAGATTTGTTCCGTCAATTGTGCTAGTTCTAGAGTGTACTCCTCATTTATCTCATCTAGGATATCCTTATCCACCCTAAAGCCAACTCTCTCTACGTCTAGCAATACGTCTGCTAGAGGCAATTCGATATCTTTGTACAAGTCGTACATACCACTCTCTTTGAGTTTGTCAGACACCTCTTGCCATATCATATATAGCGCTGCTGCAGGGTACTGGACGTCTTCACCGTACTCTAGTACTAACTCTTCAAATTTTTCATAATTATTTTTGCTATCTATGATGTATGCTCCTATATGCACGTCTTGGCAATCATAAGAGTATGACAATCCACTTTTTCTCAAAAAGGCAGATTTGTCGTGAAATATTATCCCTTTCTTGGTGAGCAAAGCCTCTACTGCCTCAGTATAATCTACACCTTCGTCCAATAATGACCTGCGTATTTTGATGAGCATATCACACATACCGTCAGTAGATACGTGGATACCGTCTACACACTCTAGTATAGCCAGTCCATCACAAAGATTTGCTATATCATCTAAAGATGCCAACTCTTTGGTAGTTCTATCTAGTTGTACGCTGTCGTGTTTGTTTTCAAAAGCCAACCTACCTATGAGTGACTTAAATGATAATCCCTCCATCATAGTCTTGACTGCACTATCAAATGGATAGCGAAGCCTCATAGCATCTACGTCTATATCAATAGGAGCATCTTTGACTATGGTAGCCAACCATTTTGATTCGTACACCATATCTTTGTTGTCAGCCAACTTGGTGTAGAGAGCACCTTTTATCAGAGATAAATTGGCATAAATATTGTCAATATTGCCATACTCTTTGATAAGATTCATAGCAGTCTTCTCACCTACGCCAGGTGCACCTTTTATATTGTCGGATGCATCTCCCATCAAAGCCTTCAATTCGATAATAGCATTTGGCGTGAGTCCATCTTGGGCTAGTCTATCGGGGGTATATTCAATAACTTCACTAATACCCTTTTTGGTGAGCCAGACGGTCGTGTCGTTTGATACCAATTGTAGGCTATCTCTATCTCCTGTCACTATGATTTTGTGACCATCAAGTTTGTCGCTCAAAGTACCCAACACGTCGTCTGCTTCCCAACCTGCACACTCGTATACAGGTATAGACATAGCACGCAACAAATCTTTGATCATATCTACTTGTGGACGTAGGTCCTCAGGCATAGGCTTGCGAGTAGCCTTATAATAATCGCACTTTTTCTTACGGAAGGTAGGAGCGTGCACGTCAAAAGTAGCAACTATATGCGTAGGTTGCAATTCGTTGATAATCTTGAGCAACATAGTAGTAAATCCGTAGACTGCATTTGTAGGTCTACCCATACTATCTGTCATACCCATATTTATCGCGTAATATGCTCTGTTGAGCAAACTATTGGAATCTAATAACACAATCTTATTCATAATTCACCTATTTTTGATTATACAAAACTTCTGCAAATTTTACAAGTAAAATTGTCACAAATAATAAATTGTCTATATTTATTTGCCAAAATTAACTTGATTTGTTATAATTTCAAAAAAAATACGAGCGAGGAAAGTTATGGTACTATGCATTTGTCTAAATCCTGCCATAGATAAATACGTCAAAGAGAATAATACTCCTATCACTATCTCCTATGGTGGCAAAGCCATCAATACTGCCGTCACACTATCGGTACTAGGAGTGCATTCTACGGTGCTAGGTTTCGTAGGAGAACAAGAATACTCTCAATATGACGATATGCTATCTAGTAGAGGTATCGCAAATAGACTAATACCCTCGTCTCCTCACACTCGCACTAACCTAAAAATCATATGCGATAACGGAGATATCACAGAGAAAAACGAGAGAGGTTTTTCACCGGACAAAAACTCTCAATTATTGCTATTGGACGAAGTGTCAAGATTGACAAAAACTCACGACATAGCGCTAATTTCAGGCAGTCTACCACCAGAGATTGATAGTAGTTATCTGCTCAAAATCATATCTAGATTAACTATCCCCTTCGTGCTAGACACCTACCCTACGGACATACACGATATACTCAAACAAAAGCCTATACTCATCAAACCAAATAGATACGAACTAGCCAAAATATTAGGCGAGACGTATGACAATGCAGAGGAGATATCCTCTCACGCCAAACAATTGTTGAACTATGGCGTGCAGAATATATTAATTTCTCTAGATAAAACAGGGGCTATACTTATCAATAATCAAACTTGTATCTACGCAAAATCTCCCCTACTTGACACTATCAGTACGGTAGGCGCAGGAGATTCTATGATAGCAGGATATATATATAGTTATCTCAATGGATTTGATCACACCTCCACTCTGATTAACGCTGTATCAGCAGGCAGTAGCCATACCCTAACCAAAGGTACTCTACCAATGCAAAAAAGCGACTATATAAGACTAAAGCAAGAGATATCTGTCACCAGTATCTAAATTCACAAATATTGTTATGGAGAATACATGAAGAAAGTTCTATTTATTTGTTTAGGAAATATATGTCGTAGCCCTATGGCAGAGTTTATACTCAAAGACAAAGTGTCAAAAGCAGGACTTGACGACCTCATATACGTAGAGTCTG
>JAGBSX010000037.1 GCA_017631635.1 Clostridia bacterium | reverse complement strand
CTATATATTCTTTTAGTCCTACTAGTAGAGATGCTCCACCGCACAAATATATACCTGCATCATATATTTGCTCGAGCATATCTGCAGGAGATTGATTGAGGGCAGTAGTGATGACTTGACATATATCGTCGATAGTAGGCTTGATGATAGGGTATAGGTCGGATGCCGTCAAAGTGCATTTGACAGCGCTCCCCGTGATAGTATCTATACCGGATATCTCCATATCTGATATATCGTTGTCATACATACTAGCGATAGACAATTTTATCTTTTCGGCAGTATAAGGACCTGTTTTTAGATGTTTTGATGCTAGTAGATAATCACTTATCTCATTATTTATACTATCTCCAGATATATTTACACTCAGACCTGCGATAATGCCTTCGCTTGACACTATGCTTGCTTGTGTAGTACCTGCTCCCATATCGACTACTAGACCTGTAGAATGAGGTATACATCTGCTCATTGCTAGTGGCGAATCTACTATGACTACGTCGGTATATCCTGCTAGGTGAAATACACTCTCTATAGACCTACGCTCATTGACGGTAGCCCCGCTATCGATAGTGGCTAGTATGCGCACTTGCTTGCGAAACAATCCTTCGGGTACTATGCGAGATAGATATTCACGCATTAGAGCCACAGCGACGGGAGGGTTGACTACTAGACCTTCTCTGATAGGGTATACGACGCTCATATTGTCAGGGGTTTTGCCAATCAACTGTTTGGCTTTGTTTCCCACGTATTTGAGAGTAGTTTTTTGGGAATGTTGAACGATGGCTACAGTAGGTTCTTTTAGTACTATACCTACGCCTTTTTGGTAAATAGTAGTATTTGCACTACCTAGGTCAACTGCCAATTCTATTAGATTCATTATTCCTCCTTGGTGGGTATCCCCATATCATTTAGTACCCTTATCAATTTTTCGGTAGGTAGACCTACTATATTGTCATAACTACCTTTATAATATTTTACAAAACCGTCGTCCGTATTGCCGTCTTGTATGCCGTACGATCCAGCCTTGCCATCGCTATTGCCTGCGTTTACGTATTCTACTATCAACTCTTTTGGCAGTTTTCTAAATCTCACCATAGAGCAGTCGTAGAAGGTGTGATATTTACCCTTGTATTTGATACATACCCCTGTATATACTCTATGAGTAGTATTTGACATCGAGGTCAACATCTGTATAGCGTGAGTACGGGAGGTAGGCTTGCCTAGATACTCACCGTTTAGATATACGGTGGTATCAGATGCTATCACTAGGTCTGCATCACCTAAGTAAGCCATTGCTTTCATCTTGGCAGTACGCATCACGGCGTATGATGGTTTGCCATATAGCACCTCTATAGCGTCGGTGGGGCATACCTCGAAGTTATCAAATACTTTTTTCAACAATTGTCGGCGTCTAGGAGAGGCCGATGCTAATACTATTTTCATACCCTTATTATAATACCTTTTGTTCAAAAAGTAAAGACATATTTTCTTCTACCTTATCTTTTTGACAAATTTAGTCCTCTGATTACAAAAATTTGTATAAATGACACTACGTTTTGCCTTATTATCGATATGGAGGTACGCTATGGCACGCAAAATAGTTATCACGAGTGGCAAGGGTGGTGTCGGCAAGACAACGGTATGTGCCAATTTGGGGACACAACTAGCATCAGGAGGAGCGAAGGTGGTTATGCTTGATGCTGACGTCGGGCTCAACAATCTTGACGTCCTGATGGGACTAGAGAATAAGGTCACCTACGATATATACGACGTTATACAGGGAAAATGTCGAATTCAACAAGCACTTATACACGACGTCAATTATCCGTCGTTATCCGTACTGCCATCACTACGAGGTGGGAGTTATTCAAAGATAGGTGCAGCCGAGATTAGGAGTGTAGTAGATAGGCTAGGAAAATATGATTTTGTACTCATAGATTGTCCCGCAGGGATAGAGAGTGGCTTTCATAGGGCTGTATCTAGTGCTAGCGAGGCTTTGGTGGTAGTTAATCCTACGGTCTCGTCTTTGCGTGATGCTGACAAAGTAATTACTCTATTATCTACCTACAATCTATCATCTATCAATTTGGTCGTCAATAGGGTGAGAGGAGATATGGTGATTAGGGGAGAGTGTATGTCTCCAGTAGATATCTCTAGATTGCTAAAGACACACATAGGAGGAGTCATACCCGAGTCGGAGTATATCGCTATGTCTTATGGAGCGAAATTGCTAGGTAGTGATGAGGAGAGATATGCTTTTTCGCTACTTGCTGACAACGTGGTCAACGGTAGGCATCGCATATATGATTACACAGCACCATACAAGGGGATATTAGGCAAATTAAAACTACTGAGGAGGAGATATTGATGAGAGGTAGGATAGAAAATCTTAGTCGTCTAAAGACCGTACTACTCCATGACAAATTGCTCCTTCCCAACAACTTTGAAGAGGTGCTAAAATCGGAGATATCATCATTGCTAGACAATTATATGTCCGTACGTAGAGATACTGTGGATATCAATATATCAGTCAATCAAGACGGGGAGTACGAGATAGTCGTCAAAGCATACGCCGACAGACTAAAAAACACTCCGATAGTTATATAATAACTACCTTTGGCATATATTATGCTGGAGGTAGTATATGAGATATAAAGGCACAGAAATAGCAGAGAGCAAATCTCACGAAAACGTATACGAAGTTAGGAGAATTAAGAAATTTAGTGCTCTCAACGTATTGATAGTACAGACTGCCATTTGCTTGGCTATTAGTTTTGGATATTTGGCTGTGAGGTATCTAGGACTTGACGATATAGCGCAAGTTGTCAGCAATCTAGTCAATGTGACTATATGAAGATATTAGGCGTTCGCCTAAAAATCAGCACTTTATTTATAGGCTTAGTAGCACTTGAGATTATATCAGGTGCTATTTTACCTCTAGTTAGTATGATGTTGAGCCTATTTGTACACGAGATTAGCCACTTGGTAGTATCTAGATATCGAGGATGTTTGTTTAGTGAGATTAGACTAGAACCGTATGGTGCTACCCTGATAGGAGATATGCCTTGTAGAGATATAGATAGGGTGATAGTGTCCATATCAGGACCTATAGCAAGTGGTATATTTGCCATAGTATCATATTTGTCGTACCTACTAGTGAGAGCAGATATACTATACCATTTTTTTGTATCCAATTTAGGGCTAATGGTGTACAACGTATTACCATGCTATCCACTAGACGGTAGTGGCGTGATACTTGGTCTTAGCAAATCCAAGTACAAGACGGCACGAGTAGTCCGTATGCTAGGATATATAGTAGGAGGAGGACTGATTGTAGCATTTATTATTTCACTCATATTTACTACACCTATGTTATCCTATTTGATAGGAGGGGTGTTTTTGATAGTAAATGCTAGGAGTTGTGTAGAGGTAGAAATGAGCAGGATTGCTAGATTACAAGTTGATTTTTTGTCACAAAAAAGAGGCTAATCATAGCCTCTATTTTTTAATTGATACGGTGAATTATACTTTTAATTGCAAGACTTAGGAATTGTGATTAAAAGTATTTTAATTTGTTAATTTTTAGGCTTGCAATAAGTATTTTTGTGGCGTATAGCCGAAGGAGAAGTGTTATGGAAAACATGGTTAAGTTGCAGATGAGAAAGGTCCCTTATACTAATAGTGAGGGCAAAGAGAAGATTGCTACCAATTTTTTCGTTATGTGTGGAAACGTTCAAGTTCCTATTGAAGTTAAATACTTCAAAAATGATGATGGAGTGGATTTGAATTACAATGGACGTAAGACGGTAATGGAGTCTTATGCTGAAGTTCTTCCTCCAAAGGATACCTCTGCTAATCCTCAATCTAAAAAGTCTAGTGAGTCTAAATAGTTGTAGGAGTACATATGGCAAAGCAGATTGATAATGAATTGTTCGATAAGGTAGACAGCATATTGTCTTCTATTGGCTTGGAAGGTCCTTTTGATATACCAGAATACATTGATTTTGTATCTTTTCTAGTAGAAGACTTGAATACTTTTTTGGCGTATATGGTGGACTGTGAGACCGAAGAAGAGTTTAACGTGCTACGCACTTTTGCTCTTCGTATAGTCACCAAAATATTTGATTTGTACGAAAAGAATTACAAATAAAAATAGCCTGAAACGGAGGGGCAATAAGCCCCTACCGTGAGGCTCTTGAGATACTAGAAATAACTCTACACACAAAGGGGAAACTTTACGTATGATAGATACCTTACAAATACAATACGATACGGTACACAAAAACAGGCGTAAAGCAGTAGCCAACGACGTTATAAGTGAGTGTTATACCTATCTTGCTAATGAAACCGTTGGTAAGATGAGTAGCAAGTATTTCGTAAAAGCCGATTCTATAAGAAAGTGTTATAGATATTGGGATATAGACTATTATCGAAAGTCTAGAGTTAAAGACGTAGTAAAAGTGCAGTTATGTCACGATTTGTTTTGTATAAACTGTCAACGTCGTATCGCTATGAAACGTCAAGACAAATATGAGGATATACTAGACACGTTGAGAACTACTCACGATATCTATCACGTGACGTTCACCGTCAAGGACCCTTATAACTATGATTTGTGTGCTACTCTGGACAAAATGTATTCAAAATTTGCGTACGTTATACAGTACTTTCAGTCTAAGCGCAGGGCTAAAGGATTTGATTTTTCTAGATACGGATTTGTCGGCGCAGTACGAAGTCTAGAGATTACGTCAACGTATACGAGAGAAGGTATCAAGTGGCACCCTCACTTTCATTGCTTTTTTGTATTAAATAAGAAATTAAAGTTTGACGGTGCTAATATCAATTCATATAGTTTTGACGTAGGCAATACAAAAGTCAAGAGAGTGTTTACTGATTTTGAGATACT
>JAGBSX010000036.1 GCA_017631635.1 Clostridia bacterium | reverse complement strand
TATTGCTTACGCAGTTATATTTTGCTAACGCAAAGTTTTATTTTCCCTTTCGGGAAAGTTGTGGTAAATATAATATAACTTTGATCGAAAGTCAAAATATAACGCAAAATAGTTTTTCATATCACTTTTAGCCACAAGGCTGAAAATATCACTATAATTGCTTGATTTTTTGTGAAAATAAAAAGCGCGCTACATTCACTTTTAGTTAAGTATAGTGCGCTATACTTTTGTTTTGGATTAAAATTCTCTAATAAAAACACTCCCTAAGGAGTGTTTTTCGTTTGTATGAATAATTAGTCGGCGTAGTTGTATCCGGCGCTCAAAGCCTTGATATTTGCCTCAAGCAAGTCCTGGTGACGGGCTGATACGACCTTCTTCATAGCCTCGCAAGCAGACTCTAGGGTGACAAGGGCTGTCTCCTTAATCATCTTGCCTACTATAATCATATTGGCTAGAGTAGGTATGCCTAGGTCACTAGCAAGTTTGGTAGCAGGGATGTAGTATGCATCCACGTCGCTACGTCTAACTTCTCTAGATATAAGCGCGCTGTCTACGAATATCTTGCCTCCGACTGCAGTAGCATCCTCATACTTGTCTAGAGATGGAGAATTCATAACTATAAGGACGTCTGGGGTAGATACGATAGGAGAACCTACTGGCTCATCACTAAGTATTACGCTACAATTGGCTGTACCACCTCTCATCTCTGGTCCGTATGATGGTAGCCAACTGACTTGCTTATTTTCAAACATACCTTCGTATGCCAAGCATTTGCCTGCGAATAGGACGCCTTGTCCACCAAAGCCTGCTATAAGTATCTGTGTAGTCATATCACACTTCCTCCTTGCTAACTGCACCTTGGTCTTTGTATACGCCTAGAGGATAGTATGGTATCATCTTCTCCTCTACCCACTCTAGCGCTTGCTTAGGAGTCATACCCCAGTTGGTAGGGCAAGTAGACACTACCTCCACTAGAGAGAAACCTTTGCCCTCTACTTGATTGCGAAAAGCCTTGAGTATAGCCTTCTTGGCGTTGCGAATATTCTTGACGTTGTTGACGGCTACTCTCTCGATATAGTATGGCGCATCTAGTGATGATAGCAACTCGCTAACCTTGATAGGTAGTCCACATAGTGACACGTCTCTACCGTATGGAGAGGTCTGTGTGACTTGTCCTGGTAGTGAAGTAGGCGCCATCTGTCCACCTGTCATACCGTATATAGCATTGTTGACGAATATGATGGTGATATTCTCATTGCGAGTGGCAGCGTGTACAGTCTCTGCCATACCGATAGATGCGAGATCTCCGTCTCCTTGGTAAGTAAATATGATATTGTCAGGCATAGCCCTCTTGAGTCCAGTCGCTACGGCTGGCGCTCTACCGTGAGCAGCCTCTACCATATCACAAGCAAAATAGTCGTATGCCATGACTGAACAACCGACTGGGGCTACACCTACGGTCTTGCCCTCGATATCAAGTTCGTCCATAGCCTCTGCTACTAGTCTGTGGATAATGCCGTGAGTACAACCTGGACAATAGTGTAATGGTGTATCTGTAAGTGCGTTTGGCTTGTCAAAAACTATCATCACTCTACCTCCTTGAGCATCTTCTCTATGCTCTCCAATACCTGCTCTGGAGTAGGTATCATACCACCCGTGCGATTGCACAACGATACAGGTCTCTTGCACTCTGTCGCTAGTCTAACGTCATCTATCATCTGTCCCATAGAAAGTTCTACCGATACGAATCCCTTGGCTGTGTCGGCTAGTTTTCTCAAAGGTTTATTTGGGAAAGGCCATAGAGTAATAGGTCTGAGCATACCTACCTTGAGTCCACGCTTGCGTGCCTCTACGACAGCATTTTTGCTAATACGGGCTGCTATACCAAATGCCACTACTATCACGTCAGCGTCTTCGGTCATATACTCCTCGTACAAGCACTCGTTCTCTTCGATAAGTCTATATCTCTCAAATCTCTCGAAGTTGGTCTTCTCCAAAGTCTCTGGATTGAGATATAGTGAATTGATAATATTGTGAGGTCTTGCCTTGCCAGTACCTCTGACTGCCCATGGCTTGTCTACCTCGACTACTGGTACGTCTGGGAGGGAGACAGGCTCCATCATTTGTCCCATAGTACCGTCTGCTAGTAGCATAGCAGGGACTCTATATTTGTCACTCACTTCAAAAGCCTTGATAGTGTAGTCTGCCATCTCTTGTACTGATGCTGGAGCGTAGACTATCAAGTGATAGTCTCCGTGTCCACCACCCTTAGTCGCTTGGTAATAGTCGGATTGAGATGGTTGGATACCACCTAGTCCTGGACCTCCTCTCTGTACGTTGACTATGAGGGCTGGCAAATCTGCGCCTGCGATATATGATATACCCTCTAGTTTGAGAGAGATACCTGGTGATGATGAAGAGGTCATAACTCTATAACCTGCTCCTGCTACACCATATACCATATTGATAGCGGCTATCTCGCTCTCTGCTTGCAAAAACGTGCCTCCTATCTTGGGCATACGCTTAGCCATATATGCTGCTATCTCCGTCTGTGGAGTTATAGGATAACCGAAGTAATGACGACAGCCTGCCTTGATGGCTGCCTCGGCAATAGCCTCGTTACCTTTCATTAAAACTTTGTCACTCATATATACCTCACTTCTCTACTGTAATCACACAGTCAGGACACATAGTCGCACAAAAAGCACAACCTATACACTTGTCCTGGTCGATCACCTCTGCTGGAGCGTGACCTTTGGCATTGAGTTTGTCAGGGGACAATCTCAATATATGCTTGGGGCATACGTCCACGCATAGTGAACAACCCTTGCACAAATCAGTCTTAAAACTAACTCTTGGCATACTAATTCTCCTTGATGTCAAAATATTTCTCTTGAAGATTTAACTTCATCAGGTTGGGGGCATTGACTCCCTCTGTGTCTACCACGGTAGTAAATATAAGTGGTAGACCTGTCATAGCAGATAACCTATCTGCTCTATCAATCGTAGCATTGATAGTGTCCGCGGTGGTGATATTGCCTAGATTTGAATTGTTGATAATGCTAGTAAATCTAATACCACAAGCACTCTCTATCTCCCTCATCACCTCGATAGTATCCTCTACCGTAGTGGTGAGTGGACGATAAAAATTGGCTACGTATATCATCTCGTAATCTCCCTCCTCTAGTATGTAGGGAGTGTATCTGCCTAGTGCGTAAGCACCTCTATCATCTCCACCTACGTCTAGCACGGCGTACGTGTCAGGGTGATGAAATATGCTATATACCTCCTGTGGGAGGGCTGGCAAATCTACGTTGGTATTGGCAAAACTAGGAGATATCAACTCAACTCCTGCCTCGCTAAGTTCTCTCATAGAATCCTTGGTCCTAAAGTAAGGATTGACTATGTCTAGGTCGGCTATCTTGACTGCCTTGCCTTCTGCTCTCATACGTAGGGCAAAGTTGACTGCTATATTAGTCTTGCCACTACCGTAATGCCCTGCAAAAAGTGTAATTCGCTTGTATTTATAATCAGCCATTGCAAACTATATAACTCCAGCCATAATTATCTTCTACTTTGCCCCATTGTATACCTGTGAGGTTGTCGTAGAGTCTCTGGGTAAGAGCGCCGATCTTGTTGTCGGATAGTACGTATTCAACTTCCTCGTAGAAGAGTTTGCCGATAGGAGATACTACTGCTGCAGTACCTGTACCCCAAGCCTCCTCCAACGTACCGTCGCTAGCCGCCTTGAGCAATTCGTCGATAGAGATTTGTCTCTCCTCAACCTCGTATCCCCAACTTCTCATAAGTTCGATACAAGATTTGCGAGTGATACCTGGTAGGACAGATCCTAGTAGTGCTGGAGTGACAATCTTGCCTGCTATCTTAAACATTACGTTCATAGCGCCGACTTCTTCGATATACTTGCGCTCTACTCCGTCTAGCCATAGCACTTGGGTATAGCCGTTCTTCTCGGCTCTCTCTCCTGCTCGTAGGCTGGCTGCATAGTTGCCTCCACACTTGGCGTATCCAGTACCACCTCTGACTGCTCTCACGTCCTCTGACTCGATAGCGATCTTGACAGGATTGAGTCCCTCTGCGTAGTATGCTCCTACTGGAGAACATATGACTGCGAATACTGCATTGGCAGCAGCGTGTACTCCCAAAAATGGATCATTACCATACATAAATGGTCTGATGTATAGCGAAGTACCCTCGCTGTGAGGTATCCAGTCCTTTTCTAATTCTACAATCTTGTTGAGTATATCTAGACAGCCTTCTTCATCTATGGCTGGTAGACATAGTCTCTCAGCGCTCTGATTGAGTCTCTTGACGTTTTCCATAGGTCTAAACATACGGATACTGCCGTCTACTGCTCTATAAGCCTTCATACCCTCAAATACTTCTACGCCGTAGTGAAATACGGTGGAGGCTGGGTGTGTAGGTAGTGGACCAAATGGTACTATGCGTGCATTGTACCAACCTTTGTCTTTGTTGTAATCCATCAAAAACATATGGTCTGTGAATATCTTGCCAAAACCAAGTTTGCTCTCATCTTGAGGCTTTTGCTTGGGAGTGGTGGTCAATGTGACTGATATATCGTATTTCATAATAAATACCTACCTTTTTTATAATTTATTTCGCATAATCTTGCCACTAGCAGTCTTAGGCAATTCATCTCTAAATACCACGACTCTAGGATATTTGTAAGGGGCTGTACGTTGTTTGACGTAATCTTGAATTTCTTTCTTGAGCGCGTCAGTCTTCTCTGTACCTGCTACTAGCACTATGCTAGCCTTGACTACTTGTCCCCTCACCTCATCAGGCTCTGCAGATACGCCACACTCTAGTACGTATGGCAACTCCATAATAACGTTCTCTATCTCAAATGGTCCTATGCGATAGCCTGAAGATTTGATAACGTCGTCAACTCGTCCTACGTACCACAAGTAGCCGTCCTCATCACGCCACGCTGTATCGCCGGTGTGATATAGACCGTCTCGCATACATTCGCTAGTCTTCTCTTCGTCATCATAGTAGCCTCTAAATAGTCCACAAGGATATTTGTCCTTGATATTGATGACTATCTCTCCTACTTCGCCGACTGCCACAGATTTGCCGTCTGCGTCTACTAGGTCGATATCGTATAGTGGTACTGGCTTGCCCATAGATCCTAGTCTGGATACAGTGCCTGTGAGATTACCTACGCAACATGTGGTCTCAGTCTGACCGAAACCTTCCATAATCTGAAGTCCAGTCGCCTTCTCAAATTGTCTAAACACCTCTGGGTTGAGCGCCTCGCCTGCTGTGGTCATATGCTCGACACTACTCAAATCGTATCTGGACAAATCCTGCTTGATCATAAGTCGTAGCATAGTAGGTGGAGCGCAGAAAGTAGTGATATTGTACTTCTTGAACATAGGCATAATCACGCCTGCATCAAATCTATCGAAGTCGTATACAAATATACCTGCCTCGCATAGCCATTGACCGTATATCTTGCCCCAAGCGGCCTTTGCCCAACCTGTGTCGGATATAGATAGGTGTAGACCGTCCGGATTGACACAATGCCAATATTTGGCTGTGACAAAGTGTCCTAGAGGATATTTGTAACTGTGCATAGCCACCTTGGGATTGCCAGTAGTACCTGAAGTGAAGTACATAAGCATCATATCATCTCCACAAGGAGTACTATCGTCACGGTGAAGTTTGCCTGTGAACAAAGGATATTCTTCATCATAACTTCTCCAGCCCTCTCTAGTGCCGTTGACTATGAGTTTGTGCTCGAGGCTAGGTGAATGAGGTATTGACTTCTCTACCTCGTCGCACACACCGTCGTCTGGAGTACATATGATCATCTTGACACCTGCCTTGTTGAGACGGTAGGTGATGTCGTGCTCTTTGAGTTGGTTGGTGGCTGGTATGGCGATAGCGCCTATCTTGTGCAAGGCTACCATACAGAACCAGAACTGGTAGTGTCTCTTGAGTATGAGCATAACCTTGTCACCCTTTTTGATGCCTAGCGACCTAAAATAGTTGGCTGTCTGTGAGGACGCTCTCTTGATATCGGCGAAAGTGAAAGTCCTCTCCGTCATATCCTTGGAGATATGTACCATAGCCACTTTGTCTGGCTTTTCTCTGCCTAGTTTGTCAACTACGTCAAATGCGAAGTTGAAATTGTCCTCATTTTTAAAATCTATAGCCTTGAGACTACCCTTGTCGTCTACGGTAGGGATAATGAAATCTTTCCATACTCTCTTGGTAGGCTTGCTAGGAGTCTTGGGGGTAGATGCTACAAATTCTCTAGCACCTGCGTGTATGAGGGTGGATATAGGCTCTCTAGATGGATTGAGCACTATCGCATAGAATATACAATCCTCTCCATCTGTGGCTATCATACCGTGAGGAGTAGAACTGTCGTAGTAGATACTGTCTCCCTCCTTAAGGTATTCGATATGGTCGCCTACTTGTATCTTGAGAGTACCCTTGACGACTATATCGCACTCTTGTCCCTCGTGGGTGGTGAGTTCGATATCTACTCCTTGGGCTTTCTCATCATACTCGGATATAACGTATAGTGGCTCGGCGATACGATTACGAAATGATGACGCCAAGTTGAAATAGGTCATACCGTGAGCCTTTTGGATATGTTGACCATTGCCTTTGCGAGTGACGGTATATCCTAATAGTCTAGGGCTACTACCCTCTATGATGTCGGTGACGTCTACGTTGAGAGCCTTGGCGCATCTGTACAAAAACGCAAAGTTGAGGTCACTCTCTCCTCTCTCACATAGTAGGTATTCACTCTCAGTCATACCTAATTTGTCTGCCAACTCCATAGTAGATAGTCCTACTATCTCCCTAAGCGTCTTGATACGCTCGGACACTTCTCTTATCTTGTGTATTAAATCCATACAACCTCCAAGCGAATAAAAATACTCGCCTCAATTTACTTTGAGACGAGTATATAACCCGCGGTACCACTCAAATTGCGAAGTATCTTCGCCTCTCAACCTCTACGGCTTGGGTATTGACGCAACCTAACGGGAGTGGTCTAATGAGCGATTAGCCGTTCTTCACTCCGACTCCGAAGCTACATCTTAGACCTCTCTCAATGACTCGCACCATCCGTCATCTCTCTATATCGATAAGAATAAGACCTCTTCATCATAGCCTTTTGATAATATTATTTTATAATATATCAAATATAACACGATAATATAATTTTGTCAATAGTTTTTGATACATTATATTGGCGTTGGTGGTTAATTAGAGTTTGTTTCTCTGAATTTTGCCACTAATCGTCTTTGGCAATTCGTCTCTAAATACTACTACTCTAGGATATTTGTATGGAGCAGTATGAGATTTGACGTATTGTTGAATCTCTTTCTTGAGTTCTTCGCTAGGTACAGTACCCTTGGTGAGCACGATACTAGCCTTGACTACTTGTCCTCTCATCTCGTCTGGGACTGCAGATACTCCACACTCTACTACGTATGGCAGTTCCATAATCACACTCTCTATCTCAAATGGTCCGATACGATAACCAGAAGATTTGATGACGTCGTCTATACGGCTAACGTAATAGAAATATCCGTCCTCATCACGCCACGCTGTATCGCCAGTGTGATACATGCCGTCATACCATACGTCTTTGGTACGGCCCTCGTCTAGATAGTACTCCTTAAATAGTCCACAAGGCGCTCCGTCCTTGGTACGCACTACTATCTCTCCAGTCTCACCTGTGGCTACAGAATTGCCATCGGCGTCTACTATGTCGATATCGTACTGTGGAGATGCTTTGCCCATAGAGCCTATCTTGGCTGTAGTGCCTCGTAGGTTGGCTATAGTGAGGGTGGTCTCGGTCTGTCCAAATCCCTCCATAATATCTAGTCCTGTGGCTTGCTTAAACAACTTGTGAACCTCTGGATTGAGTGCCTCTCCTGCCGTAGTCATATGGTGTATACTACTCAAATCATAGTTGGACAAATCTCCTCTGATGAGCATACGGAGCATAGTAGGTGGCGCACAGAAAGTAGTGATATTGTACTGGGCAAACATAGGGAGTATGTCCTTCTCGTCAAATTTGTCAAAGTCATATACAAATACTGCGCCCTCGCATAGCCATTGACCATACAATTTGCCCCACAAAGACTTGCCCCAACCCGTGTCGGATATGGTGAGGTGCAAGCCGTCACGCTCGCAACAATGCCAATACTTGGCTGTGACAAAATGTCCTAATGCGTAGGTGTGAGCGTGCGCTGCCATCTTGGGATTGCCAGTAGTACCAGAGGTAAAGAACATAAGTGCCAAGTCGTTACCTTGGGAGCAATCTTGAGGACGCTCAAATTTGCGAGTGAAGAATACGCTCTCCTTGTTGTAATCGTGCCAACCTTCCCTAGGCTCGCCGACTATAATCTTGAGTTCGACACTAGGACATTTCTCTGCAGCACGCATAGCGATATCTGCAGTATCTCCGTCGGAGGTACACACTATAGCCTTGACACCTGCCGCATTGTATCTATACTCAAAATCGTGGTCTTTGAGTTGGTTGGTGGCTGGAATTGCCACTGCTCCTATCTTGTGCAAGGCTACCATGATAGGCCAAAATTGATAATGACGCTTGAGTACAAGCATTACCTTGTCACCCTTCTTGATACCTAGTGATAAGAAATAGTTAGCAGTCTGGTTGGATAGTCTCTTCATATCCTTGAAAGTAAACTTGCGCTCTACCTTATTCTTGTCTAGGTGTATCATAGCCACTTTGTCAGGATATTTGTCAGCAATAGCGTCTACTACGTCAAATCCAAAGTTGAAAGTATCTATATTGTTGAACTTGATGTCTACTAGACTACCATTTTCGTCCTCGGTGGTCTCAACAAATTTCTCACAGATTAGTTTTTCGGTGCTACGAGCAGTCACGATAGTCTTGGTGACAGTATCTTCTTTTTGCTCCTCGCCTGCTAGTACCACTGCCAAAAACTCGCACTTTTCTCCCTCTACAGCCACCATACCGTGTGGAGTAGAACTATTGTAATAAATGCTATCTCCCTCCTCTAGATACTCGATATGCTCTCCTATTTGTATCTTGAGTTTGCCTTTGAGAATATAGTCAAATTCTTGTCCAGAGTGAGTAGTGAGGTGTATAGGAGACTGCTCCTGCTCTTTGGTGTAATCATAAGTGACGTAGTATGGTTGAGCCATCTTGGAGCGAAATTTGGTAGCCAAATTCTTGATATCGATACCATCTTCTTTGGCTGTGTCTTGTCCTGCGCCCTTGCGAGTGACGGTATAACTCAAAAGCCTAGCACTACTACCCTCTAGTAGTTCGCTAAGTTCTACGTTGTATATCTGAGAACATTTGTGGATAAAAGAAAATGGAATGTCTATAATACCACTCTCATATGATAAATAATCTGATAATGAAACTTCTGTCTTGAGTGCCATCTCTTCTGCAGTAAGTCCCATAATCTCACGCATCTCCTTGATACGAGAAGCAATTTCGCTTAGTCTCATCATTGTCTTGGGGGAATTCATTTTCTTTACCTCCTATACGTAAAACATCATATCGACGACAAGCGTCAAATTC
The DNA here is from genome assembly GCA_017631635.1 of Clostridia bacterium. Lineage (GTDB taxonomy): Bacteria > Bacillota > Clostridia > Christensenellales > RUG350 > RGIG9417. Next base: position 10,112 of record JAGBSX010000036.1, on the reverse strand, counting down.
AAAAAAAATATCCGTCTCAACATTGAGACGGATATAGTATCCGCGGGACCACTCAAATTGTGCTTGCGCACCACTCAGGCTCTATCAAACCTTATTCCTTAACGCAGAAATCACGAAAGGCTCTACTAGATAAACCGTTCGAACCTCCTGCTCGGAAGTGATAAGAATCTAACCTGTATCTGTCGGCTCACACCTACCCCGACTCTCTGTAAGACCTGATGATTAGTTCAGTCTTCGTCATAGCATTTGTATTAAACTAGATTGATTATACCCCTCAAATATAGCCGTGTCAAGTATTTTTCAAACTTTTTCAAAATTATTTGTTTTTGAATACTTTTTGTGCAAAATTACATAAAAAGAACACGCTGATATGTGGCGTAGTGATAGGGATTTATCACTACGCCACAACTATATTTGCCTATCGGCAAGTTATATTGCTTTCGCAGTGGTATTTTGCTATGCAAAGTTATATTTACCCACAGGGTAAGTTATGGCAAATATAATATAACTGCGACTGGAAGTCGCAATCTAACGCAAAATAGTTTTGCATATCACTTTTAGCCACAAGGCTAAAAATATAACTTATAATAATTTATCTTTTGTGGATAAGAAAAGCCCACCATATTTCGCTTTTTGCGAAGTATAGTGGGCTACACTTTTGTTATTGCTTAAAAATCCCTATGACTATTACGGTTAAAGGCGTGTTCTTGTAATTATGCTTTGATACCTAGCATCTCGATACTGCGGTCTCTCATCTTAAACTTCTGTATCTTGCCTGCGGCATTCATAGGGAAACTATCTACGATAAGGAAGTAGCGTGGGACTTTGTGCTTAGCCATATTGGCATTGCCATACTCTCGCATCTCTTCTACTGACGAAGATACACCCTCCTTGAGGATAATCCAAGCACAGCACTCCTCTCCATATCTCTCGTCTGGCACTCCTACTACCTGCACGTCCTCTACCTTGGGGTGAGTGAGATAAAACTCTTCGATTTCTCGAGGATACAAATTCTCTCCACCTCTGATAATCATATCTTTGAGTCTGCCAGTCACCTTGTAGTAGCCGTCCGGGGTACGACAACATATATCTCCACTATGTAGCCAACCGTCCTTGTCGATAGTTTGCTCGGTGGCTTTGGGCATCTTGTAGTAGCCTCTCATAATATTGTAGCCACGCGCGACAAATTCGCCGTTGACACCATCAGGCACTTCTTCGCCCGTCTCGGGATCGATAATCTTGCACTCCACTCCTGGGAAGGCTGTACCTACCGTCTCTACTCTATGGTCAAGGTCTTCATTTACCTCTCCCATAGTGCAACCTGGTGACGCCTCGGTCTGTCCATATACGGAGATAATCTCACGCATATTCATCTCTACAGACGCCCTGCGCATAAGGTCGGCAGCACATTTCGCTCCAGCCATAATGCCTGTACGCATATGTGAAAAATCAGTCTTGGCAAAATCCTCGTGGGCAAACATAGCGATAAACATAGTAGGCACGCCGTTGAACATAGTAATCTTCTCGTCATTGATACAAGCCAAAGAGGACTTGGGCGAAAAATATGGCATAGGACATATAGTACCACCGTGAGTCATTAGGTTGGTCATAGATAGCACCATACCAAAACAATGGAACATAGGTACTTGTATCATCATACGGTCTGCCGTGGAAGTATCCATACGGTCTCCTATTATCTTGCCATTGTTGACTATATTTCTATGAGTGAGCATGACTCCCTTTGGAAAACCTGTCGTACCAGAGGTGTACTGCATATTGCACACGTCGTCCGGCTTGACCTGTGATGCTCTACGCAATACCTCTTCTCTAGGGACTAGAGTAGAACGCTTGAGCATATCACTCCAGTTGAGACAGCCCTCCATATCAAATCCTACCGTCACGATATTACGCAAAAATGGTAATTTTTTGCTATATAGTGGCGAACCTGGGGTGGTAGATTTTAGTTCGGGACATAGTTCTTGCATAATAGCCTTGTAATTGCTATCTTTGCAACTCTCTATCATGACTAGAGTGTGGGTGTCAGATTGACGAAGTAGATACTCGGTCTCGTGTATCTTGTAGGCAGTATTCACCGTGACAAGCACAGCGCCTATCTTGACAGTAGCCCAAAAGGTCAAAAACCACTCAGGCACGTTGGTAGCCCATATGGCGACGTGATGTCCTGGCTCTACACCCAAGGATATGAGCGCGCTGGCTACCTTGTCTACGTCCTCTCTAAACTGCGAATAAGTCCTAGTATAGTCAAGTGTAGTGTACTTGTACGCCAACTGATCGGGATAGCGAGACACCATCTCATCTAACACCTCCGAAAAAGTCAAATCGATAGTATCAAACTTCCTAAAGGGGTGAGTACCAGTACCTGCTCTATTGTAGTATACCTCCTCCTTGACCTCGGTGATAGATGAGGTAATCTTGTGGATATAGTTGACAAAATGTGTAAGCACTATGTCGTAGGAGGATATGTCGTCATTCCACTCGACTGCTACGTATTTGTCATAATTGAGCGAACGAAGTGCGTTGATAAAATCTCTAACAGGTAGAGTACCCTCTCCGATAAGCACACGCTTGTCATCTCTACGGTCTCCTATACGCACGTAGCCTATATGCGCACCGAGATTTTGGATAGTCCTGTCTGCACTCTCCCTCGCTACGAAATAAGTGTCGGCTATGCTCCAGCATACTCCTACACTCGCAGTCTCCATATAATTGATATAATCAAGCACGTAATCGGTGTCGGCACATTTGCCTACCGTGTCTATGAGTATACTCACGCCAAATCTCTCTGCCAAAGATATAGCAGAAGATAACTTGTCCTTGACTACCTCCTTGGAGGTGGTGTCGGATATAGTGATTATCACACTCTTGACGTTGACGGCTATAGCCATATCTACGTACTTGGCGAGCAATTCGCTATCGGTATCCTTGTCTATAGCAGTAGGATAAGCAAGCGCAGAGATAGATATGTGTCTATTGACAAGTTTTCGCTTGGACTCGGCTCTCATACTCGAACGAAGTATACTGTCGGTATGAGACTGCTTTTCACCCAAAGCGTCGTATATCTCAAACCCACTAAAACCGTACTGTTTGGCGATATTGCACAAATCTATAAATGATGGCGTGCTCACGTTTTTGGTCGAAAATACAAAATTCATATAATTTCCTCTATAATCTATGATGATTAGTTGTTCTCGTAGATAATCTTGTTGATAGCATTGACGTACGCTCTAATGCACGCTCCTACTATATCCGTAGATACGCCGTTGCCTGCATATAGTTTGCCATCTGCTCTAAGTCTAATGACTGCAGAACCTACTGCCTCTCTACCCTTGGTGACTGCTTGAACGTTAAAATCATCTAGTTCGTAATGATGTCCTATAATTTGTTCTATAGCGTGGAAGGCGGCATCTATAGGTCCGTCGCCCGTGGATACTCCTGTGAGTGTCTCACCGTCTTTGGTAAGCATGACGTTGGCAGTAGCAGTGATGATATTGCCACTATTCACCACATAACTAGTCAAGTGATAGGTAGATGGTACTTGCATAGCAGTACTAGCCACTATAGCCTCTAGTTCTCTCACGCTAACTCTAGCCTTTTTGTCTACCACTCTCCTAAATTCTTCGTATACTTTGCCTACGTCCTCTACGCCTAGTTCGTAGCCTAGCGCCTCTACCTCTTTGGATATGTCGCTAATAGTAGCATCAGTACCGAACTCAACGCCATCTTTGGAGATAGACACGTCAGTATCGTCGGCAGTACCAAAAGTCTCTATAACGTCTGACACTACCTTGTGTATGCAAGTCTTGTCTAGACCTGCTACTACACCTATCTCGTCACCTTTGACTCTAATCACGTCGCTAAGTATCTCTGGAGAGAGATATTCGCCTATGATAGAAGTCTTGATACCGTCTGCGCCTGCTTTGATAACCTCTATAGCAGTAGCAGAGGCTAGGCACAATGCATTTGAAGGCTCGACGAATACTTTGATATCACTAGCGCTCTTGACCTTCCCAACCAAAGATGCGAATTCATCTGGGAAGTATACTCCAGCATCATCACAAAGGGTAATAATGCTAGCACCACTCTCGTATGCCTTGGCTGATAATTGAACTAAAAAGTCCTCTTCGGCTCTAGTAGCATCTCTAGCGACCAATTCAATCTCTATACCAGTAGGTATAGAAGAAATGAGACCAACTACTCTGTCTAGCATCTTGGGGGCTTTGAGATGATATATATACTCCATCTGAGCAGTAGAGGTAGGTACTACTATCTGCACTCTGCTACTAGTAGCACCCTTGAGGCATTGACTCACGCAAGATATATCCTCTCCGTCCAAAGATAGAGGTATAGATATAGTATTAGCCACTCCCTCTGCGATAGTGCGTGATATGATACTATCTTCCTTGGGACAATCTATAGGGGCTAGTTCGATACCGTCTAGTCCTGCTTTTTCTAAAGATTTGGATATGGCTAGTTTTTCTCTAAAAGACAACTGGGTCTCTTGCTCTTTTGCCACTCTCAAAGTGACGTCGCTAACGATAATCTTCTTCATAAATACCTCTCTTTGTTATAAAAAAATCCCGCAAAGTAAAAATAATACTCTGCGGGATGACTGAAATCTAATTCAACCACGGTACCACCCGTATTGCTCAAACGAGCCACTCAGGAACTAATATTCCTTAGGTCTATGACGGGACTACCCGTGGTATCTTACTAAAAGTTCGGACACCCTGCTCCGATAGGAGACAGTCTGCACAACGTCTATCGCCTCGCACCATCCGACGACTCTCTGTAAGCCCGCAACTGCACAAACTTAATATCATCATTGCATTTTAATATATTTTAATGCCTAAACCTCCAAAAGTCAACGATTTTGAGAAAGTTTTTGATTTTTTCTTGATATTTTTTAACAAAAAAAGATACAGCCTATTTGACTGTATCTTAATTAGTTGTTATTTCTTTTTATCTTTTATTAAGTTATTCGTTCTTGGCAGATTCTCTCACCTTGACGGCTATGGACTCTGGTACTGCGCCGTATCCTGTCTCTATGAAGGTAAAACTTCCCTTGCCCTGAGACAATGCTCTAAGCACGGTAGGATACTCTAGTATCTCGGCACGTGGAATATTTGCCTTGACTACAGTATATCCCTTGCGTGAAGATGGCTCCATACCTGTCACTCCACCTCTACGTTTGTTTAGGTCTCCCATAACGTCGCCTACGATATCGTCAGGTACTATTACCTCTAGTTCGCCAGTAGGCTCTAGCAAGATAGGATTAGCCAACTCTAGACACTTGCGATAGGCTAGTGCGGCGGCTGACTTGAAGGATAATTCGTCAGAGTCAACGTCGTGATAAGATCCGTCGTATAGGTCTGCTGATAGTTGGGTAAGTGGATAGCCTACTGCTCCCTTGAGCATAGCCTCTTGGAGTCCTTTCTCTACTGCTGGGTAGAAGTTCTTGGGGACAGAGCCTCCCACCACTGATACGGAGAAAGTCAATCCCTCCATATCGCTAGGTGCAAATCTAATCTTGACGTGTCCGTATTGACCAGAACCACCATTTTGTTTCTTGTGCTTGCCCTCTACGTCTACAGGTTTGGTGATGCGTTCTCTATAGGCTATCTTGATGTCGCCATAGTCCACGTTGACTCCAAATCTAGACTTTAGTCTAGATTGCAATACTGCTAGATGCATCTCTCCCATACCGTAGATGATTTGTTGCTTGGTCTCTGCATTGTTCTCGTACTTGAGTGTGTAATCCTCCTCTAACATACGAGAAATCGCTGATGATATCTTATTTTCATCACCCTTGCCTGCAGGTACTATCGACCTAGAATAACTAGGGATAGGATAACTAATCTTGGCGTACTCAAATTGGGTATTCCACGTCAAAGTGTCTCCTGTGGCAGTATCGTTGAGTTTTGGTATCATACCTATATCTCCACAAGACAATTCTTCGACTTCTACCTGCTTTTTGCCTTTGACGACGTATAGTCTAGAGACTTTTTCATCTTCGCCTGTACGTTGATTTTTGAGAGTCATATCACGCTTGAGAGTACCGTTCATTACCTTGAAGAAGGTCATCTTGCCGACATATGGATCTGCTACCGTCTTGAATACGAATATGGCAGGCTCTCCTTCTGCATTTATCTCTATATCGCTACCGTCTAGTAGTCTCTCCGTCTTCTTGGCTAGGTGTCGTGGGAAAGATTCGCTAATCTTGTCTAGTAGCGTCCATACACCCCACAATTTGGTAGCCACACCACAAAATAGTGGTACTATATCTCCATATATAATGCCCTCGTGGATAGCATTGACACACTCCATATGAGTGATAGTCTCTCCCTCAAAGTACTTCGCCATCAACTCTTCGTCGGTAGTGGCGATAGCCTCTAGGAGCATATCTCTATATTTGTTGGCAGCCTCCATAGACTCCTCGGGTATCTCGTGTATGCTATGGTGTCCTTGATCGTCAAATCTGTGCGCCTCCATATCTACTAGGTCTATAGCGCCTACTACCTCGCCGTCCTTGACCATAGGGATAGTGATAGGACATACGGATTTGCCAAATCTATCGTGAATAGCGTCTATAAGTCTACCAAATCTAGCCTCATTGTCATCAAATTTGTTGATAAAAAATGCCTTGGGTATGCCTGCATCAGTAGCGTAATCCCACGCTATCTCCGTGCCGACCTCTATACCTGCTCTAGCATCTAGTACGATAATAGCACTATCTGCTACTCTCAATGCTTGAGCGCATTCTCCTGCAAAATCTATGTATCCTGGTGTGTCAAATATATTTATTTTTGCCTCTTTCCAATATACTGGGGCAGAGGTAGAAGATATAGAAAAGCCTCTTTGTATCTCTTCGGCCTCATTGTCACATACGGTATTGCCATCGGCTATCTTGCCCAATCTATCAGTACCCTTGCTAATATACAACATAGCCTCTGCCAAAGAAGTCTTGCCACTCTTGCCATGTCCTAGCAACGCAACGTTTCTAATTTTTTTGCTGTCAAACTCCATAATCTTGTTCCCCTTATTTAGTTATTTACGACGAAAAATCCCGTATTTGGCAAATGGTACGCCGTATCTTAATTTTATTATACGATATTGGCAAACGAATTTACAATAAAATAAACAAAATTTTTGAAAAAATTTTTTTATCAAAAAACCCCTACTCTCGTAGGGGCTATACAAAATACTATGCCACTAGACTATTTAGACAAATCTCAATAGGTCTCCACCATTTCTTCGAGGTTAGACACACTCTCCTCTATATCTATCTTGCATACGGACACTTCGTAGGCAGTCTTGACGACTACTTCGCCACTATCTAGTTGCTTTTGATAATTTCTAGACTGGATACGTCCCTCTAGCATCACCTTAGTACCTACCTCTAATCCTTTGACAAAACGAGCATTTCTGCCCCACGCTATACATGGTAGATAATCAGACTTGTTGTACGCTCTATTTACTGCTATAAGCACGTCGCATATCTCTCTATTGAAGGGAGTGGTGCGATAAATAGGCTCTTTGCACACGTATCCCGTGACGTAGATACTATTTGGATTGGTGTCTAATAGTGGCGAGGATATCTCTCTAACGAATACGGATAGCATTAGTTTGCTACGCTCTGCCTCCATCTTGTTGTACGACCTGAGTTGACCTATTAGGCTAACTTCGTCTCCTACCTGCAAAGGACTATCTGCTAGTAGTCTCTCCGATACCGTGATAGGCAAGGTGTCTATCTGGTCGCTCAATCTCTTGACTGATATGGCACTCTCATAAAATCCTTCGCCACATACTTCGTGTGAATATCGTGGCTCTTGAATAATCGTACCTGTGACTGTCGCTCTGTTGTTGTTCATAAGTTCGTAATCCATATATACTCCTAATTCTCGGTGCGTGCGTGTTGAACACCGTTGTTATCTATATAATATTCGCCATCTACGATAAGTTCGCTGACCGTAGTGAATAAGTATCCATTGTCTAAGGCGTACTCTATGATGCCACCTAGCGCCTCGACTATATGCTCGCTATTGTTGTGACATAGTATAATACCTCCAGGATGTAGCCTACTAGTCACTCTAGAGATAAGTTCTTCGCCACTCAGTCCCTTCCAGTCTAGACTGTCTATACTCCATTGGATAGGTTCTAATCCTAGTTCTCTAACGGTGGAGATGAGTGTATTGTTGTAATCTCCATAAGGTGGTCTAAACACCTTGACTCTCTCTCCTATGACGCCACTAATCTTATCAATAGATGAGTTGATATCACTAATTATCTCATCTTTGGTCATCTTGGACATAAATTTGTGTGCGTTGGAGTGAGTGCCTATCTCGTGCCCTGCATCATATAACGCTTTGACTTCACTAGGAAATTTGTCTACCCAAAACCCTACCAAGAAAAAGGTAGCCTTGACCTCGTATTTGGCTAGTATATCTATGATATCCTGCGTATCGTCTGCTCCCCAGGCAGCATCAAAAGTAAGGGCTATCTTCTTCTCCTCAGTAGATACCGAATATATAGGTAATTGTCTATCGGTGACACTAGCAGATACCACGGTATTTGCACTTATCTCACCTAAAGATACTACCCCTGTGATGGCGATAAGTACTGCCATTACAAAAAATAAAATAGTTCGTCTCTTGAGCACTATAAACATATTGGCGTTCTCCTATACTAGCAAAGTTTTTGTGTAATATATTTGGGTATTTTGTCAAATCTTGCAGTATTTAATAATATTTGATATATCATCTAGGATACTATACGCATACTCAGGTGCTATTATGACTATCAATAAGGTAATTGCTAAAAATTTGGTTGAAAAAAATGAAAAATAGTGTTATACTCTAATAGAGGTGGCATTATGATAAACACAAAAAATATGCAAAGCAAAAAACTAAATTATGATAAAGACGGCGAACTCGCATTTACTTTGACTAATCTAAAAGAATTTGACGGTATAAGCGACAAATTAAAAATGTATTCGCTAGTAGAGGTAGAGGTTGGCAAACAAGTAGAGTACCACCTGCACGAAGGTAATGCAGAGAATTATTATATACTCTCTGGCAAGGCTCTGTACAACGACAATGGAGTAGAGAGTGTACTGGAGGCTGGTAGCGTGACTTTCACTCCATCAGGTCAAGGACACGGCATCAAAAATATAGGTGATGACAAACTATATTTTATGGCTCTAATCATAAATGATTAAAAAACTTATAGCCACAACTGCTACTCATAGTTAAGAGTATAATGTATCCATACAAATAAAAAAGTCGGTATAAAACCGACTTTTTTTAGTACAATTTGCCGATTACCCACACTCCAAATCTAGTAGGTAATATCTTGAGTAGTAGACAAATTAGTCTATATCCCAACCCTGCACTACATAGTAGTGGGGGGCGTCTCTTGGTGGAGAGAGAAACTATCTTCTTGGCTATGAAGTCTGGGCTCTTGCCATTTTGTTCATCTCTCTCCATACCCTCGATAGATTTGTCTATCCTATCGCCATAGCCCTCACACTCCTCTATCTTCTCTCTAGCATCCGTAAAGCCTGTATGTATGTCTCCCGGCATGAGAGAGGTCACCTTGATACCATACCTCTTCACTTCGTTGTGCAAAGCCAACGTGTAGGTGTTGATAGCAGATTTGGTAGCAGAATAGTACGCCTGAAATGGTATAGGGGCTACTCCTGCTACCGAACTAACGTTGATAATGCGAGGGTCTTGGCTCTCTCGTAGATACTTCATAGCATAGTAGTTGATAGATACCAACCCAAAGAAATTGACGTCAAACTGGCGCTTGGCTTTGTCTACAGGAGTGTGCTCTATCGCTCCTGATATGCCAAACCCTGCATTGTTGACAAGTATATCTATGCGTGAGTGTTTGTCCCCTATCATAGTGATAGCCTCTCTCACCTGCTCATCTACCGTGATATCGCAGGTAATATGTACGATACCATCTGTATCTTGTCCACTACGGCTAAGCTCGTATACCGTAGCGCCCATAGATGCGTATCTCAAGGCTGTGGCTCGACCTATACCACTACTACCTCCACTAACTACTACTATCTTGCCTAAAAAAGATTT
>JAGBSX010000035.1 GCA_017631635.1 Clostridia bacterium | reverse complement strand
TGGACAAAACAATGGGTGGATTACGACACAGAACTGATGGATGAGATTGGCGTAGGTAAGCATTTACAGCGCATGTATTTCCACGATAACTTCTTGCGATTTATCGGTGAAACTCCAAAAGACTTTACGCACGTAAAACCAGTGCCAGATGATCCGGGTGCGTTTTCGCTTGAGTATGCGAATAAGTATTTGAAGTAGGTGTGATTATCTTTTTACTAACGCTAAATTGTGTACCATCTGATCCGGATTCGTCTGCGCCTGGTTTGTAAGAATACTCCCTATTTGCCACAGTATCTACTTTGTTATCTTGTATCTCGTCTTCAAATTCTTCCGAGTAGTTGATATCTTCAACTACCGCATCATTATCTGTGACACGATCATCATGATGAGTAGTATTGGTATTTTCCCCTACATAGTCTTGATTTTGTTGATAATCATACGTCTCATCACTAGACGTTGAACTATCAAATATACTACCTTCAAGATTATTTGGATCACTAGATACACTCTCATCTTCATTTACTTGCGTATCTACTTCGCTATCTTGATTATTAATAACCCAATTAGCAAAACTATCGTTGTACGTGCGTGGTTGAGTAGCGCTATCAATAGTGGGCTCTCCAAACAATTCGTTAAATGCCTGCTCTTGACGTGCGTTATTTTGCGCTGCGCGATTTTTCTCTATTTCATCCATACGATAATTGTTCGTATAACTGCGATAAGAGTTGTCAGTACTTATATATTCGTCTATTTGCCTATCTTCGATAGGTGTATCTTCGGTTTGATTTTGATAAGGCTCGTTTGGAGTATCGCAATCAGGTGAACGATAAGTATCTCTAAAGTCAAATAAACTGCGATATGCATCTTCTCTACGCATTTCTTCACTACGTTCGTCAGTAGGAGTGACGCCAAATTGATATTCTTCGATAATCTGTGGTTTATTTGGATACATTATATCGAATTCTTGAGAATTATTGTTAGAAACTTCGCTTTCTCTTTTGATATCTTTATCGCTAAATATAGCCAATTCTTCACCTACTACTTGTGTAGAATTAGCCGTGTTAAAGTCTGCAAAATCAGTCAAATTAGGAGTAGCGCGTTTCACAGGCTTGATATTATGCCCTTTTTGAGATTGTTTTTTGCGAATAGCAGGCACTACCATAGTAGCGATTAGCAAGATAGTCAATGCTACGCCTATTAGCATAGTCAACCAAAATCCAAGATATCTCATAGGAACGTAAGCGATAAGAGCCATCATGAGACCACCCGCGGTATCTACAGAGGTGTAACACGCATACGCGTAATTAAAATAAGACAACTCTCCTATCAACTCTACGCTAGTGGCAGTATGCAATACGAATATGATAGCAAATATAACTCCGATATATCTAATAGCAGTCCCAAAAGAAACAGAAATTCTAAAACCAAATAGCAAAGTCAGAGATACTAAAATAGCGCACATTGTATATGCATACACAGCCAAACCAAAAGTTCCTATCAAAAATGACGCCACACTCAAACCTGGCGTACCCAATATGCCTAAAATACACATTGCGACTAGCATCGATAGTATTAATATCGTTATAGCGACTGGTTTATTTAGATTTTTCTTCTTGGACATGATTTACCTCACCAAGATAGATTATATCATTTTTTTTTGTTTAATACAAGAGTTTTTGTCAAATACTTAATAAAACTTCAAATAAATTTGAAGAGGTATCAGGTCCTACGTAAGATATTGATGCTTCTTCTATTTTTAACAAGTTGTTTGCAACCCTAAAAATATCCTCTTTGCTAATAGCATCAATTTGTTGAATTTTTTCGTCAAAATCAAATAATTTATCAGTCATTAACAAAAATTTTCCATAAGTCAACATTACGGATTTAGAAGATTCTCTACCCATCAAAAATGCAGACTTTAACTGCGCCTTTGATCTCATCAATTCTTCGTCGCTTATCTCTTCTTTTATGAAATTTCTACACAATTTACCTACTTCATTTATTGCCAAATCCGCTTTAGCAGGTGACGTTCCTAGATAAATCGCTATATAACCATTATCTTTGTATGATGATGGATAAGCATATACCGAGTATGCCAAGCCAAGTTCTTCTCTTATCAACTGAAATAATCTACTACTCATAGAACCACCTAATATCGAGGTCATAGCTTGCAAAACAAACTCATCATCATGATCATATGGCAAGGAATTAAAACCTATACATATGTTAGATTGTTCTATATTTTTGATTTTTTTAGAATACTTTGGCTTTATTTTTGTGTTTTTAACTACAATTTTAGTAGATTTTTCATTTTTGAAGTTAGCATCAAAATATTCTTCCACCATTTTTATTACATCTTCAAAAGTGATATTACCCACTACTGATATTACGGTATTGTCAGCACAATATCTATTAGTCATATACTCTAATATGTCTTCTCTAGTTATACCGTCAACGCTTTCATTAGTACCTAGTATCGCCCTAGACAAAGGATGTCCTTCGTACATAATCTCAGATAATAATTCAAAGCATACGTCGTCTGGCGTATCTTCACACATTTTAATCTCTTCTTTCACTACTTCTTTTTCTCTATCCATTTTCTCTTGAGCAAAGGTAGAGTTAAAGTATATATCAGACAATACCTCCATACAGTCCTTGACGTTGTCGCTCAACGATACAGTATAATACACCGTAGTTTCTTTTGACGTGTAAGCATTTATTTTTCCGCCAAAGTTTTCTATTAAGTTAACTATATCTTGAGCAGTCTTCGTATTAGTCCCCTTAAAGAGCATATGTTCAATAAAGTGGGATATACCATTGTTTTTATCATTTTCATAAACGCTACCCGCTCCTACCAATACACCTATAGATACGCTATTGATATGAGTGATTTCTTGATGCACCAATCGTAGTCCATTGTCAAATTGCTTGTAATTTATCATATTTCACCTCTTTATCTATTATACGACATACACCCTATCAATGTAAAGTCCTACATGTACCAAATTATGTACATTTATTGAACAAATTACTCAATCTATATATTGAATATATTAAAAAACTGCATAAAAAATCGACAACCTTTTGAGATTGTCGATTTTGTTCAATTATTGCTTTTCAATTACTTCTACAAGTTTGAGATCGATACGGCTCTTGTCATCTATCTTGATAACTTTTACCTTAACGGTATCTCCGATATTCACGATATCTTCCACTTTCTCAACTCTTTCTTTGGATAGTTTGGATATGTGTATCATACCATCTCTACCTGGAGCAAGTTCTACAAACGCACCAAATTGAAGAATTCTAACAACTTTGCCTACGTAAGTATCGCCTACTTCTGGATCTTTGACGATATTATTAATGATCTCTTTTGCCTTGTCAGCCATAGCAGTATCGATACTAGCGATAAATACTAGACCATCATCATTGATATCAATCTTAACACCTGTATCTTCAATTATCTTATTGATAACTTTACCACCAGAACCGATAACGTCCTTAATTTTCTCAGGATTGATAGAGAAAGATATTATCTTTGGAGCATACTTTGACAATTCTGCTCTTGGCTCAGGCAATACTTCTAGCATCTTGCTAAGTATATGCAATCTTCCTTGACGTGCTTGCTCTAGTGCTTGACGTAGAATTGCCTCGTCTATACCTTTGATCTTGATATCCATTTGGATAGCAGTTATACCCTTGGTAGTACCTGCTACCTTGAAGTCCATATCTCCCAAGAAGTCCTCTAGACCTTGTATATCGGACAATACGGCTACTTTACCCTTGGACTCATCTTTGATAAGACCCATTGCGATACCTGCTACAGGGGCTTTTAGAGGTACACCAGCATCCATAAGTGCTAGAGTAGAACCACATACACTAGCCTGAGAAGTAGAACCATTAGAACTTAGTATCTCAGATACAGTTCTTATAGCATATGGAAACTCTTCTTCGGATGGTAGCATAGGCTCTAGTGCGCGCTCTGCCAACGCTCCGTGGCCAATCTCACGACGACCTGGGCTCTTTAGCGCTTTTGCCTCACCAGTGCTGTATGGAGGCATATTGTAGTGATGCATATATCTCTTGAATACATCATCATCTAGACCTTCTAGTTTTTGTACCTCACCGATAGTGCCAAGTGTAGCGGTAGTCATAGCCTGAGTCATACCTCTAGTAAATACTGCACTACCATGTACTCTAGGTAGCATACCTACTTCGCACCATATAGGTCTGATTTCGGTCAAGGTTCTACCATCAGGTCTAATACCATCGTCTATTATCTTGCCTCTGACCTTCTCTTTTTTCATAGCGTAGAGGATATCACCGATATTTCTACGGCCATCAGGATAGATATCAGCAAAATGATCATATACTTCCTTATCAAGAGCCTCTTCACGAGCCTCACGCTCATGTCTATCAAATGCCTCTAGGACATAATCCATCTTTTCACTAGCATAAGCACGAACGTCAGCGTCGATTTGAGCATCTACGTGATATAGTTCCATCTCTCTCTTTGGCTTGCCTACTTCCTTGACAATCTCCTCAATAAATGCAACTATTTTCTTAATTTCTTCATGTCCAAAGAGTATAGCGCCTAGCATTTCTTCTTCAGTCAACTCATTAGCGCCAGCCTCTACCATCATGATAGCATCTTTAGTACCGCTTAGGGACAAATGCAATTTGCTCTTATCTCTCTGAGCTGTATCTGGGTTGATGACGTACTCACCATCTACCATACCTACTACTACCGAACCAGTAGGTCCCATGAAAGGTATATCAGAGATAGACAATGCTATCGAACTACCCAACATAGCGAACACCTCAGGTGGGTTGTTGGTATCAACAGATAGAGCAGTAGCAACTACGGCTACGTCATTGAATAGTCCCTTTGGGAACAAAGGTCTGATAGGTCTATCGATAAGACGTGAAGTCAATATAGCCTTGTCACTAGGACGACCTTCTCTCTTCTTAAAACCGCCAGGTATCTTACCTACAGCATACATTTTCTCTTCAAAATCTACTCCTAGAGGGAAGAAATCCATACCATCTCTAGGTGCTTTTGACATAGTGACGTTGGTTTGCACCACGGTATCACCACATCTTACGATACAAGAACCATTTGCTTGCTCGCAATACTTACCAGTCTCTACAGAGACCTCTTTACCGCCGATTACGGTCTTGAAAACTTTAAAATTCATTATTACCTCCTTCATTCTCG
This sequence comes from Clostridia bacterium, assembly GCA_017631635.1. GTDB lineage: Bacteria > Bacillota > Clostridia > Christensenellales > RUG350 > RGIG9417. The sequence continues at coordinate 51,091 of JAGBSX010000035.1, read as the reverse complement.
CCCACACTATGATACGACCAAATCTCCTGCCGTATCGGGCATACATAGATAAGTATCGGACAAATCTATGTAAAAAATGGTGGAAAACTCCACCATTTTATTACTTTCTCAAATTCAATGCGCTAATCAATGCTCTGTATCTTTCGATATCTAGATTCTTGAGATAGTTAAGCATATTTCTTCTTTGACCGACCATCTTCAAAAGACCACGGCGTGAGTGGTGATCCTTCTTGTGAACAGCCAAGTGAGCATTTAGCATCTCAATTCTTGCAGTTAGTAGTGCTACTTGCACCTCAGGAGAACCTGTATCTCCCTCGTGTCTAGCAAACTTAGCAATAATCTCGTTTTTATTGATATCCATCTTGCTTTACCTCCTAAATTTTGGATATTATTACACTATTATCAAAGTATGGCGTCGGAGTATAATTCGCCAAACCTCGACAAAGTACTGTAAGAGTATATCATATAATTAATATATTGTAAAACGTTTTTCGGCTAATTTAAGAGAAAAAATCAATCTTTTTTTCAATAATTTCGTCGATTCTACGCAAATACTCTTCTATATTCTTTGCATTTGAAATTCTCTCTATCCTATTTTTTCCAAAAAGACAATTTTTCGAGATGCCACCTGCACCGTTTGCGAGTATCGAAGAACATTCTTCCATATTGTCAATATTGTAAATCACAGGTTTTGATCTAGTATAGCCTACGTTCTCCAAATTGCCACTCATATGCTTTTGTCGATACAAATAATATGGCTTATAACCAGCATTTTGCAACGTATTTAGACTATACTCCACCATCATAGATGCCACGTCACTAGTATTGTCGTATCCGTCCAAAGACATAGATGAACTTCTCTTTATCGCCAAAGTATGTACTGTGATATCATCTGGATACAAATCGATAGCGCAAGTCAAAGAATTGACAAAATCTTGATAAGTCTCACCTGGCAAACTGGCTATTAGGTCCATATTTATACTCAAATCATATCTTTTGACGATATCATACGCAGTATATATATCCTCTACACTATGACGTCTACCTATCAAATCTAGTGTCTTTTTATTAAAAGTCTGCGGATTTACACTAATGCGACTAGCACCCAAAGATTTGATTACTTCTAATTTTTCTACGCTTATAGTGTCAGGTCTACCTGCTTCTATAGTAAACTCCACGTTATTGACCTTTGTCAATGGATACAATGCATCATACGTTTCATCAGCACTTAATGACGTTGGAGTACCACCACCTACGTAAATTGATCTTAGGTTGAGGGATTTATTTGAGATTATCTGTATAGTAGCCTCTATTTCTTTAGCCAGCGCCTTAGTATAATCTTTCATGAATTTTTTCTTCTGATCATAAAGCGCCGAGATAAAAGAACAATAACTACACCTAGACACACAAAAAGGTATATTTACATATATATCCACGTTTTTAGGATTGTCATCTACAATGTTGCCTTGGTTTGCTAGTATGTCGTCAACTAATTTTGCTTTGTCTAAAGAGACAAAAAAGTCCTCTTGCAAAAATTTTGCACCACCCAATTCTCTAGCAAGTTTTGTAGGTCTTATTCCTGTCAAACTTCCCCATGGCAATGACACGTTTGTCAAATTCGTTAGCGCTTGATATAGCAACGTCTTGCTAATTCGCTTTAGATAACGTTTGTCAACTATCAAATCATTTGTTAATTTTAACGTTTGAGTATTATGAAAATCGCCATATTTTATACTAATCTTACATGAATTATCTAGATTTTCTCTTAAAATTTGAATTTCAAGCCCATTTTCGTCTAATTTTACATATGGAGAAAAAGCATTGACAACGTCAACGTATTCATTTTCAAATTCTGGGAATTGTGTGATTAGACTTATATTCATTAGGTTAAATATGGATTGTACTGTTTCTCATTATTTAGCGTTGTAAATGATTCGTGCCCAGGATACACGTCGTAATCCCCTTCTAGAGCAAACAACTTTTTCTTAATACTATATACTAGCATACTGTGAGATGCAGATTTGTCCAAATCTGTTCTTCCAATGCTGTTTTTAAACAAAGTATCCCCACTAAATATCCATTTGTCAACTATGTAACATACTCCACCCGAAGTATGACCTGGGGTATGCAATACGGTGATTTGAATACCACCTATTTCTAGTACTTGTCCATCGACGATTTTTTCATCAGCCTCAAACTGTTCAAATTTGTACCATGGTACTAATTTTGACATGTTTTCATCTGAGATAAGTTTTTCGGCATCAGAGTTGTGAATATACACTTTCATACCCACCTTCTGCAACTTTGCGCAAGCCCCACAATGATCAAAATGACCGTGAGTGAGCAATATATCCTTCACTTCTATGCCTAGTTCATTGATTTTTGATAAAATCTTATCTTCATTGCCACCTGGATCTACGATAAAACCTTTGTTTGTATCATTATCGTATACTATATATGTATTTACACCGACAGGTCCAGTCTTGAGAGACGTCATTTTAATCATGTTAATTTTCCTCCAAAATAATAGTCACAGGTCCATCATTAACAATATTTACTGTCATATCTTCACCAAATCCACCAAAAGCAAGTTTGTCTATAGGATAAATCGCATTTAGATATTGTACACACTCTTCGTACATAGGCATCGACACGCGAGCAGGTGCTGCGGCAGAAAAACTAGGTCTATTACTGCTAGACGCGTCAGCATACAAAGTAAAATTTGGTACAAACATTATATCTCCCTGAATATCGACGATTGATTTATTCATTTTTCCATTTGCATCTTCAAATATTCGCAATTTCAACAACTTGTCAAGCAAATGATGAATAATTTGATTATTGTCAGTAGGCAAAAAGCCACATAGCACTACGTAGCCTTTGCCAATAGTGCTATGATAGCCTTGATAACTTATATTCGCATTTGATACTCTTTGGATAACTAGTTTCATCTTGGTCGTGTTTAGGTACGGAATACGTCTTGTACGTCTTTGAAAGTTTTGATTTTTTTGATAACGTTGTCTAATACGTCAGTACCATTTACTTGTATAGATACGACTATAGTAGCCTGGTTTTTATCAGTTTTCGCAGAGACAGCCCTTATCGGCACTTTTTGTGCAGACAAAACTCCTAGCATATCTCCTAGCAAGCCTTCTCTATCGTAAGCCTTAATCATCACGTTAGCCTCAAAACTATCTGATATATTGGTAGGCCACTTGGCCTCCATTAGTCTCTCTGGCTGGATATTCTTCATATTTGGACAGTCTTTTCGGTGGATACTCACACCTCTGCCTCTAGATATATATCCTACTATTTGATCTCCAGGTACAGGAGCGCAACACTTGGATAGTCTTACTGCAAAATCATCATATCCCTTGATGATAATACCACCAGTAGCGTTCTTCTGTCTAGGTCTCACTTGGTCAGGTTTGTCAATTATTAGATTTGTCGCATTACGCGCTTCGTCTTGTCTCTTGAAGTCTAGCAATCTTAGCAATATCTTATTGCTAGTAATACCACCGTATCCTACTGATGCGTACAATTCGTCTACAGAAGAAAAACTGTACTTTTGCATAATAATTTCTAACCAAGCAGGTTGCATTAGTTCGGACAAATTAAAGCCTTTTCTCTTCGCTTCCCTCTCAAGGATATCTTTACCGTTTTTAATGTTTTCTTCAAGCATTTCTTTCTTGAAGAATTGCCTAATTTTTGCTCTCGCTTGTGCAGTTTTGACTATCTTGAGCCAATCACGGCTTGGTCCTTTTGAATTGTTAGAGGTAATTATTTCTATTATATCACCAGTCTTGAGTTGGGTGTCAATAGGCATAATTCGATTGTTAATCTTACCACTTACACATTTATTTCCTACCGCACTATGGATAGCATAAGCAAAATCAAGTATTGTAGATCCTACAGGCAAATTTATCACGTCGCCTTTTGGAGTAAATACAAAAACTTCATCATCAAACAAGTCGATTTTTAGGCCGTTTATAAACTCTTTGGAGTCTTTTACTTCTCCTTGGACCTCCATAGCCTCTCTCAACCAAGCGAGTTTTTCATCAACTATCGACCTACCGCCACCTTCTTTGTATCTCCAATGTGCCGCTATACCATATTCGGCTATGCGATGCATTTGGTGTGTGCGTATTTGTATCTCAAATGGTTCGCCAAATTTAGTCATTACAGTCGTATGTAACGATTGATAATTATTTGGCTTAGGCATAGCAATATAATCTTTGAATCTACCAGGTAGAGGTTTCCACATGCTGTGTATAGAACCTAGTATGCTATAGCACTCTTTGATATCGTTGACTATAACTCTGACTGCTATCAAATCATATATTTGGTCAAATGACTTGCCTTGCTTATGCATCTTTTTGTATATACTATACAGGTGCTTTGGTCTACCCCAAACTTCGCCGGCTATCCCTAGTTCTACCAATTTATCTTTTAGAATAGAACACACCTTGTCTACAAATTCTTTGCGTTCTTCTTTCTTTTGCGCTACGAGTTTGACTAGGTTTTTGTAATCTTCAGGATATAAAAATTTCATTGACAAGTCGTCCAACTCAACCTTTAGGTTAGAGATACCTAGTCTACCTGCTAAAGGTGCGTATATCTCCATAGTCTCCTTAGCCATAGCAATCTGACGATCTGGACTCAGAGCCGACAAGGTACGCATATTGTGCAATCTGTCTGCTAATTTAATAAGAAGTATTCTCACGTCTTTTGACATAGCGAAGAACATCTTGCGCATATTTTCAGCCTGTTCATCTTCTTCTGACTTAAACTGAATTTGAGCAAGTTTGGTGACACCTTCTACGAGAGTCAACACTTCTTTTCCAAATCTCTTTTCTATATCGCAAGCTTCTGCCTCAGTATCTTCCACCACATCATGGAGTAAAGATGCCATTATAGACTCTTTGTCGAGATTGTACTCCAATAGAATATCAGCCACGCTACATGGATGCACGAAAAATGGCTCACCTGACTTACGCAGCTGACCGGCATGCATTTCTTGAGCATAATAATATGCTTCCATTATGTCTTCGTAGTCTTTGCCTACAAAAGATTTTTTTATTTTATCTAATAATTCCATTGTCTATCACACTATTGTATAACTTGGATTTATCAAGAGTCGAACGTACTGACGTTATACAATATTTATTATTTGCTCCTATATCTATTATACCTAATTGTTCAAAGACATACCAAGCAAAAATCAACTGAATTGTATCAAAATTTTCAAAATTAGCATTTTTTATCACTTTTATAGCGTGATAGCAACTGTTTATATCTTCTTTTTGCAAGATATTTTTTATACGTGTAAATGCATCTATCATATCTTGTCTATTTACAGAAGGTACTACGTTTAGTCCATTTGAAAACTTTTTGAATAATATCAAATTGCTCTTTTTATAAATAGATGTATAGCCTTCAGATATCTCATCCAAAAATATTATATTTTTGTACCCATTAAAATCAACGTTGTCTTGAGGCGCTAATATTATAGCATTATATATATTGTTGGGTATTTTCTTATAATAATGCTCTAATTTATAATCCACAAAATTCGCAGAAAAATACTCTACAAATTTTTTGTACGTATACACGCTAAACGTTACGAAAATCGTTCCGTAAGTTGAGGCATCAAGCATTTCTTTTGTAAGATTATAAAAGTCTTCTTGATACTCAATCTCGTTGATATTAGCAGTTTTGCCAGGGATAATATATTTTGATATATACGAAAACAAACACTCTTCTTCCACCACGTTTGACAAAGGGTGAGAGATATATACATGGTTTACTATAGCCTGTGGATACAATCTATTGTTATACTCTGACACCCCTAAGTCCACCAGATAAGTTTTTTCAACGTTATCATTAAAAATTTCGTATTCATCACCTTTATTAAATGCAAAAACACTATACCCAAGGCTACTCTTAGCCTTTAGATGTTGAGGGTTCTTTAGGTATTCAAAATTTAAGTCGTTTGATCTTAGTATATACGTAGGTTTAGGATTGCCCATACCAAAAGGCTCTAATTTGGATAATTCATCCAAAAAGGCAATATCAACCTTGACGCCAGTCATATCTAGATCATAATAATAATTTTTAACAAAAGCATCTTCATCTAGGGATTGCATATAAGTGTCAAACGCATTGACAAAATCATCTAGATTTTCTTTTTTTAATCTAACTCCTGCCGCTTGTTTATGTCCACCATAAGAAATAAAATACTCGTTTACTTCGCTTAGCGCTTTGTACAAATCTATTTTTTCAATACTTCTTGCACTACCCTTGATAGAATCATCCGAATCGGTCAGCAATATAGTCGGTCTATGATATGTTTCTGCTATTTTGGCGGCAGCAATACCCAACACTCCTTCGTTCCAATTCTCCGAATATAAGACTATAGATTTTCGTTTAGTTATATCTATATCCCCTAGTTTTTTCGTCGCTTCTTTTACTACCAATTCACACTCTGATTGACGGTTTGTATTTTCTTTATTCATTTCATCAATAGTGCATTGTAGTATGAAATCGTCGGTCGAAGAAAATAGCAACATTGCGCGCGTCGCATCTCCCATACGACCTAGAGAATTGATACGTGGCACTATCTTAAACGATACGTCGTACGATTTAATTAGACCCGTGACGTTCAAATTGTCAAGTAGCAATTTTAGTCCACGACGAGGTTTTTTATTTAGCAAATTAATTCCTAGAGATGCTATTATTCTATTATCACCCTCTAGTGGTACAAGGTCTCCTATGGTGGCTATCGAGGCTATATCTATAAACTTATATGAATAATCTATCCCCCATAGAGCAGTTATTAGCATAAATGCGACTCCTGCACCACAATATTGCGAAAAATACCCTTTGTCTATATCCAATTTGGGATCTACTACTACACATTCGGGTATCTCGGCAGGTGGTTCGTGGTGGTCGGTGACTATCACGTCTATACCTAGTTCCTCTTGAGCATATCGCACCTCTTCGCGACAAGATATACCACAGTCAACGGAGATTATTAAGTCGGGATATTTCTCTTCGGCTATATTTTCTAGAGCATTGACACTCAATCCATATCCATCTATATGTCTATTTGGCAAGAAATAATCACAATCCACACCATGTTCGATAAGTGCTTGCCACAAAATAGCAACGCCACATACTCCGTCGCAATCATAGTCTCCAAATATAACTACTTTTTGACGTGATTCTATAGCGACTCTTATCCTATCCACAGCCTCTTTCATGCCAGTATATAGTAGTGGATTGGTCAAATATTCTAGGCGTGGAAAAAGATACATATTTGCTTGTCTAGAGTTTTTTATACCTCTAGAGTATAGCAAATCTGCCATGTATACGTCGCAATTTAATTCTTCTGCCAAATCACGCACTAGGTTTTGTGGATTGTCAAATCTCTTTTTCAACATATTAGTTCCTGATACAAATCAAGCCTTCTTACGAAGGCTTGAGGTTTTGTTAAAATTTTTGATTTTTTAATTAAAGGTTTTGTAATCTTTGACCTCTATCGCCTTGAGTATAGCAGGTTGAATAGATATCGTAGCAAATCCCACTACAATCATAGCAACGAAGGTAGACAAGACCACCGCTACTATCTCAGGTATAGCCATGTTGATAGCAAATACAGCCATTAGGATAACTATAGCAATAGCGCCACATATAGTTATGGTATTGTACGTTTTGTCGAGATACTTATTGAGTATTGCATCTGGAGTATATTTGTTGTCAATATCATACTCCTTTTTAGCGCTCTTAACTGCATAAAGCATATATACGCTATAAAATGCAGACATCAAGAATATACCTGCTATAATGTATACAAATGAGTAATATACAGTTATTCTTGCTAGCAATATAATTGCCAATGACATAATCAAATTAAATACTACCGTAGCAGGGACAATCAATGCTCTCAATAGTCCAAATCTAATAGCGGCATATACATAGGCAACTACTAGAGCCAATCCTAGACCCAAGAACAACTGACCTACAACCTCCCAAAAATCATATGCGGCAGTCTCTCTGCCTGATACGATTACATTTTCATCTACGGAGTAGGCTTCATTATACAATACTTTGAGATCGTCTACTATAGCCTCTCTGAGAGCATCATTGTCAGCACCCATGACATCAGCGAATTTGACTACGAATCCCATACTTATATCATCAGAATTCATATTGTCATTAACTTGTCCTGCATCTAGTTTAAGAATAACATAGTCTTTGACTCCGTTCTCGATCATTATGTCGTTTACGCTTTGGACGTGTTGGAGATAGTTTTGATTGAAATCAGCATCAAAAGGCTTGACAGATATTACGTTGTGCTCTGCGAAATCAGTAGAAGTATTCATAGAGAATATAGCAGTAATTACTATAGCAACTACTAGAAGAGATGCACAAACTATAGTCCATATCTTATGTTTAGAAGGCATATCGAATTTTTTGAACAAATTATTAATAAATTTCATATTATACCTCCTCTATCTCTATCTTATCACCAAAACCAAATGCTTTGAGATTAGATTGTCCTATTCCCATAAATAGTAGGATAATGCCAGCCGTCATCATCACAGCCAAGACAGACAACACTACTCCCATAGCAACGGCAGATGCTAGTAGAGTTGCGCTATTTAGTCCCAAGAAAGTCATCGCTATAGCCATCAAAACAACTACGATAGTAGCATCTATGACTGATTTAAATCCTTTAGAAAATGCCAATTTAACTATCGCAATAGGAGAACGAACTGGATTCTTCTCATACTCTGCTCGTACGTTTTGCATACATATATCTGCTAAATAAACTCCTGTGATTAGCGAGAACGCCAACGCTATTATGACGGCAGTACCAACAGGTATACTAAATGCGAGCACCATACCTAGTAGGTAAACGAGTGCCAAAGCAACGGTAGATATACCCATAGCGAGACCTGCTAGCCTGTATTTTATAACAAATATAATGATAGCAACGATTAGCGCTAATAGTGCAGATATACCTAGGTCGGCGGTAAACTTATCTCCAAATACTGGGGCAACCGTACCGCTACTAGTCAATTGAAGTTTTGCACCCAAAGTAGCAGCAAGTATATTCGCAGTCAAGTTAGATGCAGAATCGTAAGTGTATTGCGTACTAGATATAGTGATGTTGCCATCAGTTATATTCGCCATATCGCTAATAGTCACAGATTTGGTGCCGTCTAGACGTAGATAAAAGGTCTTGCCTTTATATTTAGAAGTAGTATCAGCGAGTTTGTCAATAGCATCCTCGGTCATCTTGATACTTACACCGTAGGCATAACTAGCAGTCATACCCATCTCTACACTCTCTATATCTTCTGCGGTGATGGCGTACTTGATATAATCTGCATCAGTTAATTCCTTACTATCCAAATCCTCAGGGATAAGGTCAATAGTCTTGTAAGTAAGAGCGGATACAAGTGTAGCAGAAAACGCCTCGTCATAAGGTGTCTCTATGCGTATACGGTCATTACCTAAATAACTAACTGAGGTAGCAGAATATCTGCCTGTGAGATATGCGTCAAGTTTTGAAACTATCTTGTCGCTATCATATTCAGCATCTTCGTCGGCATCATCTAGAAGTTCTATCCTATATTCGGCAAAAGTTGTGTGAGCCGACCCGTTATCCTTGGACAAATTGCCTACTACTGCAGGATAAGCATAATATCCACTATCCATAGGTAACAATGACAATAATCCAAAGACTACCATAAATACGCCTATCAAAACAAGGCTAATTATGGATTTTGTTTTACTCATCATAATTGACAAGCCTCCTTATATAAATACAGTATTAATTATATACTCTTTGAGCCTTTTAGTCAATCATTATTGATATTTAGTTATAATTTATACAAAAATTTTGCTGATTTTATCCCAAAAAAACAATTTTTTGTAAAAATAAAAATCCTTGCCACTAATTTGGCAAGGACTGGGACTAGACGGCTTTTTTGTCAATTTTATTTACCTTTATAATTGATGCTATCATGCCTGCTACCACGCATAGGATTATGTTAAACAAATTTAGATTAATGCTAGCGCCTTCTCCTACAAACAAACAAAATATTCCCCAAGTCTCTAGCACGTATACTACGCCCACCAAAACCCCTTTTAATACACCTTGCCTACCATCTTTAATACCTATTATAGTGCCAACTATCACGCTGATTGCTTTAACCAAGATATTGCATATCTTGATGACATCATCTCCAAGCGCACACAACTTAACTACAACGCCCAATATCAAAATTGATACTATACTAATTACAATCGCCAGCAAGGCACTTCTTAACACGTCCTTGAATAAAAACATATACATACCTCAAGATATTTTAGTACGCATACTCTCCAAATATGACAACAAAAAAACGGTCAAACGACCGTCTTTATTGTGTTTAGTCTTCAACTTTATCCTCAACTGTCTCTACGACTTCTTCTGCTACCTCTTCTGCTACAATTTCTTCGCTAGCAGTTTCGGTTATCTCTTCTACTTTTTCTTCAGATGGATATACGTAGTAGACGCTATTTCTATCTATGGTGATTAGTGTAGAACTAGTAGCTGTGCCGATATCGAGTATTAGATTATCTACGTTTATCTCAACAATAGTACCTATTAGTCCACCTCTAGTCATTACTTTTGCTCCTATATCCATACGAGCAAGCATTTCGTTGATTTGCTTAGATTGTTTGCGTTGGCTAATAATATTCATTACTATCATTACCACTATGATACCTATTACTAGCAACATTGTATAGTCTTGCTTAGGCTCTGTTTCACACAAAAAATAATTAAACATAATTTCTCCTTTTTATAACTATTTGTTTTTTATATTGTACACTAATACGTACAAATTAGCAAGGTGTTTTATTGATAAAAATGTTATTTATGGTAATTTTTCATAAAATCTTGGACAAAATCACCATATCTATCTTGATATATGGCATCCTTGATTCTATCTGTCAATCTATGCAAAAATCTAATATTGTGTATAGACAATAGTCTTCCACCTAGTATCTCGCCCGTATTTATCAAATGTCTGACGTAGGCTCTAGAGAAATTGCGACAACAATAGCAATCACACCCCTCTTCGACAGGTGAAAAATCTTCTTTGTAAGTAGCATTTCTAATGGTAATATCTCCATTCATAGTCATAGCAGTACCATTTCGCGCTATTCTAGTAGGCAATACACAGTCAAACATATCTATTCCTCTGAGAACTCCATTGACGATATAATCTGCACTACCTACCCCCATCAAATATCTAGGCATGTTGTCTGGATAATATGGTCTTAGGACGTCTAGCATGCTATACATAGTCTCTGCGGCCTCTCCTACAGATAGACCTCCTATCGCTATGCCACACTCAGCGTATGGCAATGTTCGTTTGATACTTTCTTCTCTCAAATCAGCATACATGTTGCCTTGGACGATAGGAAATAGCATTTGGGTATCGTTTTTGTGATAATTTTTGCATCTATCTAGCCATTTGAGAGTGCGATTCATAGCAATTTCAGAATTTTTCTTGTCAGTATCAGCGGCGGTACACTCATCAAAAGCCATTATGATATCCGCACCTAGCGCCTCCTCTATCTCCATAGCACGCTCGGGAGTGAAAAAGTGTCTAGATCCATCTATACATGATTGAAATTCAACTCCATTGTCGTCCACGTGCCTTATTCCAGATAGCGAAAAAACCTGAAAACCACCACTATCGGTCAATATAGGTCTGTCCCATGCCATAAATTTGTGCAATCCACCTGCTTTTTTCACCAAGTCATGACCAGGTCTGAGGTATAGGTGGTAGGTATTTGACAATATTATTTGAGAGCCCATCTCCTTTAGTTCGTGAGGAGATAGTGCTTTTACCGTTGCCTTTGTACCAACAGGCATAAATACAGGCGTCTCAACGTCTCCATGTGGAGTATGGTATACTCCTATTCTTGCGCCTGTTTGTTTGCATACTTTTTTTACTTCGTAACTAAATTTCATATTATTTCTTCACCAAAAACATACTGTCGCCAAAACTAAAGAATCTATATTTATTCTCTACTGCCGTCTTGTACAACGACATAGTTTTGTCAAATCCTACAAATGCCGATACCAACATAATAAGTGTTGATTCGGGCAAGTGAAAATTGGTAATTAGGCAATCAATTGCCTTGTATCTATATCCTGGATATATGAATATATCCGTATCTCCTCTAGCCTCTTTGAGATATCCGTCATTATCAGCCACACTCTCAAGTACACGCACCGTAGTAGTGCCTACTGCTATTACTCTACGACCTTCACGTCTAGCGAGATTAATAACGTCGGCAGTCTCTTGGGACACTTCGTAATACTCAGTATGCATCTTGTGTGTAGTCACGTCCTCCACCTTGACAGGTCTAAAGGTTGACAATCCTACGTGCAAGAGTACTTCTGCAAAAATCACTCCTTTTTGCTTGATTTTCTCTATGAGTTCTGGAGTGAAATGCAATCCAGCAGTAGGAGCAGCCGCCGAGCCCTCTATCTTGCTATACACGGTTTGGTATCTTTCGGTATTTGATAGTTTTTCTCTGATATAAGGAGGTAGAGGTACTGAACCTAGATTATTTAGGATATCCTCAAATACTCCCTCAAACGCAAACCTTATTATCCTACCACCATCTTCTAGTCTCTCTATCACGGTAGCCGACAATTGTGGAGAAAATATAATCTCTGCGCCTACTTGCAATCTTTTGCCTGGTTTTAGTATTACTTCCCAGTCGGTATAATTTATTCTCCTCAGTAGCAAAACTTCTACCACAGCGCCTGTAGGCTTGCGACCATACAGTCTAGCAGGTATTACTCTCGTATTATTGACTACTAGTACGTCTCCACTCTTTAGATAATCCAATATATCATAAAAATGTTGATGTTCGACACTATCATTTATGGCGTCATATACTAGCATTTTTGAAGAATCTCTAGGTTCTAATGGTGTCTGTGCAATGAGTTCTTGTGGCAAATCATAATAAAAATCTTTTGTATTCATTATTTATTTGAAGGTGGAACTTCTCTCCCCAAGTGTTTGTATCCTGCTTCTAGCACAATTCTACCACGGCCAGTACGCATAATGTATCCTAACTGCATCAAGTAAGGCTCATAGACGTCTTCTATAGTATTAGCATCTTCGCTAAGCGCGGCAGACAAAGTCTCTAGTCCTACAGGACCACCGTTAAATTTGTCTATCATTGTCTCCAACAGCCTTCTATCTATATGGTCTAGACCTATCTCATCTATTTCCATAACGTCTAATGTATTTTTAGCAATTTGATAATCTATCGTATTGCTACCATTGACCTCTGCAAAATCTCTGACTCTCTTCATCAATCTATTGGCGATACGTGGAGTGCCTCTACTACGTCTAGCGATTTCGTAAGCACCTGCATCATCTATACTAATATTTAGTATAGATGCCGAACGGATTACTATGTTTTTCAACTCCTCTGGAGTGTACATCTCTAGTCTACACAACACCCCAAACCTATCTCTGAGAGGAGCAGACAAACTACCAGATTTAGTAGTAGCACCTATTAAGGTAAACTTTGGCAAAGGTATCTTGACAGTACGAGCCGAAGGTCCTTGACCTAGTATAATATCTAGCGAAAAATCCTCCATAGCAGGATACAATATCTCCTCTATGGTTTTGTTGAGTCGATGTATCTCGTCTATGAACAATATACCATTTTCACCTATATTGCTTAGAATTGCAGCCAAATCACCCGTCTTTTCGATAGCTGGACCAGAGGTAACCCTAATTTGAGCCCTCATTTCACTAGCGATTATATGTGCAAGAGTGGTCTTGCCTAATCCCGGAGGACCATACAGCAATACGTGGTCTAATGGTTCATTTCTATTTCTAGCGGCAGTCATATAAACGTTGAGCAAAGATTTGACTTTGTCTTGCCCTACGTAATCTGCCATATATTTTGGACGTAGTTTGTTCTCCACGTCTTCGTCGTGCATAGTCTTGGTACTAGTGATGAGTCTGTCAAACTCCATATTTTCGTCAAACATATCTCAATCTCCTATCTTATTACTTTGAGCGCCTTGGCTATCAAGGTCTCCAACGTGTCGCCCTGACTCAACACTTCACTCACGGCCTTCATACTCTCCGGTCTTGAGAATCCAAATTGTACCAAAGCCTCTACTGCTTCGGACTTAATTTGAGTATTTTCTCCACCACTTGCCGTATTTGATACGTTTATCTGAGTAGCATCACTCATAGTGATCTTTTCTCTGAGTTCGAGTATTATCCTCTCGGCGGTCTTCTTGCCTATTCCCTTTACTTTTGCAAAACTCTTGATATCACCCGTGATGATAGCCAGTATCAAATCTGCAGGTTGTATACCAGACATTATTTGCAAAGCAATCTTTGGTCCTACTCCTGAGACAGTTATTAATTTGGTGAATATATCTCTCTCTTCGGTGTCAACAAAACCAAACAAGGCTATACCATCTTCTTTAACTTGTAGATAAGTATATACCTTTATTAGTGGATTGTTTGCATTGGCAAATTTGTCAATAGATAACGTAGATGCATTGACGTAGTATCCTATACCAGCATTATCTATTACTATTCCATTTGCGTCGTAAGAGACTAATTTTCCGCATATATAATCGTACATCTTTACCTCATTCTAAACATTTCGTTAAATCTACTAGTCTGACCGTGACATATAGCCACAGCCAAAGCATCAGCGGCATCATCAGGCTTGGGGATAGTATCCAGTTTTAGCAAAATTCGCACCATATTTTGCATTTGCTGTTTGTCGGCTTTGCCATAACCCGTGATCGCTTGTTTGATTTGCATAGGTGTATATTCGTATAGTTTGGCTGGGGATTGCACAGCTGCCAAAAGCAACACACCTCTAGCCTCGGAGACTATGATACCTGTAGTCTTATTGTTGGTGAAAAACAATTCTTCCATAGCGATATGGTCGGGTTTAAATTTTGATATGAGCAAATTTACTCTATCCCATATCATAGCCAACCTTACTGGAATAGTCTCATCTTTGGGAGTAGTTATCACTCCATAATCTACCACTCTAAAGTTGCCATTGTCTACGTCAATGACTCCATATCCTATTATAGCAAGTCCCGGATCTATTCCTAGTATTCTCATAATCCCCCAAAAATGAAATAATCTGCCAAAATTATGGCAGATTATTCACGAAAATCAATTATTTGTCGCTTGACTCAAAGTCAAATGTCATATCCTTGAACAAATCGCCGAGAGTAGCAGCACCGTTATCAGAAATCCACTCGTGTGGCTCGCCGTCGTCGTCCTTCTTCTCTCTAGCAGGCTTCTTGCGTTCCTTAGGTGCTTTTTCTGTATCAGCATCAGTCTTGCGTCTAGCAGGCTTCTTAGCAGGTTTAACCTCTTCTGCCTCGGTTGCCTCTTCTTCTACGACTTCCTCTGCTACTGGTTCAGGGAGCAACTCTTTGATAGATAGAGTGATACGCTTGTCATCAATCTTAACGATCTTGGCATCTACTTCATCTCCGACCTTGAGAGCCTCATTCAAATCCTTGATGTAGGTATATGATACTTGAGATACGTGTACGAGACCATCAACACCTGGCTCGATAGATACAAATGCTCCAAATGGATATATGCGTACTACCTTTCCTCTGATGATATCGCCTACTACGTACTTTTGAGCAGCGATTTCATATGGAGTTGGTTGCAATTGCTTGTATCCTAGAGAAACCTTGTTGTTCTCTCTATCTACGCTAAGTACTACGAACTCATATTTTTCATTTAGAGTAAGTACGTCTTCTGGCTTATCTATCTTGTACCAAGCCAAATCCATCTTACGTGCTAGGCAGTCAAAACCATTGACGCTTACAAATGCTCCAAAGTCGGTAAATCTCTTAACCTTACCTGTGACTACCTCACCTACGACCATAGAACTCCAGAACTCTTCTTCTCTCTTGGCCTTCTCTTCTTCGAGAATAACTCTTTGAGATGCTACGATTCTCTTAGCATTCTTCTTAGTAGCCTCTTCGCCGTCCTTTGGTGGTAGAACTCTTAGTCTCAATTTCTTGCCTACGTAATCGTCTAGATTTTTAACAAATCCAGATCTTACGTGAGATGCAGGTACGAATACGGTATAAGTACCTACTTTTGCGATCAATCCCTTTGGATTACCTTTCTCATCTTTTGCAACACGGTCACATACTACTGTGAACTCATTGCCAGATAGTATCTCTTGAGCTTTCTTGTCGCCCTCGATTATTTCATCTACTGCCTTTTTAGACAACGAAACATAATTTTTATCTTTAGAGGTGTTCTCTATTATGATAGCCTCAAATGTATCGCCTACTTTGTAATCATCAACGTTGTAATTACCATCGATAGTAGCATTGTCTTTAGAAACAAATCCCTCTTTCTTCGCACCGAAGGATACGTAAATGCCTTCTTCCTTTACGTCTACGACTGTGCACTTAACTCTTTTGCCCGCACGAACATCTTGGAACTTCATGCTGTTCATTACGTCATCCATAGTAATGGTCTCATTGTTTGCGGATAGAGTCATATCCTTAACTTCTTCACTCATTATGTTTGTTACCTCCATTATCAACTCGTTGGGAGTTGATGCGCCTGCCGTGATAGCAAGACTGTCAAATAATATATTTTTTTTCACCGACTCTGCGTCGGATACTTTTTCAATCAGGTAAGTTCGAGGGCAAATCTCTTTGCAAATGTTAAATAGTTTAACAGTATTTGAACTATGTCTAGCACCGATTACAAAAACCGTATCGTGCGTAGAAGCCAAAAAACGTGCCTCATCTTGTCTTACTTTGGTAGTATAACAAATTGTATTAAAAATGACAACTGATTTTGGGTAGAGATTTTGAATTTTTTCACAAATTTTACCAAATTTTTGCACGTCAAAGGTGGTTTGTGATACCAAAACGTATTTGCTATCTATATCTAGAGATATAACGTCAGTTTCATTTTCGATAATTTGTGCTTGATAGTCACATTGACTATTTACTGCTATTATCTCTGGATGGTTTGGATTGCCTACTATGAGAACTTTATAACCGTCTAGATATTTTTTTCTGACTATATCGTGTATCTTTTGGACGTATGGACATATAGTATTGACTATTTGTTTGCCGTCCGCCACCAATTTGTCAATTACGTCCTT
This sequence comes from Clostridia bacterium, assembly GCA_017631635.1. GTDB lineage: Bacteria > Bacillota > Clostridia > Christensenellales > RUG350 > RGIG9417. The sequence continues at coordinate 33,859 of JAGBSX010000035.1, read as the reverse complement.
CTTTTCTCCGTGAGATCGAAGAATTACTTTGTCAGTATCTATATCGGCGATATCGTCCACAAACTTAACGCCCTTTTCTTTGAGCAAATCGTTGACACAGTCATTGTGTATCAATTCACCGAGCAACGTAGTATCGCTATCTGCACTACCCAACGCCGTATCTACTGCGTGTCTTACCCCAGGGCAAAAACCTGCCGATTTAGCAACGGTTATCTTCATACTATTTACCTTTGCCTTCTACTATTTCGTTGAGTTCTATCCTGAGTTCGTCAAATTTTGTCTTTATCACTTCAGTAGACTTTTCATTGAGATCAGAGCCCCTATATCCATAAAACTCTTCTAATTCGTATGGTTTTCCTATTATCAAATAATTTTTTCTAAATAGCCTAGGTTTGCGATAAAATAGCATAGGTACTACGGGGGATTTCGTCTTGATAGCAAACATAGCAGAGCCGTGTTTTAGAGGCAACATTTGTTCGGAGCCACTTTTATTTCTAGTTCCTTCTGGAAAAATTACTACCTTTTTGTCCTTTTGCAATAGTCCTATTACCTCTTTGAGGGCCTTAATATCTATACCTTCTCTATTAATAGGTATACCACCGCATTTTTTTAAAAACCAAGCGACTATTCTATTTTTGAATAGTTCTTCTTTGGCTAGCATATGCATTCCTTTCGTAAATATCCTATCTGCTATCACTACTACGTCTGCCATAGAATAGTGATTACACAATACGATTGCTTTACCTTTTGGCATATTATCTTTGCCTATTATTTTGGTCGGATATAGCAATGATACAAATGGATATGCTAATATTGCCAATATTTTGTAGAACATAAAGCCCCCTTTATTCGTTTATCTTGGTTAGTATAAACTCTACTACTTCATCTACGTTCATATCTGATGAATCAACCACGATAGCGCCTTGTGATACTATGAGAGGAGAATTCTCTCTGTGAGTGTCGTTGTAATCTCTCTTTTTGATATCTTCTAATAATTCGTCATAGTCTACATGCTGACCTTTTTCGACGAGTTCGTCATATCTACGCTGGGCTCTCACTTCTGCAGAGGCTGTTAGATAAAATTTGTGTTCAGCGTTTGGCAATACGACAGAACCTATGTCTCTACCGTCCATAATTACGTTAATATTTGAGGCAATAGACTGTTGCAATTGTACCATTTTTTCGCGAACAACAGAATGCTTGGACACGTCGGATGCCGCTTGAGATACGTGATGTTGTCTAATCTGAGTACTCACGTCCTCTCCATTTAGAAATACGTGCTGAACCTCGTCGATATATCTAATGTCAATAGAAACATTTGCCATATTTTTAGCCACGGCGTCAGCATTTAGTACAGATATATCGTTATTTAGCATATATAGCGCTACTGCACGATACATAGCGCCTGTGTCTAGGTATGTGATACCTAGCGTTGAAGCAATTCTCTTGGCTACAGTACTCTTACCTGCACCTGCAGGTCCATCAATAGCAATATTCATAACTTTTCTCCTACTTTTCATAGTTTCTAACTGCCCACTCTCCAGCACTCTTGCCTGTGGATAGGGCTATTTGTATATTAAATCCACCAGTCAATGCGTCTACGTCTATGACCTCACCTGCGAAGTACAATCCGTCAACTATTTTACTTTGCATAGTTTTAGGATTGATTTGCTTGGTATCTACACCACCAGCAGTTATGATAGCAAAATTTATATCATCTAGAGATTTGATATTAACTATTAGACCTTTTAGCACCGAGATTAGTTTTTCTCTCTCTTCTTTAGTGATACTATTTACCTTTCGATAGGCAGATATCCCAGATTGAGCCACGACTATAGGTATCAATGATGATGGCAACAAATTTTTTAACGAATTGGCAAAATCTTTGTTCTTCGCCTCGTCAAAATCTCTAAGTATTCTGGCGTTTAGTTGTTCAAAATCTAGCGCAGGTTTGAGATCAATTAGGACTTTTGCGTTGACAAATTTAATATTGTTAACTCTAGAGGACATAGTCAATATGATAGGTCCACTCAATCCTCTATCAGTAAATAGCATCTCCCCAAATTCAGAAGTAATCTCTAGATTGTTTGACACAAAGGTCGCCTTGACGTTCTTTAGCGATAGTCCCCTAATGCCTTTTACCCACTCGTCATTTGACAACATAGGTACTAGTCCAGGTCTAATAGGTACTATATCGTGACCTAGTGATGATGCGAATTTGTAGCCATCTCCCGTGCTACCAGTAGCCTTGTAAGATAGTCCTCCTGTGGCTATCACCACTGCATCAGCGACATATTCTCTGACGTCCGTCCTCACTCCTACGACTTTATTTTGATCTACGAGTATCTCTAGCGCAGTCTCATTATAATGTATATCCCCAGCATCCCTTAGGAGAGCCTTGATTATATCCGAAGATTTATCGCTAGATGGAAATACTCTATTTCCCCTCTCAACTTTGAGAGGTACTCCTCTATCTTGGACAAAGTCAATAGTATCATAACTATCAAAATTGTTTAGAGAAGACATCATAAATTTTGAATTCGATATAACGTTAGACAAAAATGATTGAATATCACATTGATTAGTAACATTACATCTACCTTTGCCCGTGATATACAATTTCTTGCCTGGCTTTTCATTTTTTTCAATTATTATAGTGTCAGCCCCCATGCTTCGCGCCGTAGTAGCACACATCAAGCCTGCAGGTCCTGCACCAATTATGATTATCTTCATACGTTATACTTCCTATATTCAAATATTATACTAATATTTATAGAAAATTGCAACAAAATAGCGCTATACTTTTATCAAATACTCCTGTTTTTGCAGGCAATTAATATACATATATAATATAAGATATCTGCCTTCGATAAAAAACAAAAACTTGGCTCACACCAAGTTTTGCATTACACACGTGTATGTGCGCTATATATTGTTGAGATAATATATTTCATTATCCTTTAGGTATCTCCACTCACCTCGAGATAATCCACCCAATTTGAATTCGCCTATTGAAATACGCTTGAGGAATACTACGTTTTTCCCTACCGCCTCAAACATACGTCTTATCTCACGATTTTTGCCTTCGTGTATAGTCACCTCTAATCTAGTCAAATTTCCTTCTACCCTGATAGGCTTCACTTTGGCTTTACCCGTCTTAGTGCCGTCGTCTAGCACTACCCCTTTGCGTAGAGTAGCGAGTTCGGATTCGGCTATCTCACCCTCTATCTTTACTAGATAAGTCTTGGGTATTTCATTAGAAGGATGTGTCAATCTATTTGCAAACTCTCCATCATTGGTTAGCAATAATAAACCTTCCGAATCAAAGTCAAGTCTGCCCACGGTAAACAATCTCTTGCCAATATCTACGTAATCAAAGACAGTCTTACGGCCCTTTTCATCAGAAGATGAGCAAATGCAACCCTTTGGCTTATTGAAAACTATGTACGTGTACTGTGATGGTAGAGATATTTTCTCTCCATCTACAGTCACAGTATCGTTATATTCGTTGACGTCCACGCCACATTCGGTCACAGGCTTGTTGTTTAGTCTAACTCTGCCCTCTAGTATTAACTTGTCGGCATTTCGTCTAGATGCTATGCCACACTCGGCGATATATTTATTAATTCTCATAATTATATCCTTTGTTGATAATCAAGATAAATTTTCTTTGATAATATCAAATATATTCTTTTTTTCTACATTGTCTATGGTACATAAATTTTTTGAAAATAGCAAGCAATTATCTAGAAAAATTTTAATATTTCCCACCTTTTCACCCTTTTTTAACGGCGCGCTAACGTTTGATAATTCTATACTATAACTAATTTTGTCTATTTCATCACTACCTAGTGGATATATTACGTTATCTTCAATACTTATATCAACAAATGGAATCTTTGCATTATTTACTTGGAGTTTATCCAAAGGTATGATTGACTTTAGGTCTACTAGCGAATAATCTTCGAAACATTTGTTGAGCATATTCACACTATCATGCCACATATCGTAGTGATTTAGCACCACACAAATCAATCTCATACCATCTCTAGTCGCAGAACTAACTAGACATCTACCAGATTTGGTAGTATATCCTGTCTTGACACCGTCTCCACCTTCTATAAGTGAGAGCATTTTATTTTTGTTATAAAAATAACTTCCGTCTGTTCTTTGATAACATTTTGTAGCAACTATTTTGGCAAAAATATCGTGTCTAAAAGCCTCTCTAGTAATCATAGCCAAATCGTAAGCGCTTGTATAATGGTCAGAGTGATGAAGACCGTGTGGGTTGGTAAAATTTGTATTTTTTAGTCCGAGTTGCTGACTTTTTGCGTTCATCATTGTGACGAAATTTTCTACACAACCACCAACGTGTATAGCCAATGCAACTGCAGAATCGTTGCCTGATCGTAGCATAAGTCCATACAACAATTCTAGCACGCTATACTCTTCATTTGCTCTCAAGTAAATAGAAGAACCCTCTATCCCTACTGCTTTTGGGTGGATTTTTACCATTTCATCAGGTTGACAATTATCTAAGACTACTAGCGCAGTCATTATCTTGGTCGTACTTGCCATCGACAACGAAAATTTTTCATTTTCTCCCATTAACACTCTGCCACTACTTTCTTCGACTACTACGTAAGAAGAATTTGCATATGCATGAGACACGTTTTTGTGTGGACGTAATAACAATGCAATAGCAAATATTAGTAGAATAATTAATAGTTTTTTCATTGTTGGCGACCGATTACTCCTATGGCTGTATTAATTAGGTCAATCCATTTATTCTCACTAGCATCATCAATCTTAACCAATGAAAAATCTCCTCCTTTTGACACCAAAAATCCTACTGGAGTCAAGCACATACCCCCACCACTACCACCTGCATATGGTAAATTTTCGGCTTTTTTAGGAATTGACTCACTATATTCTCCTCCACCGACCATAAAACCTAGCGTCACTTTAGATATAGGTATAATAGTAGTGTCTTCGCCGACACTCAAAGGACTACCTATTACGGTATTGACGTCTATCATATTTTTGATCTTAGATAGAGTTGACGTCATTATATTCTCAATTTGGTTGTTTTGAGTAGTTATCATAGTTTGATTTCTCCTTATACTTGATTTTTCTATATAATCCACTTATTATCGACGTGATAATACTTACAATCGATACGTTAAATTTTAGATAAACACAAACAGTACATTCTTCTCTAAATGATATAGGATAACAGGTGAACTTTGCATTTTGACCAGTTATTCTAAAAAACATCTTAGATAATTGGTTGAGAACAAAAGCAAAGTTGTATATATATACACTATCTATACCTAAATAGGTGTTAATATCTATGCTCTTCACACTTAACAGGTCCGACGCCTTGAAAAAGTGTTTTTTACGGCTGTTAAACTTCGGGTAAAAACAACCAAATCTACCTAAAGATACGACTATTTTGTCTCGAATAATAATCAATGATATTTTGGCAATTCTAATACCATATAGATACACGTATATCGTGGCTGTTTTATCTAATAGATATATATTCCCCTTTATCTCAAAAACAAATATTAAGCACAAAAAAAGCAGAATACACACAACTATTATCATAGTGTTAGTATTCTGCATATATCCTAAAAATATGTAATTATTCTATAATTTCAAACTCTTCTCCATCCAAAAAATCAGGAGTGTCTTCATCTTCAAATACAAAATCGTCCTCTTCTTGAGTAGGCTCAATACTTGGTATATCCTCAACTGGTATTTCTGCTTGAGAGGTATCGGTCTCCACACCTTGTATGCCTACGTATTCGCCGTTTTCGTCTACCTCAACTTCTTTAAATAATCCTTTGCCCAAGGTTGACGTGTCTTCTAGGATACGAATTCTCTCTAGTAGTTGCTCATAATCTGGCAACTCCGATAGACTATCTAGATTGAACTTCTTAAGAAATTCATCTGTGGTCGCATATAGTACTGGTCTACCTACGGTATCTTTGCGTCCTACCACCTCGATCAAACCAAATTTGAGTAGCATAGTCAGACCATATTCACTAGAAGAAGAACCATTTGCAGAACCAGTACGTATCTCCTCTATCTCTAGTCTAGTGACAGGTTGCTTATATGCGATAATGCCCAAAACTTCTAGCAAAGTCTTGGAGAGCATTCTCTCTTTGGTTGGTAGCAACGCATCTGCCAATATATCTCCGTATTTAGGATTAGAAGCAAGTTGCACTTTGTTATTGAAAGTAAGCAAAACTATACCACTATCTCCACTATACTTCTCTTTTAGAGAACTGATAGCCTTGTCTAATTCGGCAGGTTTAACGTCGGGCAACTTTTCCAAAATTTCCTTTTTGGATATACTATTGCCTACCGAAAATATAAGGGCTTCTACTATTTCATTCAGATTGTTCATCATTAATTTCCTCACTTTCATCCAAGAAACTCAAGTCTTCTTGTATCTCAATACCATCATTGTAGGTAATATCAATTTCTTCGTATAGTCCAGCCTGCTCAACACTCAAATATTGATGCTTGAGTAGTTGGAGTAGAGCCAAAAAGGTGTTGATCGTCTCACTCTTGGTACTATCATTGTCAAATAGTTCCGAAAATCTCATTTTCTTGCGCATACGGAGCGTCTTGGCTATGTAATTGATACGATCTGCTACGGTGTATCTATCACGAACTATTTCTTTGTGCTCTATGACAGCCTCGGGCTGATGCACTCGCATCAACATCTGCGTAAATGCATCCATCAGTTTTTCAAAATTAAAATCTTTGATAACTACTTTTGCATCTTTTTCGTCAAAATCAGGCTCACGATAAAATCTATTGATAATCTCATTAGGTTGAAGCCTATCGGTGGCCTCTTTGATGATACGATATTCTTCAAATTGTCTGAGGAGCAAATCCTTGGCAGACTCTACGTCTAATTCTTCAAATTGAGGGTCTACAGGGAGCACGGACTCCGACTTGATATACAACAGTCTAGATGCGACGTCCAAAAATTCTACTGCTTTGTCAACGTCTATACTACCTATATCCTCCATCATAGCGAGATATTGGTCGGTAATGTCGGATATAAACAAATCCTTTATCTCTATCTCTGCACGTTTGACTAATTCTAGTAGCAAGTCAAATGGTCCTTCAAAATCAGACAGTCTAAACCTCAACTCTCCTACTTCTGTGCCACTTGATATAGTGACGGATTCTCTAACGTTAACTTCTAGAGTATCGTCTATTGTCACGATATCGGTATTGTCTTCAAAATTTTCTAATATCTCACTCATAAAAATAAACTACCAATCATATCAAATAAATTGTATATCAAATTACTAACAAAAGTCACGTAATTACTGAGCAAATCAATCTGTGGGAAACCTATCCTATCTGCAACAATTCCTAAAAATATGAGACCTATGAGGATATAATTGCTGTATCTCTTGAGAAAATAGGTAAATTTACCACCTCTACCATCTAGTACAGTCTCCAACAATTTTGATCCGTCAAGAGGGTACAGAGGCAAAATGTTAAATGCGAACAAAAATAGGCAAATCATACAGGTCCAACTAAAATATTCGGCGAAGAATATAACTACCAAACCACCCAATACGTCGTACATTGCAGGTACTCGCGCGCAAAGCACGGATAACAGCACAAATAAAATGTATGATATCATTGCTACGACAAAATTAGCCAATACCCCAGCCAAAGACACCCATATCATACCCTTTTTACGATTTTTAAAATTCGCAGGATTGATAGGTACAGGTTTAGCCCAACCAAAGCCTAGAAAAAACAACATAGCAAATCCCAAAGGATCTATGTGTGCGACAGGATTTATTGTCAAGCGACCATTGTATTTGGGCGTGTCGTCGCCCATCTTGACTGCTACCCACGAGTGAGCAAATTCGTGCAGTACAAATGCAGTTAACAATGCTAGGCAGTAGGCAAAAATAATGATAATTTTCTGTCCGGGATTGATAGTTGTATTTGAAAACACTTCGAATATATACATAATGCTCCTATCTCTCCCCAAAAAAATTTCACTTATTTAATATAACAAAATTCTTTGACTTTGTCAACAATAAAAAAAATACAATTATTCACTTTCAAATTCGGGCATTTTTTTCAAAAAAAAACACGCCAAACTGAAAATTTAATTTGACGTGCTTTATTATATAACGTAAGTTTTGATATGACATGAGAGTTTGGACAAACTTTCAAGTTGAATTTTTTTATTTAGACCTTACCAATTTTTTATTATTTTAGTCAAACTATCAGGATAACTGATAGGCAATATTTCTTGACTAACGCCCAATCCTACTACGTATTCCTCACCATTAAATACAACTCTAGCGACACCTATTTGCTCACCTGTCTTAACAGGTGCTTTTACAAATGAAGGCAATTGATAATCAATGTCTATATCCTTATGCACTTCACCTTTTTTGCCAAATAAAGTTAGGTTTGAGATAGGCATTAGACTAACGTTATCAATATTAGCACCTCTCACAGCCAATTTAACGTCAAGTGGTACGTCTACCTTTAACACAGATACACTTTCATAATTAGCAAACGCATAATTATAAGTATTTGATGCCTCTGCAAATCTCGATTTGCTATCTTCTGCGCCTATAATTACGTTGACGATACGAGTATCTCCCCTCTTTGCAGTAGATGCTAGACAATATCTTGCTTGTGAAGTATATCCGGTCTTACCACCGTCACAACCGTTATAAAATCTAATCAATTTATTAGTATTGACAAGTTGGGTAACGTGTCCGTCTGGATGTACGTAATCTTCTATCCACACCTTAGAGTAATCAAAATATAGAGGATGTTTTAGCAGTTCTCTAAACATAATTGAGACATCCTTTGCGCTACTATACTGATCATCTACAGATGGTAGTCCCGTACAGTTGCTAAATAGCGTATTAGACATACCTAATTGGTCTGCGCGTTGGTTCATCTTTGATACAAAAGCACTCTCACTACCACTAACCACTTCGGCTAACTGTACGCTACAATCGTTGCCTGATACGACTATTAACCCTTTTAACAAATCGCTAATGGTATATTCGCTACCTGCGCTCAAGAACATTTGAGAGCCACCCATACCACCTGCCGTATCTGATATGACAACCTTGTCATCTATAGAGACGTTGCCCTTATCAATTTCTTCAAATACTAATAGTGCCGTCATTATCTTGACCATACTCGCGATTTGAAATCTTTGATTTTCATTGTTGGCAGATATGACGCTACCAGTATAATAGTCACAGGTATAAGTCGCCTTTGGCAACGAAGATGCATAAGCCGTACTATTGATAGGCGATCTCAACAATACGGCAAACACGGTTATAATAAGTGTCGTTATCACAAAAAATTTTGAATAAAAAGTTCTTTTCATACAATTTCTCCTATTCACAAATATTGTGATATGAAAAAATGTAGTTTATTCATAAATTACTCAAAAAATAATTTTAAAAACTAACGATATCACTATAGAATACAGACAGATAATCAGCAAATATATCAAATACAAAATCAAATACGTGATAATCATCTCGGTAAGTATCTTTTTAAACAGTAATGAATTTTTGCAATAATTTTGAGTAAAAATTAACTTTGTTATATATAAAAAGGCAAATAATATAATACTTGGAACTAAAAAATACAGTAAAAACGTAAAAACGCCAAAAATACCACCACCAAAAAGTATAACTATTCCCACGCTAATCACCTTGGCTATTATTAGTGCAATATACATACTAAATATTAAAGTCTGTAAAATAGGACAAATTAAAACTAAAAAAGTTCCTATAAATACAAACAAAAAGAATATAATATTTTGCTTAATAAAAATCACAATACTTGCGCTTTGATTGATGAGATTGTTGACATAATTTTCATTGACGTAATTATCGTAATAGTCAATTTTTGTATTGCCAATTATCACACCTATCAGTACCCCTACCAAAAAAGACGACAGATATACTATCGTCTTAATCTTATTATCTTTTATATATGAAACTATTGAATTAAAAACGTTTGATAATATACTCATACGTTATTGTATGATTAGCACTCGCTAAACAACACAAATTTATCCAAAATAATTGACAAAAATTGTTTATTTGACAATTTGCCTGTTTTTTCATTGAGGCAACCACCAAATTGTTCGTACAAAAAGTCATTATGTTTGTCAAACGCACCTGCTACGGCATTTTGAATACATTTGTCTATGGTATATAAAGACTTTTGATACTTGACAGATAACACGTAATACCCTCTAGTAACAAGTGGATATATACTCTCTCCCTCTAGCGCTAGTTTAATAAGATCGTAGGAATATCTAAAGCCTGACTTTTTTGGCGAAATACCACATTTTATCAAGTACATGCGTATCAAATTATCGTTGTTCAACATCATATCTTCTACCTATATATATTATACAAGTAAAAATAAGCATTTTTATATCGTATAAACAACTAATTTGTTTAATTATTAATCATCCAATCTATGAAAATGCCATATCCTCTAGTCGAATCACTCAAAAATACGTGCGTAACTGCGCCTATTAGTTTTCCATTTTGCACAATAGGACTACCACTCATGCCTTGTACTATGCCATTAGTCAAACGCAACAAATCTTGGTCGACTATTTTGATAATCATACTTTTTTCCTTTGGGGTTATTTGTTCGTTAACTTTTTGAATTTCTATCTCATATCTTCTAGGCAAATCACCATATACCGTACTATAAATGTAGGCTTTACCTTCGCACACGTCCTCTTTTGAGCCTAAAATCACGGTAGGGAGTTTGAATTTGACCAAATTAGTGTCACCAAATATACCAAAATTAGTATTTTTGTCAACAGTACCTATAGGTTCTGAACTACTACAAAATATTCCTTGCAATTCTCCGGCTTTTCCACCGCGACCTTTAACTACACTTAGAATACTTGCTTTGTATATACTACCTTGAGTGAGCATCGTAGCTATGCCACTCTCGTCAGATATTGTATGCCCCAGAGCACCATATCTACCATCTTTGCGCACGTAAGTAACTGTACCTATGCCAGAGACGTCCTCTCTAATAGAAAGTCCTAGTCTTTTTTGACCGTTTAGACTATCAATAACAGGTATTATTTGATATTCAACCACTTCACCTCTTCTTAGGACGCTAATTTTGACTACTTTGCCTGAACTATTGAGAACGTTTTGAACGTCAAATATACTCTTGACTTTTATATCGTCAATAGCGACTAGTATATCTCCTGGATATAGGTCGATATCTTGACAAGGTATCATAGTACCTTTCTCTGTCACCACCTCGGATTTACCTGTGATAATCAGCCCTTCGCTATCTATTTTAATACCTATCGGCATTCCCCCTAGATAGACCTCATCAAAGTCTAGCGTCTCTGCATAAGTCAGAGTACTAAAACTTATACAAACAACCATAACTAATATAGCAAAAATTCTTGTTAATGACTTATTCATAATTTCACCAAGTATAGTTTTTGATTATTTTATATAATTATACAACATATTTTTACAAAAAATAGCACCTCCAAAGTTTGTCAAAACTTTTGGGGGTGCATCTCACAGCAAGGTGATAAAATATTATTATTTTTATAATTTGGTTTTAAAATCTTTGGCTGTAGATAGCATATCTTTGGCATGCATTAGCCCACCTTGTGATACACCACCACACAATCTCGCTATCTCCATGACGAGTTCATCACCATCTAGTACGTCTACGTAGGTGTAAGTATTGTCTAGAACTACCTCTTTGTGAATAAAATAGTTGCTATCTGCCATAGACGCTATGTGTGGCAAATGCGTGACTGCTATGACTTGAGCCGATAAGGATACTTTGGCTAGTTTTTGGGCGACAACCGTCGCGATTTTGCCACTAATACCAGTATCTACTTCATCAAATATCAACGTACCTATATCGTCTAGATTTGCAATAATACACTTGACTGCTAGCATAAATCTAGACATTTCACCACCAGATATAATCTTGTTCAACGGTCTGAGTGGTTCACCTTTGTTTGGAGATATCAAAAACTCTACGTTGTCTAGTCCCTTTGAGTCATAGTAATCATCAAATTCATCTATAGATGGTAATGGTCTAAACTTTATCTCAAATTGAGTATTTTCCATACCTAATTGAGATAGTTCTACCAATATATTGTCTCTCAATCTAATGGCAGTCTTGCGTCTAAGATCTGATATTGATGATGCTAGCGTGTATAATTTCTCACGTGTGGCTACTATGTCCGCATTTAATTTTTCCAAAATCTCGGCACTATTTAGCAAAGTATCATATTCAACCTGTATCTCATCTCTATATCTCAATATGTCGGCTATAGTAGGTCCATACTTGCGCTTGAGGAGTTTGATATCATTGTATCTATTGTCGATACGGTCAGCCTCTCTTTGGTCATATTCTCCATTATCCAATTCGCTACGGATACTGTCTGCTATATCTCTGACCTCAATCAAAGCACTATCCAACCTCTCAAAATATTGCGCATAATCTGGTGAAATCTGAGTGATTTGAGAGATACTGCTACGAGCCGTAGACAAACAAGCCACTCCGGATACGTCTTCGCCATCCAAACAAGTATAAGTTTGAGACAATGCTTGAATAATTTTTGCATAATTTTGCAATTTTGTTCTGGCCACTAGCAACTCTTCTTCTTCACCTTCGACAAGATTAGCATTGGTTATCTCATCTATTTGGTATTTGAGAGTATCTAGCCTTCTCTCTCTATCGGTATCCTCACCATATATCGAAAGTTTGGCAATATAGTCTTTGTATATCGACAAAGTGGATTGATAATCGCTCATCAAAGGCGCTATCTCATCACTACCAAACTTGTCCACCAATACGATGTGTGTAGACGTCTTTAGCAAAGACTGGTGCTCGTGCTGACCGTGTATATCACATAGATATCCACCTATAGTCTTGAGCATTTGTACTGTGACGGCAGAACCATTGACTCTAGCATCACTCTTACCATTGACGCAAATTCGTCTAACTATCATTATCTCGCCGTCGCCAGCATCTATACCATAATCATCTAGTATACGATCTAATTCAGGAGAATTGTACTCAAATAGAGCCTCACAAACAGCATTCTCTTCACCATATCTAATCAAAGATTTGTCACCCTTGTCTCCGAGGATTAGATTGAGAGAATCTATGATGATAGACTTGCCTGCACCTGTTTCGCCACTCATAGCATTAAGACCTGACGAAAAATCTATCGTCAAGTCTTTGATAAGGGCTATATTTTTGATACGTAAAGTCTTGAGCATAATACTACCTTATTTGGTGATTTGATTGAATTTGTCTAGTACCTTTGAGACGTTGTCTTCACCATTAATCACTACTAGTATGGTGTCGTCGCCTGCTACCGTACCTAGTATCTCTATCATACCTAGTTTGTCAATCAATGACGCAGCGGCACTAGCCGTACCTGCTAACGTCTTGATGACTATTAGATTTTGTGAAGATGCGATGGTGACAACTGATTCTTTGAACAAATTCACCATCTTAACAGACAACTTTGGTTCGTGTTTCTCAGCGTATGAATATCTGTACTTGTTGCCAGAAGCGACCTTGATAAGTCCTAATTCTTTGATATCACGAGATACGGTGGCCTGCGTGACGTTTTCTCCAATATCACGCAAAAAAGCCGCAAGTTCTTCTTGCGTTTCGACGTCGTACTTTGTGATTAAATCAAGTATTTTTGATTGTCTTTGTGCTCTTTTCATATGTACCTCAATAAGTGGTGGATGACAACTTGGTCATCAATTTATTGTAAAAATTATACTCCTTAAATCTTACGAATTTAACAGTTCTATCAGCCTTAGATACTATCACTTTATCAAAGGTATCTAATACTTTGACCAATTCTCCGTCTACGTACAATTTTGCATTTGGACCTTTGGGGCGCAAAACAATAGTGTTTTCATCATTAACTACGAGCGCTCTATTGTATAGCGAATGTTGACAAATACCTATAATGCTCATACACTTCGCTCCAGGGGTGATAATAGGTCCACCAGCAGATAGAGAATACGCCGTCGAACCTGTCGGTGTAGATACTATCACTCCATCTGCGTCGTACGTATAATAATATTTGTCATCTACGTATACGTCGGTAGGTACCATATCAAAACTATCACTACGGCCTACTACCACGTCGTTGACTGCATAATGCACACTTGAGCCAAGTTTGACGCACAATACCATCTCTTCTTGCACGTCATAATCATCTTCTACAAGAGACCTAACGACATCATCTAAGGCATCTTTTTCTGCTGTTGATACAAATCCTTTCTTGCCAAGGTTGACACCCAAGATAGCCACGTCTTTGTGAGAAATAGCTCTAGCGACTTTGAGAATAGTACCGTCACCACCTAGCACGATAACTACGTCGATATCGTCAGGCAAATTGGCTATATGAGTACTAGCATATCTATCTGCACCCACGCAATCTCCCGTCAAGAGCACCTCAAATCCTGCCACTCGCAACTTGTCCAAAAGTTGATAGGTGACAATTAAATCGGGGTCTTTGAGTATGTTGCTGTACAATGCTAATTTTTTCATAATGTCATTATAAACCAAAATTTATAATTATTCAATCATTTTGTATAATTTTTTATAAATACCTTCACAATCCAAGCCTATTTCTGCATATAATTCTTCTGCAGTAGCATTTGGCAAAAATGTATCAGGTATAGACAAACATCTAACGGTCGCTTGGATAGATTGCGAACTAATATAGGATTGAACGCTTTGACCAAATCCTCCACTACGAACGTTGTCTTCGATAGTAATGATATTTTTGGTATTTAATTTGTCCAAAAATTCAGTATTTAGAGGAAATACGGTAGGACATGATACAAGTGAAATATTTTTGCCTTCTTGTATCAACTGACTCACGGCATTATACGCCTCGTGAGTAGTATATGCTCCCACAGACAATACGACTGTATCAGCATCTGTATCTCCTAATAGATAATCATACCTACCATATTCAAACGACGTCGACACGTCTAAGGAGATATTTCCTCTGGGGTATCTAATCGCCAAAGGCGAGTCAAAATCTTTCGACCATGTTATCATCTGGTACAATTGAGTAGTATTGATAGGAGACAATACTGTAAAATCAGGTATTATAGATAGATATGACAAATCATATATACCCTGATGTGTCTCGCCGTCGTCACCTACTACACCCGACCTGTCTATACAAAATCTAACTGGAAGTTTTTGCATAGATACGTCTATAAGTAATTGGTCAAATCCTCGCTGTAAGAATGAGGAATATACCACGAAATATGGCTTGAGAGACTGTGTAGCGAGTCCGGCTGACAATACTACTGCATGCTCTTCGGTAATACCCACGTCGATAAATCTATCTGGGTGTCTTTCGTAAAACTCTGCTAACCCCGTGCCATCTTTCATAGCCGCCGTAATAGCCACTACCCTATCATCTACGTCTGCCAAATCGCTAAGCGCACTACCCAACGTCTTAGAATAAGTAGGAGTATCTAACTTGTTAATCTTCGGAGATACTCCATGATAGTCTTGAGGTCTCTCTTCTGCCTCTATACACCCCTTGCCTTTGACTGTGACGATATGTAGCAACACGGGCTCGTCCGAACTTTTTGCCATACGCATATAGTCAATGAGTTGAGAGATATCGTGTCCATTGACAGGTCCAAAATATCTAAGTCCATATTCTTCAAATGCCGCTCCACCCATTAAGGTGTATTTGATAGCATTTTTAAATCTTCTGAGTATCTGATTCTTGCCGTTTTCACTACTAATGCCATCTACAAATGATGCTACTTCGTTCTTGATATGCTTGTATCCGTCGTATTGCCTGAGTTTATCAAGTTTATAACTCATAGCACCTACGTTTTTGGATATTGACATAGTGTTGTCATTGAGTATTATGATTTGTTTGGTCTTTCTCGAGCCTATATCATTGATTGCCTCTAGAGACACTCCGTTTGTCAATGATGCGTCGCCAACTACAGATATGACATTAAAATCCTCGCCTTTTATATCTCTAGCGAGAGCAATACCTGCTCCTGCAGATATCGCCGTACCACTATGACCAGTATCATAAGTATCGTATATACTCTCACTTCTCTTGGGAAATCCACTAATGCCACCCTTGAGTCTCAAAGTAGAAAATCTGTCCCTTCTGTCGGTGAGCAACTTGTACGCGTAGCATTGATGCCCTACGTCAAATATCACTTTGTCTTTGGGAAAATCAAATACAACTGCTAACGCTATCGTCAATTCTACTGCTCCTAGATTGGACGCCAAATGACCACCGTTCTTCGTGACGGTGGTGAGAATCTCATCTCTAAGTTCTACTGCCAACTGTCTAAGTTGGTCAATATCCAAGGATTTGATTTGATTGACGTCTGTCAGGTCTGCTAGGATAGACAATACTATTTCTCCTTTCTAAAGATAGATACTATCTTTGCCGTAAACATTATGTATTCTTTGTTGTATTTGACCGCTATAAATTTGCCGAATGCTTTGCCTCCTATGGTGATGGCTGCAATTATTGCATTGATAAGTATAGATACCCAAAAATCAAAAGAAGGATCTAACGTCATCTTAACCGTGATAGCAGCCGAACACGCACCAGATATGATGCCACACACGTCTCCTATGACGTCGGCGCATATGTTTGACACTTTTTCGGCATTATTTACTAAAAAAATTGCCGTACGTGATCCAGGAACTTTTTTGGATGCCATAGATAAAAAAGGCGCTAGTTCGCAAGATGTGACGGCTACTGCTATACCATCAAATAATATATTAACCGTGATGAGTATAATAATGACGAATATAGCAACCAAAAGACTGCTATTGTTAGCAGTAATTTCGGACAAAAAACTAAAAAATATAGTGATTAAAAAAGATATTACCGTGATTTTAATAGTCCATATAGACGCAGAAGATTTGCGTGTAGGACGTTTTTTTTCTTTGGTCGGTACTTCGTGATGAGCACCCGTATCCATAACTATCCTCCAAAAATATTAAAAATGCGGTGGTAATACATTGAGTAAACCTTATGCCATACGGTTCAGTAGGATTTCCCCTATCCAAAACTCACCGTCGCCGAATGAGAAGTTTCCTATCATATGGATAGTGACAGCATCACTACTGTCAAACTGAATCACCTCTGAGGCATACTATAATCCTCAACGTATCTGCAATAGCAACAGTCTAGAAGTTTTCCTTGACGAACACGCTACAAGCTTATCCTCTTTTGCAAGACAATGTTTCATACAGCGATCGCATTTTAGCGTTGGCCATGCCTAAATGCGTTCTGTAATCCCCTATGCCCCACTCAAGGCAGGCTACACTGTATATAGCATTTTTTACCACATACAGGTTATACCCTGCGTGATAGAAGATATTTCTCCCACCATAGCAGGTCTCCGCGAAAAATGGGGCTAATGCATATGCCATTACGCACCTCCCATAATTCTTAACTCTCAGCAACAGCCCAGGTTTGGGCAACCCAAGCCACCACCAAGAACTTCATCGTTGTGCCATTTACGGTATTTTAACCCCGTCTTGAGCCTGCACGCATCCGACTAGAATACTGCACCACCGATTTTATATGATACGACTATGTCGTTATCACCTAGTTTTGACGAACATATCTCGTCATTTTATCAATTGTGACGCAATTTTATAAACTTTGCGTCAAATCCTTGTTTTTCATCAAAAAACTTGTATATATTTGCATGCAAATTTATAATTATTAATTATTATACCATATTTGCATAAATAAATCAAATCATTCTGCCTACTACCTTTTCTACTAGAGATACCAAAAATTGAGAGTTTGGTATAGCAGATGCTATTTCCATACACTTATCCACATATTCTCTAGCCTTCTTGGTAGATTTCTCAACTCCAAATATAGATAGATATGTGGTCTTTTCTTCCTCTGTGCCTCCACCGATACTCTTGCCCGTCAATTCTGGAGTAGAATTTACCTCCAACAAATCATCTGTTATTTGAAATGCCAGTCCATAGTAGTATCCAAATTGAGACAAGTTGTCCAAAACCTCACTAGAGGCTCTAGCGACTATACCTCCTGCTACGAGGGAGGCTATTATCAAGTCGGAGGTTTTGTGTTTGTAGGTATACAATATAGTCTCTTCATCAGCAATTTTTGATTTTGCCAAATCTGCGCATTGACCACCTACCATACCTCTACTGCCCGCACGATTGGCAAGTACGCTAGTCACCTTCTTGACAATATCTGCATCTAAGTGCGAGTCTGCTATCAACGAAAATGCATCCGTCAACAACGCATCTCCCGTGATGACTGCAATATCCTCTCCGTAAACCACGTGAGTAGTAGGTCTACCTCTGCGCATATCGTCGTCATCCATACAAGGCAAATCATCATGAACTAACGAATAGGTATGTATCATCTCTAGCGCTAAAGCAACTGGCAATGCATCTGAGACGTCTCCACCAAGCATATCTGCAGTAGCCAACACTAGTGAAGGCCTAATCCTCTTGCCACCACCTAATAGAGCGTAGTTGATAGCGCTCTTTAGAGGTTCGGGGGTATCAGAATATTGCAACAAATATCCTTCTAGATATTTTTGAAATATCTCTTTGTAATAATTATTGTCCTTGCAACTCATCTTGAATATCTACCTCTACAAGTTTGTCATATTCTCTCTTGATAGCGACAATCTTGCCTTTTCCAGATTCTAATAACTGTTTGCACAAAGTAGCCAACTCTACACCCTTTTGAAATAGTTCGATACTCTCCTCCAAAGAGGTATTTGGATCGTCAAGTGTCTTGGATATTTTGTCAAGTTCTTGTATTGCTTGCTCTAATTTCATTTCTTATCCTCTTTAATAGTTATTTTCTTCACTTCAGCGTCTATGGTCGCCTGACAGGATTTAATCTCAATAACGTCTCCTATCTCTATCATAGATACGTCGCTGAGCATCTCATCTCCAATACTTACTCTATACAGACCTTTTGAGATTAATTTGAGTGGGTCATTGCTACGTATTTTCTCTATGAGCAGTCCTACTTCGTGGACATTTTTGTCAATCTTTTGACTAATGGCATTATAGTTTTTGTCAACTATATTGCGCAGTTTGACCATCGTGAGATCAAATACACCCACCATACGCGACGCCATACCATCTACTAATGACTTGATATTGTCATTTAGGGAGGTGTAGTTGGATATAGCAGTATTTTTGATACTCAAAAGACTATCAAGTACATAATCTCTCCACTCGTTATAATCAAATACAGCCTTCTCTGCGGCAGCAGTAGGTGTAGCTGCTCTATAATCTGCTACAAAGTCGGATAGTGAAAAATCCGTCTCGTGACCTATCGCTGATATGATAGGAGTCTGCAGGTCAAATATAGCCCTGACTACACCCTCGTCGTAAAATGGTAGCAAATCTTCAAAACTACCACCACCTCTAGCCAGTATAATAGTATCAAACCCCATAGTATCAGCCTGCTTGAGTGCCTTTACTATCTCAATCGGGGCATATTCACCTTGGACCTTAACGTCGATAAGTGTCAAGTCCACGTATGGATTTTTGCGCCTGGTGGTAGTATAGATATCTCTGATTACAGCGCCTGTGCGACTAGTTATCACACATATGTTGGTAGCAAATTTAGGTATATCCACCTTGTATTTTGCATCAAACAAACCTTCTTGTAAAAGTTGTTGTTTGAGTTTCTCATAGTATTGCATGAGCGCGCCTTTGCCATAAGCCACTATCTTGGTCGCCACAAAGGACAATCCAAATTTGACGTGGTACGACACGCTACCTGTCAGTATGACGCTATCTCCATCTTTAGGCAAAAACTCTTGGCGACGACAATTAAAGCATCTACACGCTAATACAGCGTCGGCATCTTTTATGGAAAAATAAGCGTGTTCACCGCTTATTTTAAAACCGGACACCTCACCGACAACCGAGACGTTTTTGAGCAAACTCTCTGTGTCTAATATGCCTTTGATATAATTATTTAGTTGAGAAACGGATACTACCCCGTCTTTAGTTGCCATAAATTTGCGCTGCTTTTACAGTATTGACCATTAGCATAGTAATAGTCATAGGACCTACTCCACCTGGTACAGGTGTGATATAAGATGCCTTCTTGGAGACTTCATCAAAGCACACGTCCCCTACCGTCTTGCCATCAAGCTTGGAGATGCCTACGTCTATGACTACTGCACCCTCTTTGACCATATCGGCAGTTATAGAAAGAGCCTTGCCAGTAGCAGACACCAAAATATCTGCACTAGCACATACTTCTTTGAGATTGGCAGTCTTGGTATGACAAATGGTGACGGTAGCATTTTTCTCTAGTAGCATAAACGCCAAAGGCTTACCCACTATATTGCTACGACCTACTATAACTGCTGATTTGCCTGCTATATCTATATCATACTCTTCTAGTAGTTTGATAACTCCAAAAGGCGTACAAGACCTAAAGCCATATTTGCCAAGCACTAGCCTACCCACACTCTCTGCAGAAAAACCGTCTACATCCTTCTTGGGATCGATAAGTTCTAGAAGATATGCTTCATCAAAACCTTTTGGCAAAGGTAATTGCATAAGTATACCATGGATAGATGGATTAGCGTTTAGATCCAATATACACTTCTCTATTTCATCTTGACTCACCGTAGCGTCAAATTTGCATGATAGAGAGTAAATACCTACCTCTTCGCATGCTTTTATCTTGTTGCGCACATATATCTCGCTAGCAGGATTATCTCCCACCATGATAACTGCTAGACCTGGTTTGGTCTGCATATTTGCCACTTGTTCTCTAAGTTGGGCTCTTACTTTAGCCGACGTAAGTTTGCCATCTATGATAACGCTCATTTTTAACTCCTATTATAAAGATTTGAGTACACCTGCGAGCACTCCGTTTACAAATTTTGAACTGCGTTCTTCTGAAAAATCCTTGACTATCTCTAGCGCCTCGTTGAGAGCAACTTTGTTGGGAATATCATCCATATATTTGATCTCGTATACAGCCAGTAGCATAGCAGCCAAATCGCTCTTGTATACTCTATCTATCGTATAGCCGTGTAGGTTGTCCGATATGTGAAATATCAATTCATCATACTTGTCAACTACACCTTCGTACAATCTACCGATATACTCCTTGTCATCCATAGACAACGTGTCGTCAGTTTGATATTCTGCCAATAATTCATCATTTTTTACCTTGGTAAACACATATCCAAAGATTAGTTGATACGCCAATACCCTAGCATTTTTTCTACTCATATATATCCTCACTCGAAAAGCGTACAAGCAAATTAATGCTTATACGCCAAGTTTTCTCCCGTATCAACGTCCACTATATTGACGTTGACTCTCTTGACCTTGAAGTTGGTAGCGGCCTCGACTTCTTTCTTGACACGTTGTTGAATCTCATATGCAATCTCTTTGACTATATAGCCATTGTCTATACATATCGACAAATTGTATACTAATTTGTCGTCGAGCAATTCGACACTTACACCACGTTTTCTCTTAGGTCTACCAAATAGTCCCTTGGCAGGTATGCCGACATAAGCAACACCATCTACTCGTGATGCCACACTCTCCGCCAAAGACATCAAAATCTTCTCATAACCTTTAACATCGTTGTCCATAGTATACCTCCACGATGTTAGTATAACATACTATTATAAAAAATACAAGTATTTATTATAACTTTTCACCATAAGGCTGTACGTGGACAACAGAGGCAGATGCTCCGGTCTTTTCTATAACAAGCGACAAAATCTGAGCAAGTTGCTCTGTACTCAATTCGCTAGAGTCCACTATGACGTCAATACCATTACTGCTTACTGATACGATTGCATTATCAAAGCCTTTTGCCATAATTAATGCTTCTAATATGGACTCCGTCTCCATATTTTCGCAAGTTGCTAGCAATAAATTTTCGGCAGAAGTCTTGGCAGTCTCACTAGTATTTGGACTATCTATAATTGCTTGCAATTCTAGTATCATTTGACTTCTACTTTGCTCAATATCCGTCCTATAAGCGCTAAACATAGCCGAGACGCTAGTAGCATTATCGTTGATACCTACGTTGAGAGAACTATCACCCACTATGTAGTTGAGAATTCCCGAAACTACTAACATACCCACCATTACAGATAATAACACTATCTTTTTTTTCTTACTCATACATACCTCCCAGATATTATTTTTTTAATTGTTTGTATTAATAATTTTGACTTTGTCAGACGTTACGTCCAATGCACTTTGTATCGCAGTCAAGACCTTAATTTGCGTAGCCAAATTATCAGAAGCGTCCATCAAAACTACTACGCTATTGATGAGGCTATTAGTCTCGTTGATATAGACACTAGCATCCTTAACTCCACTAATTTTTTCTATCATTTGCTCGAGCCTCAACTCGTTTTCGCTAAACAATATCGAGGTGGAAGTATCTGTCAAATTATTATTTTGATGACTTCTAGTAGATACTAGAAGTAATGAAATCAGTACGATAACCAATACAACCAATCCCAAATGCTTAACGTTTGCCAATTTTCTAATCAAAGGTGTATTTGAGTTCTTCAACTTGTCTTCAAGCACCTAATCTTCACCTCATCATCATCTACTCCACACAGATAATTTGCTAACTTATATACTTTTTCAATAATATTTATATGCTTTTCTTTATCATTGAGAACATCTATTTCAAATAAAATCTCTATTTGATAATTTCCATTGGAGACGTCACAATTGACTATTACGACATAACCGTCTTCAAATGCCTCATCTTCTATATAATTCTTAACTGTCTCAGCGCGCAAATTGTTAATAGTGCTCACGTAATTTGTATCTATCTCATAACCTTTGCCATATATGACGTCTTCTAGGCTAATCTCTCCACCCAAAATATTGATAATAGGTGTAGCAACTACAACAACTATAATGATGCTAAACACTTTCTTGACGTAGTCATACACGTCAGATTTAGGCAAAAGAACGTCAATAAGCAACCCTAACGCACTAACGCCTACGATAGCGCTCATATACGCATCCACTACACGATACCTCCTATATTGATAGTAGTCATCAATCCTACTATCGTCACAAAGGCACACCCCAACATAGAAGCAGTCAACAAATTTACGTTTTTACCAAATTCTTCTAGAGCCTTGCTTACTCTAGACTGTGCAAAACTTTCTATAACGCCTGCAGTCAACCTAAAGGCTAATGATAACACTATGACTTTGATAAGAGGTATTAACAAGGATACAACCAATATAACTAGCCCACCTACTCCTATAGCATTTTTTAACATAATAGAAGTAGTAAACACTATGTCTACTCCGTCTGACAAATATTGACCTAGTATAGGCACGTAGCCCGAAAGAGCCATCTTTGCGCTACGCACGACTACGTTATCGATACTGCCAGCAACTACACTCTGTGCTGTGATTAATATAGAAAACACCCCAAACACTACACCTATTATCCAACTAGCCAAAGAATGCACTCCGCTCCTAAGTCTAGACAATTTAACGTTGTCAGATAAATTACCTACGATTGCCAGTATCATAGACGCGCTAAACATAGGTAATATCACTAGACTAACGATATTAACTATTAGATTGCTAACCATACTCATAGATAATGCTAGTCCACCACTAGCAGAGGTGCAACCAACTGCCGTGAGTAACGTGATTGATATTGGGAATACTGCTTGCATCACGTATTGCATACTAGATACTGCATGCAAGGTATCGCTCGCTACGTGAGACAATGTTTTTAGGGAGACTACTAATACCACACAATAACAAACTGTATTTAGCAACGAAGAAATAGACGCCCCCAAAAACTCTCCTTTTATCCCAACTACTAGAGAATTGATGATGCATACTGCTACTATAGATACAATCATAGGTATCAATACTTTCACGTCCGAAAAAACGCTACTAGATACGTGGTTGAGAATATTTTCTATACTGATATTGTCTTTGCCATCGAGTATATCTTTGATATACTCTCTAAAAGTTTTTGCCCCTGTCAACTGTTGAATATATTCATCCCATTTCACCTCTATAGCATCAAAGTCGATACTATCCAATTGTTGGTCGATAGTCACGTCTAGTTCATCTTCTGCACGTGCCACCGGTGAGAAATAGAGGCAAATAACCATCAAAAACAAAACAAGAAAAATACTCTTTTTCATAGCAAATCCATAACAATACTTATCATACCTGACACTATAGGGAGCGCTACTGTAAATATAGCGATTTTGCCTGCCAATTCTACCTTTTGAGCGATAGAATTAACGCCAAAATCTTTGCATATATCTGCGGAAAACTGAGTGATATAACTCAGTCCTACCACTTTCAACACTACCGAAAAAATATCATCATTGATACCAGTCACGCTAACAATTTGCTCAAACTTATCTACTATATCGGTAAAATATCCCACTATAGATACTAGCAATATAATCCCTGCCACTACTGTCGCTATAATAGAAAAATCTGGATTGTATTTGCTAACTAAATTGATGATAATCACCGATATCAACGCAATAGATATTATCGACAATATATTCATCAGTACAGTCTAAATAATGATTTGAGAGTTTCCATAAAGCCTCCCACCATATCTACTACGACAACTAGCACAATAACAAAAGCAGTTATAGTAGTGAAAGTAGTCAATTCATCCTTGTCAGACTTCTTGAGCAGTATGTTGATAATTGCCGTAATAAAGCCAATAATCGCTATTTTAAATAATACTTCTATATCCATCACAACACCATTATCGCTATACCAATACCTATTAATATCGAAAGTTTTAAGTCTAGATTACCATTTTTGTCCAAGGCAATTTTTGCTGATTTTACTTTGTCTTGATAGTTATATATCTCCTCTGCCAACGTTTTGAGACAATTTTCTCTATCACTTATTCTCACATAATCACATATCTTGCACAAATCTCCGTATTCTTGAGAGTTCATATACATATTTTCACGAGGTTTATTGTAAAGATACGCGCTGATAAATTCCTTCTCAAGTATATCGTCTTCAAATGAGGACAATATATCGTTGAGTGGAGTGAGTTTGTATCGAATTTCACTATGAATAAATTCGAGAAATGCTACTAACTTGGTGGATAATATATACTTTTTTTGGTAATATTCTCTCATTTTGTAGCCGATATATGCAGACAATATGATGATTACTCCTGCTAGCACCAACCTAATCATAACTGCCTCATTATTATTTTCTCTATACTACCTATCGGCCTCTTGGCTAGTCTCACCTTTAAGTCAAATTGAGAAAAATCATTCTCCCTAAGACTATGCGCAGAGGTAATCACACATACACCGCTATCTATTGCACGTGATATGGCTTTGTGGTCGTCCTCTCCATATATTTCGTCTGTGACAATAACGTCTGGAGATAAATTTCGTAGCGCCATTTCTACACCTTGGCTACGATTGACACCTAGTATATTCGTAGTATTTTTTAGACAAAAATCTTTTGATGAATACGTTGTCAATTCGTACTTTTCATCTATGATAACGATATTATGCCTCTTTGACAAAAAGTATGCTAATTGTCTAAGTTTGGTAGTCTTGCCACAAAAAGGTGGCGCTAATATCACGGTATTTAGTAGCCTATCTTTATTTTCGATATATCTAATCAATTCATCACAACATCCTACTACGTAATGAGGTACTCTAATTATCAAAGAATTTATATTTTTGACAGATACTATTTTGTTATTTTCATAAAGTATCTCACCTGCCACACCTACTCTGATTGCATTTTTATAGTAAACGTACCCTCTCTTGAGTTGATCTAGATAGGTGTATATAGACCCTCTAGTGAGGATATAAAGTATTTCTTGGATATCTTGATGGCTAACTTCGTAGCCTATCTCGTGCCAAATCGAACGAAAGTTTACTCTAATATTAGCACCTGCATTTAGCCTAACTTCGTAGACGTCCTCTATGTCAAATTTTGCACTAATTTTATCGTAGATATTTCGTGAAAGTATTTCGCTAATCATAACATATACTATGCTAGAGTTTACCTGTTAGAGTTGACTATAAAATTGAAAAATGTCAAAATATAACGAAATTATTATAATATTTACGGGTAATTAGCACTAATTTGATTGAAAAAATAAATAAGTTATGATACAATCTTACATATTATTTATATATAACATTTTATTAAATAAAACAATTCTCATAGTTGTTATATCTATGTAACGGAGGTTGACATAGTGAAAAAGTATAAAGGCATTATAATTTTTATATTGATAGCGGTAGCGATATTTGCGGTATCTTCTTTTCTAAACGATTCAAATAGTGTCAAAGAAGTCCCTTACTCTACTGTAGTCAATCAAGTGCAAGAAGGTAAAGTCGAATCTATCAATATCGACAATGATAAGATTTATTACAAATTGATAGGTACTACCAACTCAAATCGCACCAACGAATATGACGGATACGCAATAGTACCATTTTCAGCGACAATCAATGAATTTGTCACAATGGCTACACCACTAGTTGATAGCGTTAAATTTGCACCTATCTCATCTAATTCGTGGCTAAACACACTACTATCCATAGCTTCATTGGCGCTACCACTCATATTCATATTTATTTTGTTTAAGAACCTATCTGGCGCTAACAACAATGCTATGAATTTTGGCAAGACTAGTGCCAAGGTCGTCCAACAATCTACCGTTAGATTTAGCGACGTCGCTGGTGCTGACGAAGAAAAAGAAGAACTAAAAGAAATAGTTGAGTTTCTCAAATCTCCCAAGAGATTTTTGCAACTAGGCGCTCGTATACCCAAGGGTGTACTACTAGTAGGCCCTCCTGGTACAGGTAAGACTTTGTTTGCCAAAGCAGTAGCAGGCGAAGCAGGTGTACCCTTCTTCTCTATAAGTGGTTCGGATTTTGTAGAAATGTTCGTAGGTGTAGGTGCATCTAGAGTACGTGATATATTTGATCAAGCCAAGAAAAATATGCCTTGCATCATATTTATCGACGAAATAGACGCCGTAGGTCGTCAAAGAGGTACGGGACTAGGTGGTGGTCACGACGAGAGAGAACAAACTCTCAACCAACTCCTAGTACAAATGGATGGTTTTACCAAAAACGACGGTATCATAGTAATGGCTGCTACCAACCGTGCAGATATACTAGATCCTGCATTACTCAGACCTGGTAGATTTGATAGACAGATATACGTATCATATCCCGACGTGAAAGGTCGTGAGGCTATACTACGAGTTCATGCTCGCAATAAGCCTCTAGGAGATGATATCAATTTCAAGGTTTTGGCGCGTATGACTAGTGGCTTTACTGGTGCAGGTATAGAGAATTTGCTAAACGAATCCGCTATATTGGCTGCTAGAGCAAAGAGAGATCATATAATAATGACTGATATACTAGAAGGTATCAACAAAGTCATAGCAGGTCCTCGCAAAACTAGTCGTATCACCACCGAGTCTGACAAACGTATCACAGCATACCACGAGGCAGGTCACGCAATACTTAGCAAATTGTTGCCATATTGCGACGAAGTGCAAGAGGTCACTATCATACCTAGAGGCATGGCTGCAGGATATACCCTCACCCGTCCTATCACTGATGATCAACATATATCCAAAAATAAATTAATAGACCAAATTACAATGATGCTAGGTGGTCGTGCTGCCGAACAAATTGTAATCAAAGATATATCTACTGGTGCATCAAACGACATAGAACGCGCCTCCGATATCGCTAGGTCTATGGTGACCAAATGGGGCATGAGCGATAGCATAGGCAATATGGCGCTAGATTCATCTAGAGAGGTATTTTTGGGCAGAGATTATCAGTCGCAACATAATTATAGCGAAGAATTAGCAGCCAAGATAGATACCGAAGTCAAGTCGATTTTGGACAATTGCTACGCAAACGCTATCAAATTGCTCAGCGAAAACAGAAGTATTCTTGACAATATGGTCAGAGTGTTGTTTGAGAAAGAGACCATATACACAGACGAAGTAAGCGCCCTCATGGAAGGAAAATCTTATGAAGAAGTCCTATCTATGGATAGCAATCCCAAGTCTATGGTCAATGAACTAGTAGTCTCTGAGAGCGATACTGCTACTACCGTAGAGAAAGCCGACGAAAATACTGCCGAATAAAACAATACAATAAAAAACACGCGTTTGCGTGTTTTTTTCTATATAAATTTGTCGTATACGACTACTTCTTCGATAGGACGATAATTGTAATGCAAGTGGCTAGGCTGGGCATCCTCGTGGGGATATCCCATCACTAGTAATGCAACTGGCTCTATATCACTAGGTATATCAAACGTCTGTACGATCATCTGTGGATCAAAGTGCATCACCCATGTCACTCCTACTCCTATATCGTGAGCCTTGAGCATAATGTGCGTAGATACTATGCATGCATCTGCTACGCCACTATTTTTGCCATCATATTTTCTAGTCCAGCACTCGCCTTTGTGATAGCAGACAAGCATAGCCGTAGGTGCGTCAAAGTGACACTTTGTACATGTTTTCAACTTGTCAACACTCTCTTTTGTATTGAGGACCAATACTCTATAAGGTTGATTGTTGCAACCTGTCGGTGCTAAATGTCCTGCCTCTAGCAAAGCCTTCACGTCTTTGTCTTGCAATGGTTTGTCTAAAAATTTTCGTACGGAGTATCTCGTCTTGATTAACTCGTCAAATTGCATATGTATCACCTCAATCGGTTAGTTTCTTCTTTCTCTTAATCAAGCCCTTCTCATTACCATTGTTGGATGGGATATAAAATTCTCTATCTTTGATAGAGTCAGGTAGATATTGTTGTTCTACGTAGCCACCAAAACTATGTGGATATTTGTATCCTTGGATAACTTCTCCTTTGTAATTAGCATCCCTTAGATACATAGGCACGTTGTCGTCTTTTACCTCACGTACAGCCTCCAATGAAGAATATAGAGCATTGACCACACTATTTGATTTTGGCGCTTCTGCGACGTAAATAATCGCCTCTGCCATAGGTATACGTCCCTCAGGCAAGCCTATATGTTCGTATGCTGTCATAGCTGACACGGCTATTTGCAATGCATGAGGATCTGCCATACCTACGTCTTCTGCCGAATGTACGATTAGCCTGCGAAGTATTAACATCGGATCGCAACCTGCCTCGATTAGTCGATTTGACCAATACAACGCAGCGTCAGGATCACTACCTCTCAACGATTTGCAAAAAGCACTCAACATATCATAGTACATACTCTCGTCTATGCTCATTGCTTTCTTTTGGATAGATTGCTCTGCCTCGGACTTGGTGATATGTATATAACCATCACTAGACGTCGAGGTAGTCAATACTGCTAATTCTAGCGCATTGAGTGCAGTCCTCATATCTCCTGCGCTAGCCCAAGCCAAGTGCAGATACGCGTCGTCTGTGACTATGACGTTGAGGTCTCCTAGTCCACGCTCTCTGTCTAGGACGGCTTGCTTGAGCCCAAAGATAATATCGTCGTCAGTTAATTTCTTAAATTCAAATATTCTACACCTAGACACGATAGCCTTGGTCATAGACACGTATGGATTTTCGGTAGTTGAACCTATGAAAATAATAGAGCCGTCCTCTATCGCAGCCAAGACGCTGTCACTCTGAGCCTTATTCCACCTATGGCACTCGTCTAGTAGCAAGTAGGTACGTATACCATACATACGCATATTTTCTCGAGCGTCATCTATCACTCTCTTTGCGTCTGCCACACCGCTACTGACGGCATTTAGTTTGACAAATTTTGATTTGGTGGCTGAGGCTATGATGCTAGCTAGAGTAGTCTTGCCTACTCCTGGTGGTCCATAGAGTATGCAACTACCTACCCTGTCCGCCTTGATAGCACGAGACACGATACTATTTTGACCAACCAAATGTGCCTGACCGATAAATTCGTCAAGCGTCCTAGGTCTCATACGCTCTGCTAGGGGGCGTACACTATTGTCAATAGGTTGTAAATCAAATAAATCCATAAAATTATTATACAACAAATTTTTTGAAAAATCAATGTTTATAATACACTTCGATATATCTATTTGAATTACCTATCGTAGATACTCCACCTTTACCGACGTTGACTCCATTTATTGAGACAGATTTCTCGTCATCAGGCATTAAGCATACACAGTATTTTGCCTTGTTTAGATAAAAATCCAACGTCACCACTTCATTGGTAGCAATATTAGGATTAAAATACAAATTTTTTTGCGACATAGACAAGCCAATTATTCTAAATAAGTAGTCATTTAGTAATAAGCCTGCTTCAATGCATTTCATATCTTCATCATCAACAAAATCTTCATTATCCAAGATATTTGCCACAAATCTCGATACGTAATCTACTATATTCACTCCCTTTTCATCTACAAAATACCTATCTACCAGTATTTCTCTAATAGAGATAAGTCGAAGTTTTAGATTTTTTTCATCTAATATAGAGAGTATTTCATTAATCAATCTCACCAACAAAGATAGGTATGGAGAATAACTATGTGTTTTATTAGATACTTTTATTACAAAATCGTACACCTGCGCCAACAAAGTATCTCCGTTATAGATATTTTCTAATATCTCATACTTACCAGACGCTTTGATATATTCTATCGCTAGCAAATATATTGCAGTACGCTCTATATTACACCATTTTTCATTATTCAATAGATATTTCAAAAAATTTTCTACCCTAGGTGTATCAAAGATGCTATACAACCTAGCACTAAGCAAAGTAGCCCAAACGTCTCTTGATTTGCCTATCATTTTCCAATTCGCGTTATTTAATGTGTCGTCTACCTTTTTATCACCAGTATTTATATTAAATAATGGACTTTGAGAAAAAGATAATCTAAACATTTCATTTTCGCTAATATCTTTATTAAAAACATTGCATTTTTGCTGTTTGTTTAAATATAAAATCGAGTTATTATTCGTATTTTGGTTAAGAGCAATATAATTTGGCAGATGCAACTTAATTGTATATGGTGTATCGTTGTATATCTCCATGCCTTTCTCTCTAGAGTGAAACTCTACCTGTCCAAATTCATATCTAAATATTATATTTGAATACTTTTCTTCATGATAAAAATCCACGTCTATCAGTTTAGCCTCAAAATCAAAAGAATAATCTAACTTGTCAAAGTGATAAAAATCAATATCACTCAACACATAGGTATATTTGCCTTTTGACAAATGCAAATTGTCATAAAATTTTACCTTGCTATCTAGTGCAGATACCCCTTTGATCACGTATCCTTCTTGTAAAATTTTTTGAAATACAAAATCCTGATTTGTCAGATTAAATATACTAAATTCCCCTAGATTATCATTTATAATGGTATTTATCTCTATATGCGTAGAAGTAGGTTTTATCAAGATAAATATATTTGAACAGTTATTTTTATAGCAATTATTTGCTTTCAAAACCACACCGTTTTTTACGATTATTTTAACTTTGTCAATAATAATACTATGTTTATCTACCATCAGACTTACATCAAAAAAATATTGTTTGTTTAACACTATAAAATCATCATTTCGAATTCCTTTTATACAACTAATTTCGTAATTATCAAAACAAATATTCATCTCTACGTCTAGAGCAAAATAACTATTACCTTGTCTATAAAATTGATAATAATACCCTCCACGCAACAGCAATATACCTACTGACAACGAAAAATTTGCCAAACTTCCAAACACGTGAGAACATCCAGAAAAATAGTTGGAATTGCCAAAATTGTCAAATATTACTATATAATTTGCGCTTTTATAGATATATCCATCAAATTTTTGAGGTTTTAGAGCACCAAATTTGTAAAGAGAACGAAATTTTTCTCTAAACTTGACCGACCTAATTTTTTGAAAAATTATAATAAATATTAAAATTAAAGTTGTATAGATAAATAATTTTTTGCCAATTATACTCGCCATAATACTCGAAAAAATATATAGCATATCAACTACCCTCATATTCATTTAGATAATCAAAAATGTAGCCAAGATATATATCTCTCGTGCACCTTTTATAAGTATAAATCACTCTCAATGCTAGTATCGAAAATACTACTTTGACACAACTGTCTAAGTATTCGTTGGTAGTGTTAATATTCATATCTGTAGCGATAATTCTTAACTCTCCACTACTTGGTGGACTTAGCCCTGCGTCAACACATTTCAAAGACACGCTTACCAATTTTGGCAAAGATATTTTATTAGCAAATATCTTTCTGTCTACCTCAAAGTTGACTATGAGTAAAATGCGCATAAGCAAACTATCCCCTAACGTCATCTCGCGTCGATAAAGTCTAGTCAAACTTTTACTAATCACATAAGATAGCAAATCCATAAACTTTAGTCGTGCCAAAGTCAAATATAGTACTATTGAGAAGAGTATCGCACACACGATTTGACAAGCATACACGTTCATATGCAAATTATATACATATTTTGTCAAAAAATACTTGTACTAATATCATACCTTTGATATAATTATCAAAGAGGTTGTTATGCTAAAATTTTTGATTAACAAGAAAATATCACCTGACACTTGCGAAGGTCGTAGTTATTATGGTTCTTTGGCTAGTGTCATAGGTATCGTCACTAATATACTCTTGGCAGGAGTCAAGATATTTTTGGGTATTATTACAGGTAGTATTTCTATAGTCGCAGATGCCATCAACAATGCTATGGACTCCATATCTTCGGTACTTTCATTAGTAGGATTTAAGTTGAGTAGCAAGCCTGCTGACAAGGATCATCCTTTTGGCCATGAGAGATACGAATATATCACGGGATTTGTACTCGCATTTATTATCGTGTCGGTAGGTATAGAACTAGGCAGATCCTCTATCAATACTCTACTATCAAATACTGCTATTAACGTCAACGAGATAACCCTTATCATACTAGGCGCAACTATCTTGCTCAAATTAGCATTGTCTAGCATATACAAGTACCTAGGAACGCTGATATCTTCAGATTCTCTACACGCTTGCGCTATTGACAGTAGAAACGACGTAATATCAACTTTGGGAGTGCTATTCTCTGCAGGATTATTCATTTTCACAGGTCTAAACATAGATGGCTACGTAGGTATCGCAATATCTCTATTTGTATTGATAACCGGTATCAATATGGTCAAACAAACCATAGACCCTCTACTTGGCACTATACCTGACGAAAATTTTGTCAATAAAATCAAAGATTATCTACTATCTCAACCAAATACCGAAGGAGTACACGACTTTATCGTGCACAATTACGGACCAAATAGAAAATTTGCATCCGTCCACCTAGAGATGAACGCAGACATCAACGCAATAGAGGCACACGATATCATTGACAATATAGAACACGAAGTAATGACAAAGTTTGGAGTGCATATAGTCGTACATCATGATCCTATAGTCATTAATGAGACTACTATCGCGCTAAAAGAACGGATATCAAATATACTCCTCGATATAGACCAATCACTTCATCTACACGATTTTAGGCTAGTAGAATTTAGCGATTTTGACAGGCTACTATTTGATATCGAATATCCATTTGACTGCAAAATCTCCGCAGATGAGATAACTCAAAAATTACACGAGGCTCTAGAAGGAGAGAGAAAATATCAACTAATGATACAATTTGATAGAATATAACAAAAAATCCACCGAAAACCGGTGGATTTTTTATGAGATTAGT
>JAGBSX010000034.1 GCA_017631635.1 Clostridia bacterium | reverse complement strand
TTTAACGATTTACCTACAAATGGTAACGTTATTTCTTCTAAACTACTACAATCCTCAAACGCCTTATAGCCTATACTTGTTACGCTATTTGGTATTACTATACTTGTTAATTCACTGCAACCAGCGAACGCAAAATTACCTATACTTGTTACGCTATCGCCTATTACTACGCTTGTTAATGACGAGCAATTAAGGAACGCATCATCACCTATACTCTTCACAGGCTTATCGTTGTAGGTACTAGGTATAACAATATCTGTGTCGATTGCACTACCTATACCTGTCAACGTGTAGTAAGTGCCATCAGTTGACAACTCGTAGGCAAGTCCTACTGTAGGCGCTATACTAAACTTAGCATATATGGATATGTCTCTAGAGATAGTCACATATTTGTTGAAGGGTAGTCTCCACTCACCGTTGTCATAGTACCAACCGTCAAAAGTATAGCCTGTCTTGGTAGGCGACGTGGGCATAGTTATCTCCTCATCACCAGACGTGGTTACAGTTGCATAAACTTCGCCCTCAACAACAAAGTTAATCTTAAACTCAACCTTGCCACTACAAGCCGTCATTGTAAACATACACATGCAAAGTGCTAATATCGTTATTAAAACTGATAAGATTTTCTTTTTCATAAATCTTCTCCTTTTTTCGCAAAATAAAAAGTGTCGTTCCAAAACGAAACGACACTAGCAAAAATGCACGTTCCGCTTTGTTGCGACACAAACATAACTATAACTCTTGAAAAAAGATTTGTATGTAATGCGAAAACGGTACACTTCTACCCGAAGTATACTTTTCTCAAGAATTATTTAGTTTATGTCGCAACCTCATTATAACAACTTTTATGAAGAATAGCAAGATTTTTTTGAGAATATCTTAAATTTGAAGTTTGAAGTTAAAATATCGATATTTTGACAAATCAAAAGACCAAATTGAATTTGTTTGTTCAATTTGGTCTTTTCGTACCTATATTATCTAGTTTTACCGTTGTTTATTATTCTCAAGTCGTCGCCTTCTATGACTCTTGCTAGAGTGTCTTCTCGGTCAAATAGTCTAGACCACACTCTCTCTCCGTACTTGAGCATGATACCCTCTGCGTCTAGGTTGGTAGAGATGATAGTGTGTAGACCACTATTCTTTCGCTCATTGAGTACTGTGAGCAAGTTCTCCACGGTCACGTTGTTGAGGATAGGCTCTACACCTAAGTCGTCTATCACTAGCACGTCGCAGGAGAGCAACTTTTGCATATATATCTCCCTAGCGTCCGTCATAGTGGTATGATACTTGACCATCAGGTCGTTCATCTCAAAAGCCGTGATATAGTAGACGTCCACACCCTTGTCGATAAGGGCATTGACCATACAACTCACTAGCGAAGTCTTGCCTACTCCCGTGGGGGACATTAGCACGATATTTCTATATCTCACGTGAGGGTACTTGTCCACGTAGGTCTGCATAGCCCTATATAGCGCAGTCATAGCCTTGTACTGTTTCGTTCCCTCAAATATACTCTCGTCAAAACTCTCAAAAGTGTATTTGTCGAGATTTGGCACTTTGCAATTTCTCTTGGCTATGATAGCCACCCTCTTCTTGACGCAATCACATAGTTCGCCGTCTATATAGCCTACGTCTAGACATATAGGACAGGTGTGTGACTTTAGGAGATAATCTAGAGGATATCCTAGTTTGACTAGGATAGCATCTCTATCCTTAGCCACTCTCTCCCTCTCTATCTCTAGAGCCGACGTGTCCTCTCCATAAGCCTCTCCCTTGCTAATAGCGAAACATATATCTAGGTACTGGTCATCTATCTCTCGATACTCGTCTATACTCCTCATCTCGGCTACTCTGTCGGCGAATAGTCTCTCGTGGTAGGTGCGTATCTGTAGTGTCTCGCTCTGCGCTTGACGTAATAAAACTATATCCATATCACACCTCTATATTGTCAAAGTCGTCCATACTGCTAAAGAACGGCTCCAACTCCTTTTTGGTATAGTTATGCTCTTCGTATGCGACAGGGGCTTTCTTCTTGGGGGCGTCTATGATACCCTCTTGACGGCTAGCCTCTGCTACGGTGTATATACCCTTGGACTTGAAGCTAGCGAGTATTCTATTGATATACGCAAATGGTTGAGCCTTGCCTACGGATAGTTTGGCTACGTAGTCTATCAATTCACTATCAAATCCCCAGATATTGGTCCAAGTATTGTAGTACTCTCTATCTTGGGTAGTCACTCCACGTAGCATACCGGTAGTCTCTAGCAAGGAGGCGATAGCATTGTCTCCCTGTATGAGCATATCGAGATACTGGTTGATAGCCTCGGTGGTGAGTAGTCCCATTTTGTAAAATCTAGTGATAGCGCCGTTGACTCCCTCTAGGGTACGTATGGAGGACACTTGGCAATATTTGGCTATGGTCAATATAGCTTGCTCGTCGTATCCTCTCTGCATCCAGGATGATATATAACTCTCTACGATATAGTCTAGCGACTCGTAATACAAGCCTATTATCTTGTTGACTTCGCCTGCTAGGTTGTAGAGTTTATCTTTGTTTTTCTTGTGTTGCTCCATATCTTGGGAGGTGTATATACCTAGTCGATAATATTCGTCTAGGCGACCGTCCAACTTCTTAAACCCACCCTTTTTCTTGCATTGGGAGGCAGCGAAAAGTATGCCACTTAGGTCAAATCCCCAACTCTTGGTCCACTTCAGATAATACTCTCTCTCCTCTAGTCCACCTCTGGTGGCTAGTCCTAGTTCGCGTGATATCTTGATGATATTCTCATCATTGAGTTCGTGCTCCTTTATCTTCGCCTCGACGTCTTCAAAGGTGCGTATGCCGTTCTTCGCCCAGTCCTTGGCGACGGCTAGCACGTAAGGATACCTGATGTCGCCACCCTTGAGATTGATGCAATACTGTATAATCATCAGCATAGCCTCTGGTTGTATGTGGCAACTCTCTATCACTCCATAATACTCATTGTACTCGTTTGGAGTAATCATACGGCTAGAAAACATCACTTGCAACTGTTTGTTGAAGTCGGCGTACTTCTCAGGCTTATACTTCTTGGGGGCAGTCATATAAGACTTGACAGGGAGATATTTGATAGATGATAGACTACCGTCCTTGATCTCTACTAGCCCTTGCTCCTCCCAATATCTATATGCCTCTAGTATCTCGTCTGGAGTGAGAGATAGTACTGCGCTCATACCCTCTATGGTATTGTCCTCGTCGTGAGGATTTGAGCATAGGTACATACCGTAAGTGTACACCTTGACGGCGTTGTCAGGAGCAAATGGCAAAAATTCGGCAATAAACATATTGTCGATAATAGTATACCTGTCCTGAATATAATCGGTATTGTACTTGCAAAAAGCCATAAAAACTTCTCTCCCCTCCCTATAGGGCATAATCACACGATAGCCTATAATATATCATCCTTCGACTGCTAAATCAAGTGATTTTTCGTCAAAAATTTCAAAGCACAATATATTGTGGGGTGTCTTTTGTCCACCACAAGCGTACATAAAAAACCTCCTCCTCCACATACTAACCTTATGAAAAATACTACCTTTTTGTCAAGCGCTCTACTACTGACTATATCTGCCGTCATTTGCAAAGTGATAGGCGCTCTATACAAAGTACCTCTCACAAATATACTAGGTAGCGAGGGTATGGGACTATACCAACTGATATTCCCTATCTACGCTTTACTCATCACTATATCCTCTGGAGGTATACCTGCGACTATGGCGTCGATACCTTCTATAGATGACAAATCTCTAGTCAAGGTGGCTGTATCGTATAGTGTAGTGATATCCGGAGCGCTCACACTGCTGATAGTAGCGCTAGCGCCTATAATCTCATCTGTGCAAGGCAATCCTCACGCCTCTATAGGATATATGGCGATAGCCCCTAGCATACTATTTACAGGCATCATAGCACCCTTGCGTGGGTACTTTATGCGAAAATTGAATATGACTCCCACAGCCATCTCCCAACTAATCGAACAAGTAGTCAAATTAGTAGCAGGTCTCACCCTGTCTATATATCTAGCCCCTAGAGGTGTCGAATACGGAGTAGTGGGAGCACTACTGGGTATATCTATATCCGAACTAGTATCAGCGATATACCTATATATACTCTATCTACGCCACAGACCAACTCCTACTCTAGTAGTTGGATTGCCAGATAGATACACTTTCACTAGACTAGCCACCTACTCTATACCTATCACGGTAGGTAGTCTCATAGTACCACTATCCTCTATGCTAGATAGTCTACTGGTAGTCAATCTTCTCTCTCCACTAGTCGGCGTGGTGGAGGCGACCTCTCTATACGGTATAGCCTCTGCATCAGTAGGCTCTCTCATCAACGTACCTATCGTGGTAGCAGTATCTATCGCCACGGCGATATTGCCATCACTCTCCTCTCTCAAAGATAATGGAGATAGAGACACCCTCTCCTACAAATGTAGCACCTCCTTAAAATATTGCTATGCAGTGAGTATATTGGCTGTGGTAGTGTTTTGCACCTGCGCTAGTTATATCATAGATATACTCTACCCTGTGCTATCCACCTCTCACAAGGTAGTAGCGACCAATCTAATAGTGCTATCTAGCGTGTCCATTATATTTTTGTCTGCATCAAATATATATAGCGCTATGCTCCAAGGGGTGGGTGTGCCTATGGTCAACGTCAAGGTACTACTGATAGGCGTCGCTACTAGAGTAATATCTACTATTTGTCTAATGCCAAATATAGGCATATACGCCTGGGCGATAGGTGGAGTAGCGTGCTATCTCATTACTCATATGCTATCAATGAGATATTTTAGGTCTTTTTGCAAAAAAAATCCAGATATGGTCAAATTCGTTGGCAAAATCACCCTAAGTGGTGTTATAATATTTGTCGTAATCTCCTCGTTGACTAGACTGTCCTACGATATGACTATACCTGCCGTCTTGATAGGCTCGGCTATATATCTGGCTCTACTATTCAAACTAGGAGTAATAGACAAGAGAGAATTTGCAAAATAGGAGTAATTATGCTAACTGTAATAGGACTAGGTGTGAACAAAGGCGATATATCCTTGCGTGCGTACGAGGTACTCAAGCAAGCGACCAAGGTGTACGTGCGTACAGACAAGACTGTATCTGCATCTATACTCATAGACCTAGGGATAGACTACGAGAGTATGGACGACCTCTACGAGGTAGCAGAGGATTTTGACACGCTATACTCATCTATCGTAGATAGATTGCTAAATGCCGAAGATGGCTCGGTATATCTAGTAGACGGTAGTGGCTATGAAGACAACTCCGTCAAACTGCTACTATCCAAGACGCAAGTGGATATCATTCCCTCTGTATCTAGGTCCTCTAGTCTCACTCTCGCCCCAGACACCTCCTATACGGTGCGTAGTATATACGATATCACCTCTACCTCCCACATAGACCCTAGTATCCCTCTAGTCATCACCGAGGTAGACAATGCGTATATGGCAGGCGAACTCAAACTAATACTACTAGACAGATATAGCGAAGATACCACGGTGTACATACTATCTAGCGACAAAGTGAGCGTGTCTACTATCGTAGATATAGATAGACAATCTCACTACGATTATGCGACCACCCTACTTGTAGAGGGCAAAGATATGCTAAGCCGTAGCAGATACACCTTTGACGACCTATGGGAGATAATGCGCAAACTCCGTGCGCCAGGTGGCTGTCCTTGGGATATGGCGCAGACACACGAGAGTATTCGCAAAAATCTAATAGAAGAGGCATACGAACTAGCCGAAGGTATCGACCGTATGGACGAGGAGATGATGAGAGAGGAGACTGGCGACGTACTACTACAAGCGATATTTCACGCCAAGATAGCCGAGGACGTAGGCGAATTTAGTCTATACGATATGCTCAGCGAACTATGTCACAAACTCATCACTCGCCACACACACATATTTGGCGACGTCGTAGCATCAAACGCAGACGAGGCTCTAGTCGCGTGGGAGAACGCCAAGAAGGTGGAGAAACAGTCCAAAGGCTCACCTATCAAAAACGTGCCTGTCACCCTACCCTCCCTCATGCGCGCGTCCAAGGTCATCAAATATCTCGACAAAGAGGGTGGCTCTAGCCTATCGGTAGCAGAGTGCAAAACTCTCATATCCTCTCTCGTGGAGGAGGGAGACGTGCCTAGTCTACTCATGGCAGTAGTCAGACTCGCTCGAGCATACGATATAGATGCCGAAGAAGTCCTCGCCAAATATCTCAACGAGGTGCAAAATGAGAATAGGTAATATCACCCTCTCCTCAAACGTAATACTCGCGCCACTCGCTGGATATACCGACGTGGGATTTCGCCACTTGGCCAAAGTGTACGGAGCAGGACTCAC
Source organism: Clostridia bacterium (assembly GCA_017631635.1). Taxonomy (GTDB): domain Bacteria; phylum Bacillota; class Clostridia; order Christensenellales; family RUG350; genus RGIG9417. The sequence goes on along the minus strand of JAGBSX010000034.1, from coordinate 52,055 downwards.
TTATACCGAGATGGTATCTGCCAAAGGTCTAATGTACGAAAATGAGAATACCCAAGCCCTACTAGTCACCTCTCCTCTAGAGAGACCTAGTGGAGTGCAACTATTTGGCTCTGATGCCGATATCATCAGCGAACAAGCAGGCAAACTAGATTTTGATATCGTAGATATCAATATGGGTTGCCCCGTCCCCAAGATAGTGAAAAATGGCGACGGCTCTGCCCTCATGCGAGACCCAGACCTAGCCTACCGTATAGTCAAAGCCACGGCTCAGGTGCTACACGCCCAAGGCAAAGCCCTCACAGTCAAATTTCGCAAATCTTGTGACGGTGTAATAGAGGCAGACGAATTTGCCAAAGTGATAGAGAGTGCAGGCGCAGATGCTATCACAGTACACGGTCGCACTAGAGAAGAAATGTATAGAGGCAAAGCAGATAGACAGATAATCGCTCGCACCGTAAAGGCTGTGTCCATACCTGTCATAGCCAATGGAGATATCCTCACCCAAGCAGATTATCTAGAGTGTATGGACATGGGTTGTAGTGGCGTGATGATAGGTAGGGGAGCGCTAGGCAATCCGGAGATATTCTCTACCATACGAGGTATAGAGGTAGAGACGTCCAAGAGAGACCTCGCCCTAGAGCACGTACAACTACTACGACCACATTTTAGCGAAAGATACGTGGTCAACGCTATGAAAAAGCACGTGTGCTATTACGCAGGTGGTAGGCGTGGCTCTAGAGCAGTCAAGGAGGCTGTATTTGGCGCGACCAACTACGACTCTCTATACGAGGCCATTATGCTGATACCAGACTAATGCACCGTAGTACTTTCTGCTACATATCATATAGTAGAGGAACGCTATGCAGATATTTACCCAACTCAAAGCAGGTACTCACTCCTGCTTTTATATTGCTCCCACCTATCCCGACGTCATCAGTCTAGAGGACGAACTCAAGGGGACTTCTCATATATTCAAATCAATCTGCCATATCTCCAAACAAAAAAATCTACTCTACACCCTCCCCTGCCACCTCAAACTCGGAGACAAACTATTTAATTCGGTCGTGCTAGCCGAAAATGGCAAACTCATAGGCACTAGCGATATGACTCACGGTGACAACAAATACTCACTATCTTCATCATTTGTCATACACGACACTCGCTACGGCAAGATAGGTGTGTTGATAGATGATGACGTATCGTATTTTGAGTGTGGTCGTATACTATCTCTCATGGGCGCAGAGATACTACTGTGTATAGGAGGCAATAGGCGTATGGCTCACTCCCAATGCGTATCAAACGGTATGATAGGCATATACTACCACGGAGGCAAAATCAGCGTATACAATGCACTCTATACCAAACTAGACAACGGTGTACATATATCCTCTATATCACCACTATTGCCTGCACCTACACACCGTAGACCAAGTCTATACTCCATACTCACCCTAGACAAGGAGAATATCCCTACGACTATGAGTATATACGGCCCTACTAAGCCTAGATAAGACAAACTTGTTATACATTTTATACCTTCTAACAAAATGCATAAAATATTAACCTAAAAGAACAAATTTTTTTTGTACTTTTGTGTCACAAAATACTTTTGATATTTGATAAATAGTGATATAATTTATACGTTCTTTTTTGAGAATATACTATACTAAATCATGGAGCAACTTATGGATTATCAAGAAGAATCTCTCAAGAAACACTATGAGTGGAGAGGCAAGATAGAGATGATATCTCGCGTGCCTGTCAACGACAAAGAAGACTTGTCTCTAGCATACACGCCAGGCGTAGCCGAACCTTGCCTAGAGATACAAAAAGACGTACACAAATCATTTGACCTAACTCGCAGGTGGAATACCGTGGCAGTAGTCACAGACGGTAGTGCCGTGCTAGGTCTAGGCGATATAGGCCCTGAGGCAGGTATGCCTGTGATGGAAGGCAAATGCGTACTATTCAAGTCTTTTGGTGGAGTAGACGCCATACCACTATGCATAAAGACTCACGACGTAGATGAGATAGTTCGCACCGTATCGCTACTATCAGGCAGTTTTGGTGGAGTTAATCTAGAGGACATATCTGCTCCACGTTGCTTTGAGATAGAAGAAAAACTCAAGGCTTGCACCGATATACCTATCTTTCACGACGACCAACACGGTACTGCAGTAGTATGCGTAGCAGGAGTCATCAACGCACTCAAGATAGTCGGCAAGAAGATGGAGGATTGCAAAGTAGTATTTAGTGGCGCAGGCGCTGCTGGTGTGGCTATATGCAAACTACTACTATCCTTTGGTATAAAGGACGCTTATATGTGCGATAGACAAGGTATCATCTACCAAGGTCGTAGTGGACTCAACTCTATCAAAGAACAAATCGCACAGATTACCAACAAAGAGGGACGCCAAGGTTCTCTAGCAGACGCTATGGTAGGCGCAGATATATTCGTAGGAGTGAGTGCCCCTGGTACTATCACAGCAGATATGATACGCACTATGAACGTAGACCCTATCATAATGCCTATGGCCAACCCTGTACCTGAGATAATGCCTGATGAGGCCATAGCAGCAGGTGCGAAGGTAGTAGGTACAGGTCGTAGCGACTTCCCTAACCAAATCAACAACGTACTAGCCTTTCCTGGTATATTCCGTGGCGCACTAGACGTATACGCTAGAGAAATCAATGAGGAGATGAAGATAGCGGCAGCCAAGGCCATAGCATCTTTGGTATCTGATGATGAGTTGAATCCAGAATACGTCATACCTCACGCATTTGATGAGAGAGTAGCCCCTACGGTAGCAGAGGCAGTCAAGCAAGCAGCCATACGCACAGGCGTTGCGCGTATATAATCACTACTGAATATTAAAAAACAATTAAGCCCTCCACAACGGAGGGCTTAATTATTTTCTTGGATTTTCTTTTGCTATTTGTTGTATACGATATAGACAAATTGAGACTATTTGATACTATATAGCATATCTTCGTAGGTAGGGTATGGCCAATAATCTTTGCCAACCGTAAGTTCGAGAGTGTCTACTAGTTTGCGTAGTTTCTCCATATCTTTGACTATATGGTCACGATAATATATAGCCGTCTGGTACGCTCCACTCATACGCTCAACCTTGGCTGTGTCTCTCTCTAGTTTGATGAGCGCCGTGTACATATCTGCACTGAGTGTAGATATGTCTTTGATGAGGGACTCTTCTAGAGAGGTATTGATACCGCCTATAGTCATCTTGGACTTGAGAGTGTCTAGTAGCATATTTTGATACTCTACTACTGCAGGCACGACAGCCTTGCGAACCATATCGGTCATAGTCAATGCCTCTATGTGTAGTATCTTGCTATAATTCTCTAGTTGTATCTCTAGTCTAGACTCTAGTTCTGCCTGACTATATACTCCGTGTGAGGTAAATAGCTCTATATTCTTGTCGTCTAGTAGATGAGGTATAGCGTCTACTGTCGAAGGATAATTTGACAATCCTCTCTCTCTAGCCTCTCTCACCCACTCGTCGGTGTAGTTGTTGCCGTTGAATATAATGCGCTTGTGCTTGGAGATAGTACGCTTGATGAGACTAGACAAAACACTCTTGAAGTCCTCTGCTCTCTCTAGTTCGTCTGCAAACTGGCGTAGGCTCTCTGCGACTATAGTATTTAGCACGATATTTGGCTCTGCCACGCTAAAACTACTGCCTGGCATACGGAATTCAAACTTATTGCCAGTAAAGGCAAATGGAGAGGTACGATTGCGATCGGTGGTGTCCTTGGCAAAATGTGGTAGCACGCTAGCGCCTGTCTCCAACTCTACCGTCTCTCTGCCTAGATACTTCTCCCCAGTCTCCATACACTCTAGTATCTGCGCTAGTTCGTCTCCCAAAAACATAGATACTATAGCAGGAGGGGCTTCGCCTGCGCCTAGACGGTGGTCGTTGCCTGCAGATGCTACGGATATGCGTAGCAAATCTTGGTATTCGTCCACAGCCTTGATGACTGCTGTCAAAAATAGCAAAAATCTAGCATTTTTGTGAGGGGTGTCTCCTGGCTCGAGTAGGTTGACTCCAGTATCGGTAGCCAAAGCCCAGTTGTTGTGCTTGCCACTACCATTGACACTAGCAAATGGCTTCTCGTGGAGTAGGCACACCATATCATACTCACTAGCAGTAGACTTCATTATCTCCATGGTGAGTTGGTTGTGGTCGGTGGCGATACCTGCCGTGGCGAATACTGGCGCTAATTCGTGCTGAGCAGGAGCAGCCTCGTTGTGCTCCGTCTTGGCGTATACACCTAGTTCCCATAGTCTCACGTTGAGGTCGCACATGAAGTCCTTGACTCTATGCTTGATGACGCCGAAGTAGTGGTCCTCCATCTCTTGACCTTTGGGTGGTCTAGCACCTATGAGGGTACGGCCACAATGCACTAGGTCGGGACGCATATCGTATACGCTACGGTCTATGAGAAAATATTCTTGCTCTGGACCTACCGTAGTGACTACCTTGGTAGCGCCGGTCTGATTGCCAAAGAGATTGAGTATACGCATGGCTTGGCGATTGATAGCGTCCATACTGCGTAGTAGAGGTGTTTTCTTGTCTAGTGCCTCTCCCGAATAACTACAAAACGCCGTAGGTATACACAACGTATTGTCCTTGATAAATGCAGGAGAAGTAGGATCCCAAGCAGTATATCCTCTCGCCTCAAAAGTCGCGCGTAGTCCACCTGATGGAAAACTACTAGCGTCAGGCTCGCCCTGTACTAGAGACTTGCCCTTAAATTGCATAATAACTCTGCCGTCGTGAGTAGGCTCCATGAAACTATCGTGTTTCTCGGCAGTCATGCCAGTCATAGGCTGAAACCAATGCGTATAGTGAGTAGCACCCTTCTCGATAGCCCAGTCCTTCATAGCAGAGGCTATGACGTTGGCAACGTCTAGAGTGAGTGGCTTGCCACTCTCTATGCACTCACGGTACTCTGTGTAGGTAGCCAAAGGCAATCTCTCCTTCATCTGCTCGTCGCCAAATACTAGACTGCCAAATATAGCAGGTATATCTATCATAACTGTCTTCTCCTAGTGTAGGTATATTCATTTGAGTATATCAATAAAAATCGCCTAGTGTCAACTATTTTCGATTGATTAGGGCTTTTGAGTAAATCATAGATAATTTTTTTATAAAAATATCTATGTCAAATGGTATTTTTTGAGGATATCGACTTGACACAAGGGGGGTAGTTGTATTATTATTTTACTATCCAGTTGACTTCGCCTATCTAGGCGCAGTCACAAACAAATCAGGGAGGTATATATGCTATCCAACGTAAGACCTATAGATATGCAACGCATCACCAATGATGCGCTAGCCAATGCCTTTATAGAGGAACAAATAGCAGAAATTAGACAAACCGTAGGAGACCGCAAGGTCCTACTAGCACTATCAGGTGGTGTAGACAGTTCGGTAGTGGCAGCACTACTCATCAAGGCTATCGGCAAACAATTAGTCAGCGTACACGTCAATCACGGACTACTACGCAAGGGCGAGCCTGAGCAAGTCGTAGAGGTATTTCGCAATCAACTAGACGCCAACCTCGTATACGTAGATGCAGTAGACAGATTTTTGTCCAAACTAGCAGGGGTGGCTGAGCCTGAGCAAAAGAGAAAAGTAATAGGTGCTGAGTTCATCAGAGTATTTGAAGAAGAGGCACGCAAACTAGAAGGTATCGATTTCTTGGCTCAAGGTACTATATACCCAGACATACTAGAGAGTGGTGGTGTCAAGGCTCACCACAACGTAGGAGGTCTACCAGACGACCTACAGTTTGAACTAATCGAACCACTACGCCTACTATACAAGGACGAAGTGAGAGTAGTCGGCAAGGCTCTAGGTCTACCAGACTCTATGGTATATCGTCAACCATTCCCAGGCCCAGGTCTAGGAGTGAGATGTCTAGGTGCTATCACTCGTGATAGACTAGAGGCTGTGAGAGAATCCGACGCTATTCTTCGTGAAGAATTCGCGCTAGCAGGTCTAGAGGGCAAGGTATGGCAATACTTCACGGCAGTACCAGACTTCAGGTCAGTAGGAGTCAAGGATGACAAGCGCACGTACGCCTACCCTGTCATCATCCGTGCAGTCAACACGGTAGACGCTATGACTGCTACCATAGAGGAGATACCATACGATATTCTCAACAAGATATGCAATCGTATCACTAGCGAGGTAGAGGGAGTCAATAGAGTACTATACGACCTCACACCAAAGCCATGTGGCACTATAGAGTGGGAATAATCAAACCAAGCACCGTATCGCAAGGTACGGTGCTATTTTATTTTTTTGCGACTGAGCCTAAGGACTAGTGTACACTCTATCGCAGAATATATATACTCTCAAATAGATATATTTTTATTGAGAATTAAAATATTAGTGAAAAACATTTGCATTTTTTATTTATTTAGTATATAATTACTTTCGCAAACAAGGTTTTAGCCAAATTTGCTGATATAGCTCAGTAGGTAGAGCGCATCCTTGGTAAGGATGAGGTCACCAGTTCAAATCTGGTTATCAGCTCCATCAAAAATGCAGTCCACCAAGGACTGCATTTTTTCTTATTTTAACTTTTTAGTCAAATCCAATATTGTTTGCTTGCTGTCGGGAGATAGATTGTTGAAAGCCTCAAATAAAGCCACGTCTTCTTCTTTTAGAATAGGAGAAAAGAACTCGGTGGTTGACACCTGCAAAATATCTAATATTTCTAGCAAAGTATCTAAAGTTAGTTGGATTTCACCGCTTTCAATTCTATAGAAATAAGTTTTTGAATGCCCCAATTCTAATCCAAGCTTGTACGCTGAAATATTTCTAAGATTTCTAAAATATCCTATCCTATTTAATATGTCCTGTTTTGTCAAATTTGCTTTTTCCATATTTTACCTAGTAAAATTTTACTAAAGAAAACACGTACTGTATTAACGTATTACGTATATTATTTGCAATATTATACGTAATATGTTATTATTATATACGTATATTGTAATTATTGATATTTTTATTACAAAATAGGTATATAATGAGGCAAAATAGTTGTTGTTTTATAGGGCATAGAAAAGTCAATTGTAGCGAGGATCTTAGGCAAAAGGTGTCAGAGATTGTAGAAAGTCTATTTGTTAAAAACAATGTGACTAGATTTTTATTTGGAAGCCGTAGTGAATTTAATACTTTGTGCCTAGATATAGTTAGCGAACTTAAAAAAAAGCACCCTACTATCATTAGAATAGATTACTCTACAGGACACGAACTAGCAATGCTAGAAACAGATAGAAAATCGTGGGAAAAAATTTTTTCACTAATACCTACCAAAGATTCAAAAATATTGTACGTAGACGAAGAAATTATCCATAAAACAAGATACGACAGCGGAAGAGCAAGTTATGTAGAGCGTAATCAAGAAATGATAGATGATAGCGATTATTGTATCTTTTATTATGACCAAAATTATCTACCTCCACCAAGACGATTAAAAGGTGCTATGACTACTTACCAAACCAAAAGTGGAACTCGTATCGCCTACGAATATGCCAAACGAAAGAAAAAACATATAATAAACGTATTCTCTTAATAATCAAAAATGCAGTCCTCAGTGGACTGCATTTTTTTCTTATTTTAACTTTTTAATCAAATTTATATTTGACAATGTCTTTTGCGTATGCTAGTTATTCTGCTACTTTCTCCTCTATCACCTTGGCATCTCTCTTGTCTAGTACTTTCTTGAGGACTAGTAGAGTACCTACCATTAGCACGATAGATAGTGGTAGCATTACGTACCATAGTGGTACGAATCCTGCTATGAGATAACTCACGAAAGATACGCCTGCTACGACTAGAGCGTAAGGTATCTGTGTCTTGACGTGGTTGATGTGGTTGGATTGTGCTCCTGCGCTAGCCATGATGGTAGTGTCGGATATAGGAGATATGTGGTCTCCACACACAGCACCTGCCATAGCGGCAGAGCAAGCCACTAGTAGTTGAGGTGATAGTTCGCCTACCTCTGGGATAATCAATGCTAGTAGTATACCAAACGTACCCCAGCTAGTACCGGTAGCAAATGCTATACCTAGTGCTATCACGAAGAAGATAGCAGGCAAGAAATATCCTAGAGTTTGGTTGGCTAGTATGCCTTGTACGAAAGAACCTGCCTCTAGTAGATTGCGTGATACGTCGCATAGAGTCCAAGCGAAACATAGTATCAATATAGCAGGGACCATAGCCTTGAATCCTTGAGGTATGCAATCGGTGATTTCTTTGAAGGTGAGCACTCCTCTGACTAGGTAGAATACTATCGTAAATAGTAGACCAAATATACCACCTATCATGAGTCCTACTGATGCATCACAATTTGAGAAAGCATCTATGATATCTCCACCGTTCACTAGTATACCACCATTGTATATCATACCTAGTATGCAAAATACTATGAGTGCGACTACTGGTAGAACTAGGTCGATAACCTTGCCCTTGCTAGACACTTCGCCTTCGTCTTCTCTATAAGGCTTGTCTCCCTCGGTAAATAGGTCTCCTGTAGCGATAGCATTGTCCTCGTGTCTCTTCATAGGACCAAACTCTATATTGAGTAGAGTGATGGTGATGATAGTCACGATAGTGAGTATCGCATAGAAGTTAAATGGTATAGCCTCCAAGAATACTTGGAATCCATTGAGGGTGGTATTGCCTACCTCTGAGATAGTACCAGATACTGCTGCTGCCCAACTGGACACAGGCGCTATGATACAGATAGGCGCTGCAGTAGCGTCTATGATATAGGCGAGTTTGGCTCTAGATATATTGTGCTTGTCGGTGACAGGACGCATGATATTACCTACTGTGAGACAGTTGAAGTAGTCGTCTACGAATATCATCACGCCTAGACCAAAGGTGGCTAGTAGCGCGCTCTTACGAGTCTTGATACGCTTGGTAGCCCACTCTCCATAAGCCCTAGAACCACCGGCTTTGTTCATAAGGGCTACTAGGATACCTAGTATAACTAGGAATATAAGTATACCGATATTGTAACTATCGCCGATATTTGCTGTAAATTCGCTAACTAGAGTATCTACGGTTAGCAAAAAGTCAAATCTAGCGTACATAAGTATACCAGCCACTATACCTACGAATAGTGATGAATACACCTCTTTGGTGATGAGTGCTAGTACGATAGCGATAACTGGTGGCAATAGTGCTACCCAAGTACCTGCTACGGTGATATGCTCTGGCCATACCATAGGTACTACGATAAACGCAGCCACCATGACTACTAAGCCGACTAGAGCAATGATAAGATTTTTGATAGTCTTGTTCATCAAAACAAGCCCTCCTCTATTTGATAACAAAATAATACTATCATTAACCCCTCCGTGTCAAGTGATAGGCGCATTTTGTCAAATTATAGATGTATTTTGGGACAAAATCGCAAATAAAAAAGCATATTGACAAGATTGTCAATCTAGTTGGTTTGACAAATATTCAAATAGGGTATATATTATATACATAAATATGAGGTGCGATATGAGTGAATGTACACACGATTGTTCGAATTGTAGTTCGAACTGCAAAGATAGAAAAGAATTTATAAAACCCCAAAATAAGGGTAGCAACGTCAAGCACGTGATAGCAGTAGTCAGCGGTAAGGGTGGCGTAGGCAAATCTATGATGACCTCCCTACTATCTACGGCTATGAGACGCAGAGACAGAGAGGTGGCTATACTAGATGCCGACGTGACCGGTCCATCTATCCCCCAAGCATTTGGACTATCGGGTATGGCTAGTGGCAACGGTGAGGCGCTACTACCTATGACTACCGATACGGGTATCAAGGTGATGTCTCTCAATCTCCTACTCCCAGACACCTCCTCTCCAGTAGTGTGGCGTGGTCCTGTCATAGCAGGGGCTGTACTCCAATTTTGGCAAGAGGTAGCGTATGGAGAGGTGGACTATATGTTCGTAGATTGCCCTCCTGGTACTGGAGACGTCCCTCTCACGGTATTCCAAAGTCTACCTGTGAGTGGTATCATTATGGTGACTTCTCCTCAAGACCTAGTATCTATGATAGTGGAGAAGGCTATAGGTATGGCTAGATTGATGAACGTGCCTATACTAGGTATAGTAGAGAATTATTCGTACCTAGAGTGCCCTGACTGTGGCAAACGCATAGAGATATTTGGCAAATCCAAGATAGATGAGATAGCCAAGGAGAGAAATATCCCCGTTCTCGCTAGACTACCTATCAATCCAAAACTATCCTCTCTAGTAGATGACGGCCGTATCGAAGAGGCTGACACCACACTCGTAGAGCCTGTGATAGACGAGATACTCTCCAAATTTGAACAATAAATATAACTATCAAAAAAAACGAAGTCAATCGACTTCGTTTTTCTCTTGCATATCTCTACTATTATCCAAAAAAACGGTCCACTACCGTAATTGTAGTGGACCTGTTTTTTATTTGTTGAGTTCTAATTCCTTTCCACATCTAGGACAAAACATAATCTACTCCCCTATTATTTATCTATTTGTTTCAAAAATGCTCTAATGCGTGAGAGCGCCACGTCGATATCCTTGATACTGTATGCATAACTAATACGCACGAAGTATCTACCCTCATCTCCAAATGCGCTACCTGGTACTACGGCTACGTTTTGGCTCTCTAGTAGTCTCTCGGCGAACTCTTCTCCCGTCATACCGGTAGATTCGACGCAAGGGAATACGTAAAACGCTCCCTCTGGCTCAAAACAATGTAGTCCCATATCGTTGAGTTCTCTCACTAGATACTTTCGTCTCTTGTCGTACTGCGCCTTCATCTTCTCTACTTCACTAAAGCCGTCTGCCATACCACTAGTGAGTGCCTCTAGTCCTGCAAATTGGCTCATAGTGGGGGCGCACATGATAGCGTATTGATGTATCTTGTACACGACGTCTACTATCCCCTTGGGAGCCATGAAGTATCCTAGTCTCCAGCCTGTCATAGCAAAAGCCTTTGAGAATCCATTGAGGGTGATAGTTCTATCCCACATACCCTCTATAGATGCTATCGAACAATGCTCTCTACCATTGTAGGTGAGTTCGCTATATATCTCGTCGCTGACGACTATGAGGTCGTGCTTGATGATGAGAGGTACTATATCCTCTAGGTCCTCTCTGGTCATGATAGCGCCAGTAGGATTGTTGGGGTATGGTAGTATGAGTACCTTGGACCTAGGAGTGATAGCCTGCTCTAGGTTCTCCTTGGTGAGTTTGAAATTATCCTTTTCGTAGCATCTCACAGGTACGGCTACTCCACCGTTTAGCGATATACAAGGAGCGTAGGACACGTACGAAGGGCTAGCCACTAGCACCTCGTCTCCTTCACTCACTAGGGCTCTCATGGCTAGGTCGATACCCTCGCTAGCACCTACGGTGACTAATATCTCACTCTTGGGATCGTACTTCACGCCGTATCTGGTGCTATAGTAGTTGGATATCTCTTCTCTCAACTGCATGAGTCCAGCATTTGAGGTGTAATGAGTGTATCCTGCCTTGACGGATTTGATAGCCTTGTCAGATATATTCCAAGGCGTGCCAAAATCAGGCTCACCTACTCCTAGGGAGATGGCGTCCTTTCTCTCTGCCACTATATCAAAAAACTTTCGAATGCCAGATGGCTTGAGTGATTTGGCTATTGGGTTTAGATGTTTGCTGTAATCCATCATTCGTGTATAGGCAACCTAGTGCTATTATCCCCTTTGTCTAGGATAATTCCTCCGTCTTTGTATTTCTTCATAATGAAGTGTGTAGCCACACCTACTATGCTATCTATGGTAGACAACTTCTCGCTGACAAATAGCGACAAGTCTCTCATAGACTCTGTCTCTACTGCTATGGAGAGGTCGTATACTCCACTCATTAGATATACTGCCTTGACCTCTGCAAAATTCATAATCTCCTCGGCGATTGCATCAAAACCACATCTATTTTGTGGGGTGACTCTTACCTCTATGAGGGCATTGATAGGACTCACGTCCATCTTGTCCTCGTTGATGATAGCGGTGTACTTGACTATGACACCTTTGTCCTCTAGGGATTTGATAGTATCGTCTATCTCCTCCTTGCTCACGCCTAGCATAGTGGCTATACGCGCGTGGTCGTATCTGCAGTCCTCTTGCAATAGGGCAAGCACCTTTTTGTCAAGACAGTTCATAATAAAACTCCTTTTTTATTGTTGGATACTCTCTAGGGGTAGACGTGTGGTGACCTTTTCTCTCCCCATTACGATATTGGTATGTATCTGCGATACTAGTTCGTTCGCCATGAGTACTTGGGTGAGAAATTCTCTATAACTCTTGACGTCACTAACTACCACCTTGAGCAATATCGCATAATTTCCTGTGATAGTATAACACTCTAGCACCTCGTCACGTTGGCGAATATCTCTCAAGAATTCGTCAAAACTGCTAGAAGAGGTGTCCTTGATACTCACTAGCGTAAACGCCGTAGTATTTAAGCCTACCTTCTCTGGGTCAACGATAGCGACGTTGCCCGTGATAAAGCCTCCGGACCTGAGCGCCTTGGTCCTGGTGAGGCAGGTAGATGGAGAGACTCCTATCTTCTTGGATAAATCCAAATTGGATATAGATGAGTCCTCCTGTAGATATCTCAAGATATCAATATCAATTTTATCTAATAACATAGCCTACCCTCCGATTGTCCTTAAGTCGTTATTATTATATCATAGAGTAATCTTGTCGATTCCTCCCATAAATGGTCTGAGCACCTCTGGTACGGTGATAGAACCGTCGGCATTTTGGTACTGCTCTACTAGGGCTGGGAGTATACGTGAAGTGGCTAGTCCCGAACCGTTGAGAGTGTGTACGTACTTGAGTTTGCCGTCCGTATCTCTAAATCTAGTATTGTTGCGACGCGCTTGGTAATCGTTGGCGTTGGATACGCTAGACACCTCTTTGTAGATACCCATGCTAGGTATCCATACCTCTATATCGTAGGTGCGCGCCATACTAGCAGAGCAATCTCCTGCCGCTAGTTTGCTGAGTCTATAGTGCAATCCCAACTTTTCCACTAGCGCACAAGCCTTGCCTACTAGTTCTTCAAACGCCTCTTGGCTGTGGTCTGGGTGAGCGTATTGGACCATCTCTACCTTGTTGAATTGGTGACCTCTAATCATACCTCTCTCTTCGCTACGATAACTACCTGCCTCCTTGCGATAACAAGGGGTGTAGCCTGCGAATTTGAGTGGTAGCATATCTGCCTCCATTATCTCTCCTGCATACATATTGACTAGTATAGTCTCTGCAGTAGGGAGCATAAATCTGCCACTCTCGCTAGCACCTTCGCTACCTACCCAGTATACCTCGTCGGCAAACTTAGGGAATTGTCCTGCGCCAAAGCCACAATTGTAGCCTAGCATATGAGGTGGGAGTATGAGTTCGTAGCCGTCTTTGATATGCTCGGTGATGAAGAAGTTGAGTAGAGCCCACTCTAGTCTACTGCCCATACCTCTATATATCCAACTACCATTACCTGCCACCTTGACTCCTCTCTCGTAGTCGATAAGTCCTAGTGAGGTACATAGGTCCACGTGGTTCTTGGGCTCGTAGTCAAATACTGGCTTCTCACCAAACACCTTGACTACCTCGTTGGCCTCCTTGCCACCGGCAATCACGTCGTCGTCGGGTAGGTTTGGCAAACGGCAGATAAAGTCTTGCATAAACTTCTCTACCTCTGCTCTCTCCTCGTCCAACTTGGCTATCTCTGTACCCAAGTCTTTCATTTCCTTAAATATATGGTCCACAGGTTGTCCAGCCTTCTTGAGAGCAGGTATCTCACTAGATACCTTGTTCTTGCGTGCTTTCATAGCCTCGACTTCACCTATTATCTCTTTTCTTCTCTTGTCAGCCTCTAGCCAAGGAGTAAAGTCTACCTCTACACCCTTCTTGAGCAATTTGGCCTTGACTAGGTCTGCATCTTCTCTAATTAGATTGACGTCTATCATATATGCCTCCGTTTATTGTATCGTAGTGACCTTGTCCATGCTAGCCACTACTATCTCTAGACTCCTGCCTGCCCTCTGTAGACTGTCGTTGAGCGTGTTGAGGGCTATGAGTGGAGTATTGTTTTGTTCGCTGAGGTGTCCTAGCATCACAGACTTGAGTCTCCTGCCTGCTAGGTACGTGAGCAATTTCGCACTAGCGTCGTTGCTCAAATGTCCGTTGTTGCCTATTATCCTATTCTTGAGATATTGGGGATAAGGTCCACTCTTGAGCATCTCTATATCGTGATTTGACTCTATGAGCGCACTCTCGCAACCTATGAGATGATTGACTATCGCATCATTGATATGTCCACAGTCGGTCATCACAGCCACCTTGCTGTCCTCTGTCTCAAAGGTGTATCCCAAGGTATACCTAGCGTCGTGTGGTACTCTAAATGGCGTCACCGTGATAGTCCCTATGCTAAAGGGTTTCTCTACTATCTCCTGCACCTCTATAGGCAGAGCCTTGGCACTCAAAGGATGCGCGTACACCGTGATACCGTGAGAGGATATAGCGTCTACGCTACGCACGTGGTCTGTGTGTTCGTGCGTGATGAGTAGGGCTTGTATCCCTGCTATACCTACCGGCATACGTGACTTTATCGTGCGATACCCTATCCCTGCATCTACCATAATAGACGTCACAGAGTCAGTCACGATAGTACAGTTGCCTCTAGAGCCACTCGCTAAATTGTATATTACTAGTTTCATAGTCTTATATAATATAATAATATCTTTTTGCGAATTTTGCAAGTAAATACCACATCAAAATAATTAAAATACTATCCTCTAGAGTATTCAAATCTCTCATAAGTACAAAAAAGTCTACTAGTGATAGTAGACTATTTGTGTGATATTATTTCTTGAGTCGATATCTCTTGGGCAGAGTAGCGAGGCACACTATCAATGCTACCACTCCCAATGCTCCTAGTCCTATGAGTATCGCGGGTATCAAATCTATAGTCTCGGCTTTGACTCTCTCCCACATAGATACTGCGCTGTCTACGTTTTTGTAGTCTTGCATAACTCCTAGTAGCGCCGAGGTCTCAGGATATCTCACCGTATCGTCAAAAAACAATTCGATAAACTCATCTATCTCCTCATCACTAGCATCTTCGTCTAGTATCTCGTACTCGTAGATATAATCTACTAGCATTTGTCTGCAATCTTCGTCAAGGCGAAGAATATCAGGGTCTATGGCAGAGGTATATCCTACCGATAGCATATTTGCCATAGTGATATCCTCTCTACACATGAAGTCTACCCACATACTAGCACCTCGTAGGTTGTCTGCAGTCTTGGGGATTACCCAACCGTCAAACCACACGTTGCCTAGCGCCTCGCCGTCTAGTTCTGGTACGAAATAAGATAGTTTGCCATCTGGATCTTCGTCTATGGCGTACATAGCGTCTCCACTCCATGCTAGACATACGTATGCCCTAGAGGCTATCATATCGTCTTTGCCAAAGTCTACCTCGTATCCCTTGAGATGAGGGCGTTGACTATTTAGCACGCTCTCGGCTACTGCTAGTAGCGCGTCGTCGCTACAACTAATGAGTTGACCTACACTATAACCATCATACTCACCAGGTATCATATCGTTTTGGTATGCGTAGCATATGGCTGCAGCATAGGAGTCTCTCACGCTATCTTTCATGAGTATCATACCCTCTAGTAGAGGATTGCCTCCCTCGTTGAGCATAAGCCCCCAACCTGTCTGCAAATCCTCCTCCGTGACTACTTCGTTGTTGTAGAGGATACCTAGAGTACCGTACATATATGGTACGAAATAATCTCTCATATTCTCTCCCTCTACGTCTCCAAATAGTTCGGCTATCTTGCCGTCTACGTAGGGATTGACTAGCGCCGAATTGGATATGGCGTGGCTAGATAGAGTCTCTACCTCTGCTATAGAGTATAGTAGGTCTAGTTTGAGCATACGCTCAATTGCATACTCCGAGCCTACGCATACGTCTATACGAGCGTCGCCGTTGCGTACCTTGGTGAGCATAGTCTCGTTGGTGTCGTAGGTAGAGTATCTCACCGTGATACTACTGCCCGTGACCTCCTCATAATACTCCTCAAATGCATCTATCGTAGATGGCTCTATATACTCCTCACAATTGTACACTACTAGATATTCGTCCGTAGGGTCTTTGATACCTAGCACTATCATACCTGCTATGAAGGCTAGTATGAGTACAGAGGCTAATATTACCTTTAGTTTGCTCATACCTTGACCTCCTCTTGCTCCTTGCGTACCTTGTGCAAGTTGACAAATAGTAGTATCGCTAGCACCACTACGAATATAATGGAGAATACTGCAAACCAAAATGGCTCTAGTCCTTGCACTCTCGCATCATGGTATATATAGGTGGATAGAGTCTCTATGCCCGTGGTAGCGCCTTTGTTAATCTCCGTGATGATGAAGTCGTCCATCGATATAGTGAACGCCATCACAAATCCCGATATAATACCAGGAGTGAGTATAGGTACTACTACGGTGGTCATAGCCCTCACGGGCCCTGCGCCTAGGTCTAGCGCCGCCTCGTAGATATTGGGGTCCATTTGCTCTAGTTTTGGCATAACGGATAGTACTACGTATGGCGTGCAAAAACTAACGTGCGCTATTATCAATCTCAAATATCCCTCTGGGAAAGTGAAGGTCACGAAAAATATCATGAGCGATACTGCCATGACCATCTCACTATTTATCATAGGGAGTTGATTGATGCTCTCCACTACTCTACGACTGCGTTTGTTTAGGTAATATATACCTATGGCTGACACCGTACCTAGTATCGTAGATATGACGGAAGATATGACGGCTATCAGCATAGTGTTGCGTAGAGCCTCTAGTAGTTTTGGAGTCTTGTCTGAGGTAAATATAGACAAGTACGCGTCAAAGTTGATACCGTCGGTAAAGGTAAAGTTGGAATTACCCGAAAAAGAATACACTATGACTAGCACTATAGGTGCGTACAAAAACGCTGCTACTACAAATAAAAATATCGAACTAAATGCTTTCTTCATAATAGCGTGCTCCTATTTTGGTTGTCTCTACCAGACACCTTGTTGATGATAAAATTGCTAAGTAGCACCAGCACTAGCATAACTATACTCATTACGCTACCTACTCCGTACATACCTTGGTCAAATTTGAGTTGGATAGAATCACCAAATAGGTATATAGAACTATTGCTGAGTAGTTGAGATATAGCGAAGGTGGATATGGTAGGTATAAATACCATAGTGATACCAGATATGATACCCGTCATAGACATAGGTACTACTACTCTAGTGAATACTCGTAGTGGACTAGCACCTAGGTCTCCTGCCGCCTCGATATAACTCTTGTCTATACCACTAATGGTAGTGTGTAGAGGTAGTATCATCATAGGTAGATAGTTGTACACCATACCTGCGATAACCGTGCCTATACCTAGTTGCACTCCTAGCGCCTCAAATATCGTCTTGGTAGCGAGGGTGCGTAGCAAAAAGTTGACCCACATAGGCATTATAAATATAAGCACTAGTAGTTTGCCTGCGTTCATCTTGGATAGTAGATAGGCAGTAGGATAGCCTATGAGCAAGCATAGTAGCGTGGTGATGACTCCCACCTCGATAGATAGTGTGAGTACGTTCATATTGGCAGGGTTGCCAAAATAATCGACAAAGTTGGAAAAGTCAATCTTGCCGTCTACTATAAATGCATTGACTAGTATGAGCACCAGAGGTGTCACCACGAACAATAGCATAAATAATATATAAGGGTACGAAAATACCTTGCGTGAGAGAGTGAGTTTCTTCATCTTACTCCTCCTCTGCTACGATAGGTGTTATCTTAATCTTGTCTTTGGGTATATTGATACCTACTCTGTCTCCCTTGAGCCACTCGTCTTGGGTATCTACGAAGAAGTCGTAGTTGCTATCAGTCCTAATCACGCATTGATAATAACTACCCTTGTATATAGTGTTGACTACTTCGCCACCTATCTCTCCGTCCTCTTCGTCGTCGCATACCTCTACGTCCTTAAACTCTACGGACACTTTGACAGGAGTATTCTCTGGTAGTTCGCTATCGCAAGGGAATCTGCCTCCACATATCTCCACTATACCCTTGTCCCACATCTGCGTCTCTATCTCGTTGATTATACGGGACTTGTGCATAATGTGTAGGTCAAACGGCTTGACGTAGCCACCTACCTCTTGTCCTATCTCACACTCTACGTTGTCGTGTATGAGCATCTCGTTGCCCTCGGTGATGAGTATGATTTGGTAATGGTCGCCCTTGAATACGCACGAATCAACCACTCCCTTGAACATAGCGCTAGGATTGTCTGCGTCTAGTATATAGATATCCTCTGGACGTATGATAACGTCGATAGGCTCATTTTGCTTAAAGCCCTTGTCCACGCACTCAAAGGTCTGTGATGCAAACATAACCTTGTAGTCCTCTAGCATAACTCCACTAAATATATTTGATTCGCCTATGAAGTCTGCGACAAATGCGTTGGCAGGCTCGTCGTACACCTTCTTGGGAGTGCCGATTTGCTGTATCTCTCCCTTTCGCATGACTACGATAGTGTCACTCATAGTGAGGGCCTCCTCCTGGTCGTGAGTGACGTATACGAAAGTAATGCCCAATTTCTTGTGCATGTTCATTAGTTCTATCTGCATATCTTTGCGCATCTTGAGGTCTAGCGCGCCTAGTGGCTCGTCTAGTAGTAGCACCTCGGGTTCGTTGACTAGCGCTCTAGCGATAGCCACACGTTGCTGTTGACCACCAGATAGCGAGGTGACGTCTCTGTATCCGTAGTCCTCTAGGTCTACCATCTTGAGCGCACGGTTGACCTTCTCCTCTATCTCTTGTTTGGTCAATCGTCGTAGTCCCTCGTATACCTTACCGTCTTTGCCTACCTTCTCCGTACCGTCTGGTATCATCTTGAGTTGTAGTCCAAAGGCTATATTCTTAAATACGTTGAGGTGTGGAAATAGCGCGTACTTTTGGAATACCGTGTTGACAGGACGAAGGTGTGGAGGGATATCCGTGACGTCCACTCCGTCTATAAATACTTGTCCACTAGTAGGTTTTTCAAATCCTGCTATCATACGCAAAGTGGTAGTCTTGCCACAACCACTAGGTCCTAGTAGAGTGACGAATTCGCCTTTCTTAATCTTGAGATTGAGGTTCTCTACGACAGTCTTGCCGTCATAATCTTTGACTACGTTCTTGATTTCTATGATGTTTACGTTATTAGACATATCTCTCTCCTAAAAAGTAGGTGGGCTTGCTACCCATATCACTTTGGCTGGTTTATCGTATTTGTTCTCTATATAATGAGGTTTGTTGCTAACTATATAAAAAGTCCCCTTTTCTTTGCACCGATAGGACTTGTTGCCTATATGCACTATCACGCTACCACTCATCACGTAGCCAAACTCCTCTCCCTCGTGAGGCATATCTACGGTAGTGGAGGTATGAGGTGGTATACGCGCTATGATAGGCTCCATTTCGTTCTTTTGGGCATTTGGTACTAGCCAAGTGATTGTACCCGTGTCGGACTCTTTCTCAAAGTAATCTGCCTCGGTAAATACTACCTTCTCCTCCTGCTCCTCCTTGAAGAACTCTGCAGGAGTCGTCCCTAGAGCCTCTAGTATATCGCTGAGAGTCGCTATAGACGGAGATGAGGTGTCACTCTCTAGTTGGGATATATACCCCTTGGTGAGTTCGCACCTGTCGGCCAATTCTTCTTGCGTCAGTCCACAGCGCTGTCGCATTATCCTGATACGATTGCCTATCTGCATAATATCTCCCTTCAAATCAAAAAACCCCACCTCACAAAAATACTCGCTTTGGCTTAGAAATATTTTGGTAAAAAATAGGATTTCTCGTTAAAAAGTTTAGTTTTGCTAAACATAAAGTTTATTTTATGTAAACATTATATTTCTTATATATCTCTTTGTCAATTATTTTACATATATTTACAAAAATTTTATTTTTGTTATTGTCTTGACTTTGACTGAATATGTGATTGCCTACAAAAAAATACCCACTATCTAGGTAGTGGGTACTTATAATTATTTAGTTTTTATCAAAATTCAAAACTATTGCCACTCATCTTGACGTCTTTGCAGTCAACGAATACGTATGGCACGGAGTCTCTAAATTTGCTCTGTCTATCTCTCACGAAAGTATTGCCTTCTATGACTAGTCCGTCTACCGAACACGCGTGGAATATCTTGGGATTTCTGCCTACTATCTTGTTGTTTCTAAAGACGATATTTTTATGCACGAAGTCTTCGGCTACTGCTAGGTCTCTCTCAATATGGCGTTCTACTACTCTGAGGAGGTAGCCGTCAGACCACTCTCCACAACGATAAAACTCATTGTCTTCGATAGTACAGTCTCTAGTTAGTCCTGCCTCGTGCCATTTGCCTGGCTCGTCTACCACGTGAATAGCGTCTCCTATGGTATGTACCTTGTTTCTCCTAAATATCGATTTGCCTGCCGTGGCTATGAGGATACAAGTCGAACGGTAATATTCGGTATCTTGCACAGTTATATTTGGTTGGGTAGTCATATTGACTATATTGTAATGCTCATCTATACCCTCTGGTACGCTAGACAGGGTGACTTCTATATGAAATTTGTCCTCTAGGAGTTTAGAGGAGGTGACGTAGTATTCGCCCTCTATCAACCTAAGGTTTGAGGTATTGAGAAATGCTACTTTGTGTCCTACTACCATAGGGTTGTAGCCCTTTTGTTGCTTGTGCTCAATATTGAGAAGTAGACGGTTGCCCTCCACCTTGTTGACACCCAGATACGTAGAGTGCACGTTTAGTCCGTCGTCTAGTGAGCAAGATATATAACACTTGTCTATGAGTATATCTCCCATAGCGTCTACAAACATCACGCTATCTGCAGTAGTGGTGAGTAGGTCTCCCCTATCTCTATCAGGCTCTATCCTACAACCTCTGAGAGTCATATCACGGGTGAGTTGGGTGATAAATCCCATAGTAGGACCACGGCGAATAATTATATCCTCGTAGAGTACGTTTTGGCAATCCTTGGTAAATACTGTGTCGTTTAGCCTATCTCCCTCGGTGAGGTGAAATAGTATCCTAGAGCCCTTGGGATAGAACAAGGTAGAAGAATTTGGTCGATAATTTAGACGAAGTATACCGTGAGTCTTCTCCTCTGCGTCTACTAGTAGATATCTAGGGAATTTAGTGCCAGCATTGGTGACACTCCACTCGCTATCTACGTGCTCGTCGGCGTATTTGCCTATGGCAAAGTGTGCCATTATATAATTTCTACGACCTGTCTCGCTGTCGTTGTCGTAGTCAAATATATAGATACTATTGCTAGGTATCTCTACGTCTCCTACTTGCCAATACACGTCCTTGCCCTCTACACGATAAGGGTAATTTGTAGGGTCTATCTCAAACTCTATATACTCTTCGTTTGACTCTATGACAGTACCTTGGTGTACTTGTGGCTCTACAAAGTCTATAGTGAAGTTCTTCATCACAAAGTCACTACAGTTATCCACTACGATAGGGGATATCTTGCCACTAAATATTAGTTTTGCACCACCACCGTCTATGGTGATGCCGTGTTTGTCTTTGATATATATAGGTACGGTGCGTACTCCACCGTCGTTGTTGGAGGGGTACACGTCTCCCACGTAGGCAGTCTCTAGGTCTATATAGTAGTCTGCATCTATTAGTTTGACGGTATCTCCTGCTTGCGCCTTGGCTATTGCCTCGTTGATAGCGCGCGTATTGTGCTCACTAGGTAATATCTCGTATATCATAACTATCTCCTTTTTATATTGTACCACTTGTCGCAAGTATAATCATTGTAAATAACGATACAATTATATAAATTTTCGATACTACGAACATTTTAACACAGCCACTATATATATGCAAGGGTATTTTGATATCTTTACAAAAAAAATCACACCCTCCAGGGTGTGATATACTTCTTATTTGTATTCTATCGCGTGCAATCTGCCGTCACGGTATACGTCGTATCTATCTGGATATTCGTAAATGAGTAGTTCGGGATTCACCTTGCTACGGTATACCAAGGGTTGAGTGCGTACTCTAGGTGGCTCTACGTACCTAGGTGCTGGAGAATATTGTGTAGGAACAGAGGCTGTGGCTTGTGGGGTAGGTTTTTTGAATATAGACCAACCTTTCTTCTTGGGCTTGTCCTCTTGGGTATGCTTGGCTACGTATCTAACTTTGGCTTGGTCAGGGGTGATGATGTGTCTAATGGTCACCACCACTGCTAGGGCTATACTCACGTAAAATCCCCACGTGTATAGCGTAGCATTGATATCCCCTGCACCTACGTCAAATCCAAATATAGCCTTGAGTAGAGCGCCGTACAATATATATATCAACGGTATCTCTAGTCCAAAGAATACTATGCCTTTGACCAATTTATTCATGACAAACTTGGCGACCACCAGCACAAAAGTCACGACGGCTATCACCGCCCCGACTATCGTACTCAATACACCTTTTTTGTTGTTTGCCATATATCCGTCCCTTTATCCTACTATGATATTTGCCAATCTGCCTGGCACTACTATTATCTTACGTACGGTAGCGCCTCCTATGAGTGCTACTACCTCTGGCAAGGCGATTATATACTCCTCTAGGTCTTTGCCAGACTTGTCGGTAGGTATCATAATACGACCTTTTATCTTGCTATTGATTTGGATAGCGATCTCCACCTCGTTCTTCACTAGAGCGCTCTCGTCTACTAGTGGGTACTCTCTCTTGATGATAGGATAAGGCTTGCCCATCAACATATTTAGTTCTTCGCTAAAGTGAGGAGTGATAGGCGCTAGTAGTCTCACCATCTTGTCTAGTACGTCCTTGATAAAGTTGACGTTAGTACCCTTGTAGAGGTAGATAGCGTTGGTCAACTCCATAAGTCTAGCGATAGCAGTATTGAAACTAAATGCCTCCATATCCTCGGTGACCTTCTTGATAGTGGTATTTAGTATATAGTTGAGGTTCTTCTCCTCCTCTCCTATATCGTCACTACTCTCGGTCTTGTCGATATATCCTAGTACTAGTCTCTCTACACGGTCTAGATATTTGGCTATGCTCCTGATACCGTCGTCGCTCCAAGGGCCACCCGTGGTATAACTAAATCCAAACATTAGATACATCCTAAACGCATCTGCGCCGTACTTGTCTATGTATGAGTCTGGACTAACTACGTTGCCTCGAGACTTGCTCATCTTTTGACCGTCTGGTCCTAGTATGATACCTTGGTGTACTAGAGACTTAAATGGCTCGTCAAAGTTGAGATATCCCATATCGCGTAGCGCCTTGACAAAAAATCTAGCGTATAGTAGGTGCATACAAGCATGCTCTGCACCTCCGATATACTTGTCTACTGGTAGCATCTGATTGATCCACTCGCTATCAAATGGCTTGTCCTGATTTTTGTTGTCAGGATAGCGAAGGAAATACCACGACGAACATACGAAGGTGTCTAGCGTGTCTGCCTCGCGAGTAGCAGGTCCACCACAATGTGGACAAGTAGTATTCATGAATCCCTCGTGCTTGCGTAGAGGTGACTTGCCGTCAGGCTTGAAGTCAACGTCTCTAGGAAGTAGTACTGGTAGTTGTTCCTCTGGGACTACTACTGTACCACACTTGTCGCAATATACCACAGGGATAGGAGCACCCCAATATCTCTGGCGTGATACTAGCCAGTCACGTAGTCTATAGTTGGTGACAAATTTACCTTTGCCGATACTCGCTAGTTTCTCTACGATACCCTTCTTCGCCTCGCTAGTAGGTAGACCGTCAAATTCATCACAGTTGATAGCGTATCCCTCTTCGACAAATGGTAGAGTGTCGTCTACACCCTCGCCACCTTTGACGACTCTAGTGATATCCATACCGTACTTGTTGGCAAATGCAAAATCTCTCTCGTCGTGACTAGGCACGCCCATAACTGCACCCGTGCCGTATGAGTATAGCACGTAATCAGCCACCCATACTTGCACCTTTTTGCCATTGATAGGGTTGATAGCATAAGCGCCTGTAAATGCGCCCGTCTTCTCTCTAGTGGAGGACAATCTCTCTATCTCGTTGACCTTGCTCACCATATCGCGATAAGCATCTATATCTGCCTGTCTATCAGGGGTGGTAATCTCGTCTACTAGAGGATGCTCTGGGGCTAGTACCACGTAGGACACTCCGTATAGTGTGTCTGCACGGGTGGTAAATACTCTAAAGGTCTTGCCGTTGTCGAGAGTGAACTCTACCTCTGCACCGGTAGACTTTCCTATCCAGTTCTTTTGCATTAGTTTGGTCTTTTCTGGCCAGTCTAGGTCGTCTAGGCAGTTGAGCAATTCTTCGGCATAATCAGTTATCTTGAAGAACCATTGTGTCAAGTTCTTGCGAACGACTGTGCTATTACATCTCTCGCAAGCACCGTCTACTACTTGCTCGTTGGCTAGCACGGTAGCGCAAGATGGACACCAGTTGACAGGGGCCTCCTTGCGATAAGCGAGTCCTGCTTTATATAGTTGGACAAACATCCATTGTGTCCACTTGTAGTAGTCTGGCATACAGGTCACGACCTCTGCATCCCAGTTGAACATAGCGCCCATAGCCTTGAGTTGACGCTCCATGGTGTCTATATTTTTCAAGGTGCTGTCCTCTGGGTGTATACCAGTCTTGATAGCGTAATTCTCAGCAGGCAAGCCAAACGCATCAAATCCCATAGGCTCAAATACGTTGTAGCCTTGCATAGCCTTAAACCTAGCGTACGAATCGCTAGGTCCGAAGTTAAACCAATGTCCTGCGTGTAGTTTCGCGCCTGATGGATATGAGAACATCTCCATTACGTACTTCTTTTTGCCTACTTTGGTCTTGTCAAACTTGTATACGTCGTCACGTTGCCACTTGTCTTGCCACTTTTTCTCAATTGCGATATAATCCATAATTATTTGCCTTCTTGTAGTAATTGATGTTATTTCTAGATAATCTTACTATGATATAGTAATTTTGTCAAGGTTTTTTTAATTTTAGCACCAATTTAGCCAAATTCCCTCAACTAGCCATGGGCAACACGTACACTTTACCCTCTAGCCAAGCGTCGAAAAATATATCCATTTTTCTATTATTTACCTTGGCAAAGGTATTGATAAGTATATCTTTGTCAATCTGGGACATATAGTTGTCACGAACTAGCGTACGCAAAGAAACTAGATACTTCTCCCCTAGCAATTCGTGTAAATTGGAGTGCATTAGCATACTCTTGAGATACACTAGATAGGTGTAGTCCAAAGTACCATTGTACTCGTATATACTCCTAGTGATACTATTGACCTTGTCGTCAAATACTTTGTCCTTTAGGTCAACGTATAGCATATAGGCGTTCTCCGTGCTATACACCTGCTCTCGCACCCACTCTTCGCCATATATCTCACCTAGGTACAATATCGTCGAATATTCTGCTAGCCCCTCGTCTATCCAAGGCTCTCGCACGTTGTCCGTGCCTACTATATTGTACCACCATTGATGAGCAGTCTCGTGCACTACGGTATACTCTCTATCTTCTTTTTTTAACTTGGAGTTGATTAGGCTAAATCCACTATACTCCATCCCCCCAGCCATTAGAGACGTCTCTGCTACGGAGTAGGTGTCGTAGGGGTATTCGCCAAAAGTCTCGACAAAATATCGTAGACTATCTCTAGCGACGTAGAGAGTATTGAGATAATCCGTATCTTGATAGTAATAATAGGTAATCTCCACTCCATCTATATCCATCTTGCTAAATTGATATTTGTCGGATATACACACAGCCACGTCTCTCACTTGGCTATACTCTAGAGTATAGGTGCTACTCTCTTCGCTATCCACTCTCTCCACCTTGCCTCCTCCGTGCGCTAGGGTGTAGCCACTAGGTATAGTGATAGACAAGTCTATATCCTTAAGGTCACTCACGTATGGATCACCTATATATACGTAGTCGTCTATAGACCATACTCCATCACGCAGAGAGGGTATGACTGCATAAAAGTTGGACAAATTCACCACACCGTCGCTAGTGATACCTAGCCTAGCATCACAATGTGGCAAGCATATAGTATAGCATATATCCACCTCTATCTCACTCATATACGAGAGGGGTTGGGAGAGGTTGGCCGTGAGACAAGTGTCTAGATATCCCCCTATAGAGTACTCACTCTGCACGCCGTCGATACACACACTCTTTAGCTCCACACTACCTTTTTCAAAGTAATCGGTGTTATTCTCCCCACCCACCGTGTCTACACTCTGGTAGGCGCTTGGGTATAACATAATCGCCAACTGCGAGGTAGTATCTCCTCCGTGTTGATAATATATATGCTCCTCTATCTCTAGAGTGTCGCCTAGATAATCTACCTCTATATCGTATCTAGGGATAGCCACGCTACTATCTTCGGTGCAAGCAGATAGCACACCACTCGCCATAGCCGTGATAATCAAAATCAATACGCATTTTTTCATCAAAAAACACCTCTCACTATGATATGAGAGGTGCTACATTTTGATAACTATTACAAATCTATACCGTCTACTGCATCTTGGATAGTCTTGTCTCCTGCTTGACGACTATAGTCTTGGATACGTTGAGCATTTTTGTCGCTATGAGTGAGGCAACCTGCTCCACCTATACAACCACCTACGCACGCCATACCCTCTATGAAGTTGACGTCTATGAGGTTTTTGCTCTTCTTGAGGAGTGTGAGACGGCACTCTTCTATGCCGTTGCAACTGATAGCCTTGAGTGGTATGTCTATACCCTGCTCCTTGAGTCCCTCGGCTATAGCCTCTCCTAGTCCTCCACATCTAGCGAACGTACGACCATACCCTGATGCTCCCTCGAGGGTAGTCTCCTCTAGGGTGGATATATCTATATCTCTACTATCGTAGAGGGCTTGCAATTCTTCGAAAGTCAATACTTGGTCTACGTAAGTAGATACGGTGGATTTTTTCGCCTCGGCTTTCTTGGCTGTGCAAGGTCCTATAAATATCACTTTGCTAGTAGGGTCAGCCTCTTTGATACGGCGAGATATAGCGCCCATAGGAGATATAGATGTAGATACGTACTCTCTCATAGCAGGGAAATTCTTCTCTACGAAGTCCACAAATGCAGGACAGCACGAACTAATGAGGAATTCTTTCTTGGCAAATTCTCTAGCCTCTTCTACTGCCACTATGTCTGCGCCTAGGGCTGCCTCTGCTATCGAATAAAATCCTAGTTGTTTGAGTCCACTCATCACTTGTCCCAAGGTGGCGTAAGTAAATTGACTAGCGATAGATGGCGCTACTACTGCGTACACTTTGTACTTGGTATTATTCTCGCTACCCTTGAGGATATCTATCACCTCTAGGATATAAGACTTGTCTACTATCGCACCAAAAGGACAGTTGTATACGCAAGCGCCACAAGAGATACACTTCTTGTTGTCTATGAGCGCAGTCTTATCCTCGGAGACGGATATAGCCTTGACTTTGCAAGCATTTTGGCAAGGGCGTTTGCGATTGATGATAGCGCCGTAAGGACACACCTTGGCGCATAGTCCACACTCTACGCACTTGGACTTGTCTATGTGCGCTATGTGGTGATTGTCAAAGTATATAGCACCCTTTTTGCACACGTCTTCGCAACGGTGCATCATACAGCCACGACAAGCATTGGAGACCTCGTGTCCTCCTACTGGACACTCGTCGCAAGCGATATCTATGACCTCTATGACGTTGGGGTTTTGCTTATCTCCACCCATAGCCATACGCATTCTCTCGCCGACCACAGCCCTCTCCTTGTATACGCAACAGCGTAGGGTAGGCACTTTGCCTGGGATGATACGCTTGGGTATCTCTATCACTTTCTCTGTGAGAGTCCCCTCCCAAGCCTCTTTGGCTATTTCTCTCAAAACTTTGTACTTGAGATGCTGTATCTTGGTATCGAATTTTCTCATTTTTTGCATAATATCACCTATATCGTCTAATCGATAGCAAATATATCATATATTTGCCGATTTATCAACCAAAAAGGGAGTATTTTTGTATTTATGTAGACTTTTTGCCTGATTTTTTCTTATTTTTAGTCTTGGGGGCAGGAGTCTTATCTTCTGCGACCTTCTCTCTCTTTGGCAATATGATTTGCCACCATTTTCTCTTTTTCTTTTGCCTCTGCTTCTCCTCTTCGTGCTCTTTGTTGAGACGACGTTGGTCTCCTAGTTGTAGCACGTGGCGAATAGGGTGAGCAGATTGTTCGCTATATCTCACTCCAAATAGCACCTCGTTGACAAAGTGTTCGCAATTGTTCTTGATGATATTGTAAGTACCTCTTCGCTTGCCTACCTCACCTTTGGCTATCCTGGCTACCTGCCACCACTTGCGCTTGCTCTTCTTCTCCTCATCACTAAGCACTCTCACCTCTACTCGGTCTCCTCTATGAAAGTCCTTGAAGGTGGTCTTGATGATACAGGCACGCTGGGCGCTAGTCTCTCCCTCTTCACCGTCTACGTTGTACGCCGAAAAATGTATCACTCTCCACGGAAAGAAATATATGCCGTGATGATAATAATACCCTCTAGACACTCTGATATGGTCGCCGTAGCGAGGTTTTTTCGATATCCATCTTATCATAAAATATCTCCATAGTCATTATATCATCAATTTGCTATATTTTCAACTCTAATTTGCTATTTTAATTATTTGACTATCTAGTTATTCGTACTGCTACGTAGTCATAAGAAAACCTCGCTTGTCTCAGTAGACAAGCGAGGTAATATCAATATTTGTTCTCGTCGAGTAGTATCACTCTATTTTGTTTGAGAGTAGAGGGCATATCTATAATGCGTTGATTTGACGAACCTCTAAACTTGAGTTTGAGACTCCTGAGTTTGTCTACGAACGGACCGTCTACTAGCACGTCTACAGATGACAGTATCTCGTAGGTGTGTATACCATACGCTCTGCCACCTATCATTAGGTCTGGATCGTAGACGTATCCTGTGTAGCACCATACGTCCTTGGTAGGATAAGCCTCCTTGAACTGTCTAAGTAAAGTACATACACCCTCTTGGTTGAGTGGGTCTAGTGGCTCTCCACCTAGTAGTGATAGTCCTCTCACATAGTCAGGAGCGCAAGCAGATAGTATCTCGTCTATTACACTCTGGGTAAAAGGCTGACCATAATCGTAGTCCCACGCCTCACTATTGAAGCACCCTGCACACCTGTGCGAACAGCCTGACACAAATAGCGACACTCTCACTCCCGTACCATTGGCTATATCGTTCTTCTTAATAACTGCGTATTTCATTATAGGTGCAATACTCTCTCTTTGATTTCTTGGGTACGACCTTGATTCCAAAATTGAGTGCCTATATATCCACAAGTACGGCGTGCTACGTTGAGTTTGTCTTGGTCACGATTTTGGCAATTAGGACACTCCCATACGAGTTTGCCATCGTCCTCTACTATCTGTATCTCACCGTCGTATCCACACACTTGACAAAAGTCACTCTTGGTATTTAGTTCGGCGTACATTATATTGTCGTAGATAAACTTGATGACAGACATGACTGCATCTAGGTTGTGTTGCATATTTGGTACTTCGACGTAACTGATAGCGCCACCAGGGGATAATTGTTGGAATTCGGACTCTAGTTTGAGTTTGTCAAACGCATCTATCTCTTCGGTCACGTGTATGTGATAACTATTGGTGATGTAGTTGCGATCAGTCACTCCCTTGATGATACCAAATCTCTTTTGGAGACTCTTGGCGAACTTGTAGGTAGTACTCTCTAGTGGAGTGCCGTATAGAGAATAATCTATATTCTCCTCTTGTTTCCACTTGGCTGTGTACTCATTTAGTTTGCGCATTATCTTGAGACCATACTCCTTGCCCTCTTCTTCTGTGAGTTTCTTGCCAGTCATATAGTATACGGTCTCCCATAGACCTGCATATCCTAGGGATATGGTAGAATATCCACCGTGGAGTAGTTTGTCGATAGTCTCGCCCTTTTGTAGTCTAGCCAAAGCACCGTGTTGCCATAGTATAGGGGCTGCATCAGACATAGTACCGGTGAGTCTCTCGTGACGTGCTTGGAGCGCTCTATGACACAACTTCATACGCTCGTCAAATATCTTCCAAAACTCCTCTTCATTTTTGTAACTAGACAATGCTATATCTACTAGGTTGACGGTGACTACGCCTTGATTAAATCTGCCGTAATACTTGGCTTTGCCATTTTCATCCACGTATGGAGTGAGGAAAGACCTGCATCCCATACAAGTATAACAATGTCCGTCGCCATTTTTGTCTACCTTGAGATTTTTCATTATCTTCTCGGAGATGTAGTCAGGCACCATACGCTTGGCAGTACACTCTCCTGCTAGTCTGGTGAGGTAATAGTATGGACTGTCCTCGTGTATATTTTGCTCCTCTAGTACGTATATGAGTTTTGGGAAAGCAGGGGTGATATATACACCCTTCTCGTTCTTGACGCCCTCGATACGTTGGCGCAAGGTCTCCTCTATCATTATCGCTAGGTCTTGCTTTTCTCTCTCGTTCTTCGCCTCTCCTAGATACATAAATACCGTGATGAAAGGTGCTTGACCGTTGGTAGTCATTAGTGTGACTACTTGGTATTGGATAGTCTGTATACCCTTGCGTATCTCGTCACGCACTCTCTTTTCGACGATAGAGGATATCTTCTCGTCGGTGAGGGTGACTCCTATGTCCTCCATCTCAGCCTTGACCTCTAGAGTTATCTTCTCTCTAGAGATTTGGACAAATGGCGCTAGATGAGTGAGAGATATACTCTGACCACCGTATTGAGATGATGCTACTTGGGCTATTATCTGAGTAGCGATATTGCAAGCAGTAGAAAAACTGTGTGGTTTCTCTATCATAGTATCAGAGATAACAGTACCGTTTTGGAGCATATCCTCTAGGTTGACTAGGTCGCAGTTGTGCATATGTTGGGCATAGTAGTCTGCGTCGTGGAAGTGTATGACACCCTCCTCGTGAGCGCGTACTACGTCAGGCGCTAGCAGTATACGCTTGGTGATATCCTTGCTGACCTCTCCTGCCATATAATCACGTTGGACAGAGTTGACGGTAGGATTCTTGTTGCTATTCTCCTGCTTGACCTCTTCGTTGTTGCACTCAATCAAAGACAATATGCACTCGTCGGTAGTATTTGATTGACGAGCGAGTTGACGCTTGTATCTATAAGTAATGTAGGTGCGCGCGAGATTGTGAGCGCCGAATTTCATGAGTTCGTTCTCTACTAGGTCCTGTATCTCCTCCACCCCTAGTGCTCTAGTACGCTTGGAGCAAATATACTCTACTGTGTGAGCAATTACTTTGATTTGCTCTTCGGTGAGTCTATCACTCTCCACTACTTCGTTGTTGGCGGCTTCGATAGCGCCTATGATTTTCTCAATGTCAAACTCTACCTCTGCTCCATTACGCTTGATGATTTTCATAATCTCCTCCTTAAAGGCATCACACTCTTGCCTTTCTATTCTTTTGTGGTTGCCTTACTATAATATACTATATATTGTGTCGTTGTCAACCATTTTGCACTAGATATAGTTATCCACATTATTGCATAAAAATCACGATTCTATGCATAATAATCAATAAAAAAAGCCTTATTTTACTGTGTTTTTCGATATTTTTTGCAATTTTTACCTGCATAAATACTAGTCTTTTTGTGGCGCAACCTAATTATTTGGTAAAAATTTTTTTAATATTTTTTTGCCCAAAAAAAACGACCCACCACTATATATGGTAGGTCGCTATTTTTTTTATTTATCAATAATTATCTTTCTTTATCTCAAAGTATGCTTGTGGGTGGTCACAGGTAGGACATTTCTCTGGAGCGCTCACTCCTATAGCGATATGTCCACAGTTGCGACAAGCCCAGATAGTGATGCCAGCCTTCTCAAAGACTTGCTTGGTCTCTACGTTGTTGAGTAGTGCTCTATATCTCTCCTCGTGAGTCTTCTCGATGGCGGCTACCATTCTAAACTTCTGAGCCAACTCCACAAATCCCTCTGCCTCTGCCTCTTTGGCGAAGGTATCGTACATATCAGTCCACTCGTAGTTCTCTCCCTCTGCTGCTGCGAGCAAGTTGTCGGCTGTGCCACCGATACCATTTAGTTCCTTGAACCACAACTTGGCGTGCTCCTTCTCGTTGTCGGCAGTCTCGAGGAATATAGCGGCTATTTGCTCATAGCCCTCTTTCTTGGCCTTGGATGCGAAATAGGTGTACTTGTTGCGAGCCTGAGACTCACCGGCAAATGCCTCGTGGAGGTTTTGCTCAGTCTTAGTACCCTCGTACTTGTTCTTCATAGGGATTAGTTTGTCTCCCTTTGCCTTGCACACAGGACATATAGGCTCTGCGTCGCTACTCTCAAATACTACGCCACATACTTTACATTTATAAATCATAATATCTCACTCCTTGATTTTTTTATATTATATCATACTAAATATTGACAAATCAACCAATTTTTGATACCTCTTTTTCAAAAATTTGCGCACTTGCTTTTTATCTAAAAAATGTCGAAAAAAATATATGTATTTCGCTTGACTTTGCATATATAGAGGTTTACAATCTCTCTTGAATTGAGGAGGAGTAGATATGACTACTGCCAAGAATTATTCTATAGATATGACTAAGGGCAATGCCCTCAGGTGCATAATCACTTTCGCCATACCTCTCATCATTACCAACGTATTGCAATGTCTATTTAATGCAGTGGATATGATAGTGGTAGGCTCTTTTTCTAGTGAGCCAAACGCCGTGGGGGCTATAGGTAGCAGTACTGCTATATGCTCTCTACTAGTCAATCTATTCTTGGGTATATCTATGGGTGCTACGGTGGTAATCGCTAGGTACGTCGGCGCTAAGAAAGATGACGACGTGTCTAGGTCGGTACATACCTCTATGGCTCTATCCGTAGTGCTAGGTGTCCTCGTCTGCATACTAGGTATCTTACTCGGCGAACCACTACTACGGCTGATAAATACTCCTGACGAGATAATAGGTCTATCTCTAGTATACGTCAGGTGGTATCTAGTAGGTATTATATTTAATTCTATATTCAACTTCGGCTCTGCCTGTCTCAAGGCAATAGGCGACACCAAGCGCCCCTTGATGATAATGCTAATAGCAGGCTGTATCAACGTATGTCTCAATCTATTCTTCGTGATAGTGTTAGGCATGTCGGTAGACGGAGTCGCCATAGCCACCGTGCTATCCCAAGTATTCTCTGCCACCTACGTAGTCATATGCCTAATGAGAGAAAATAGCGCTATCAAACTATATATCCCCAAGGTACGCCTACACGCAGACGTCACCAAGCAAATACTCCTAATAGGTGTACCCAACGGTATACAATCTTCGCTATTCTCTATATCCAATATATATATACAATCTGCCATCAACTCCTTGGGCGCTAGCGTTGTCAACGGCAATACTGCAGGTATGTCGATAGACGGCTTCGTGTATACCGTGATGATATCCTTCCAGCACACAGGTCTCACCTACGTCTCCCAAAACGTAGGAGTAGGAGATTATGCTAGAGTGAAAAAATCCTACTATCTCCTCCCTCTATGCTCATTTGTGGCAGGTACTGTGACCTCTACGATAGTGTATCTCCTAAGAGAACCTCTACTATCACTATACCTCACAGACCCTGTGCAGATACAAGCAGGTGTAGAGAGATTGACGGTGATATGCTCTACTTATTTCTTGTGTGGAGTGATGGACGCCTTCGC
The DNA here is from genome assembly GCA_017631635.1 of Clostridia bacterium. Lineage (GTDB taxonomy): Bacteria > Bacillota > Clostridia > Christensenellales > RUG350 > RGIG9417. Next base: position 18,145 of record JAGBSX010000034.1, on the reverse strand, counting down.
AGGTATACTCAGAGGCGCAGGATACTCTATCTTCCCTGCAGTATTCAACGTCATAGGCGTAGTAGGACTAAGGATAGTATGGATAGAATTATTCTTCCCTATCCCTACTCTACACTCCCTAGGTGGAGTACTCCTATCCTACCCTATCACTTGGGTAATCACCATAATGGCTCTACTAGTTTATCTAATATTTGTCGCTAGACCTAAGATAATCAGGACTTGTGAAGAGAATAGGCAGTCTCTAATCGACAGAGGTCTCACCGTGGAGCAAGCATAGAACTAATATCTTGTAGTCAACAATGAAAAAGGATAACGAACCCTTTCGTTATCCTTTTTATTACATTAAATTTTTCTACTCGATAAAGTGTAAAACAAATTAATTAAAAATTCTACATATCAAACAACTTGTATCTTATATCCATTGTTCAATATGGTTGATTTAGTAGCATCTTTATCTCCCCACTCGGAACCATCTGCATAATATATACTGTATATGTATAAATCAACACTTTTAATTTTTTCGTTATAAAACTGCCAAACTCCAGTATAACTTGCCCCAGACAAGATAGTGTTATCACAACTCAATTTGTTTGCATCTATATAATTTGTTGTAATATCTCCATATACATCATAATATTGTACATAAAATCGCAATGCCGCAATATCTTTTTCGCTATTGTTAGTGATTTGGGCAGTTACATTTGGATATCCCAAAATATTTTCTCCAAGTTCTGCTACTATGCTTATTTGCGGAGTAGAATTAAATTTGGAGTTAGTAGGATTGTTTGGCAAGGTATTGCCTCCTCCCCCTGCACCTGTACAACCAGCAAAAACACTACAAAACATCAACATTAACACTACTAATACTGTTTTAACTTTCATATTTATTCTCCTTTGCAAAAAATAGTCTCGATAAGACTATTTTAGTATAAACATATTTTTTAGTCTTGTCAAGACTTTTTGCTATATTTTAGTCTTGGAGAGACTATAATTATAGTATGAAAAATAAGTTTGCACAAAGAATTAAAGAATTGCGTATAGAAAACAGGCTTAACCAAGATGCGTTTGCTCAAAAATGTAACGTTAAGCAATCTTGTGTTAGCAAATGGGAAAGAGGAGAAACACTACCAGACATAGAAATGCTTATTTCTATATCGGAGATTTTCAACGTCTCTTCCGATTATTTATTGGGGATAAAAGAATATTAAACAACGAAAAATTAAAAACACTCTGCGAGGCAGAGTGTTTTTCATTTGTTTGATTAGTCTAGAGCCTTTACCTTGACTACGTAGGTAGTGGTATTTGGATCGCTAGGTATAGATACCTCTACTGGCTTGCCCTCATCATACTTCTCGGTGAGGAACTTCTCGGCTACTTGAGGTAGCATAGCGTAGGTGAGGATATCCTCGGTGTCACGGGCTAGTCCCTTCTCATCCATTATTACCTTCTTGCAGTTGTCCATCTCTGGTGCTACGGTGTCTGCAAATCTGCAAGTGATGACCTCTTCGTCACCGATAGCCTTCTTGCGTACGTCCTCATTGACTACGCCTGGTAGTTGACCATATTCGCCACGTAGTACAGCCTTGCTCTCCTTGGTGAAGGTCTTGTATCTCTCACCATTGAGTACGTTGAATACAGCCTGAGTACCTACTATTTGAGAAGAAGGAGTGACTAGTGGTGGATAACCAAAGTCCTCTCTAACTCTAGGTACTTCGGCTAGCACTTCGTAGAGTTTGTCCTCTTGACCTGCTTGCTTGAGTTGGTTCATTAGGTTGGAGAGCATACCACCTGGTACTTGATAACGTAGGGTGTTGGTATCTACGTTGAGCACCTTGGGGTCTAGTATACCGTCAGCCTTGAGTTTGGCAGCGACACCTCTGAAGTAGGTGGCAGCCTCGCTCATCTTCTCTAGGTCTAGGCCAGTATCTCTATCAGTACCCTTGAGTACTGCTACTAGAGACTCTGTGGTAGGTTGAGAAGTACCGTTGGACATAGGGGACAATGCAGTATCTACTATATCTACACCTGCCTCGGCAGCCTTTAGGTAGGTCATATCGCCAGTACCAGAAGTGTTGTGAGTGTGTAGGTGGATAGGTAGATTTACCTCTTTCTTGATAGCCTTGACTAGAGAATATGCATCATATGGTAGTAGCAAGTTTGCCATATCCTTGATACATATAGTATCTGCGCCCATCTCGGCTAGTCTAACTGCTAGGTTGACGAAGTACTCTTCGTTGTGTATAGGAGAGGTGGTGTAACTAATAGCAGCCTCACATATACCGCCGTAAGCCTTGGTAGACTTCATGGCTTGCTCCATATTGCGTGGGTCGTTGAGTGCGTCAAATATACGTATTACGTTGATACCATTTTTGATAGAAGCCTTGACAAACTCGTCTACTACGTCGTCTGCATAAGGCTTGTATCCTAGTAGGTTTTGACCACGGAGTAGCATCTGGAGGTTGGTATTTGGCATAGCCTCCTTGAGTTTGCGTAGTCTCTCCCATGGATCTTCGTGGAGGAAACGGATACAACTGTCAAAAGTTGCTCCTCCCCAACACTCTATAGACCAGTATCCCATCTCGTCTAGAGTCTTGCACATAGGTAGCATATCCTCTAGTTTCATACGAGTAGCTGCTTGGGATTGGTGAGCATCTCTAAGTATAGTTTCTGTAATCTTGAGTGGATTTTTCTTAGCCATAATATTATCTCCTTATCTTAGAATATAGATAGTAGGACACCTGCTGCGATAGCAGAGCCTATTACGCCTGCGACGTTAGGTCCCATAGCGTGCATTAGCAAGAAGTTGGATGGATTTTCCTTTTGACCGACTACTTGCGATACTCTAGCCGCCATAGGCACGGCAGATACACCTGCGCTACCGATAAGCGGATTGATTTTCTCTTTGAGGAATAGGTTCATAAACTTGGCGATAAGCACACCACCACCTGTACCGATACCAAATGCTACGACGCCCATTGCTATTATCTTGAGTGTCTCTAGTGACAAGAATGTGCCTGCCGTAGCAGTAGCGCCTACCGTGATACCCAAGAATATAGTGACTATATTCATTAGTTCGTTTTGGACAGTCTTGGATAGTCTGTCAGTCACACCACACTCCTTAAATAGATTGCCTAGCATCAAGCATCCTACTAGTGGGGTAGCAGATGGTACTATGAGAGCCACTATGATAGTGACTACTATAGGGAATAGTATCTTCTCCTTCTTAGACACAGGACGAAGTTCCTTCATGACTATCTTTCTCTCCTCAGGAGTGGTGAGCATCTTCATGATAGGTGGCTGTATGACAGGTACTAGCGCCATATACGAATACGCTGCTACTGCGATAGGTCCTAGTAGGTGTGGGGCTAGTTTGGAGGTGACGAATATAGCGGTAGGGCCGTCTGCACCACCTATGATACCTATACTGCCTGCCTCTGCACCAGTAAATCCTAGTAGTCTAGCGCCTATGAAGGTAATGAATATACCTAGTTGGGCGGCTGCTCCCATCAACAAACTCTTGGGGTTAGCGATAAGTGGACCAAAGTCGGTCATAGCACCTACGCCCAAGAATATTAGACAAGGATATATACCCAACTTGACTCCTAGATATAGATAGTCTAGTATACCTGCTGTGATAGTAGGGTCTGCGCCTCCCATCAAGTCCCAATGCACGTGTCCGTCCTTAAATATCTCCTCGTGAAACATCTCTGCACCAGGTAGATTGGTGAGTAGCATGCCAAATGCTATAGTAGTGAGTAGTAGTGGCTCAAACTTCTTGACAAGGGCTAGATATAGTAGTAGACAAGCGACGGCTATCATCACTAGCATCTTCCAGTTGTCACCTTGTGCAAAGAGGTAAAAACCAGTCTCTTTTAGAAAATTCTCAATGTATTGCATATCTCTCTCCTAGTTATACCAATTCGCATAGTGCTTGGCCAGAGGTGACGCTAGCGCCCTTTTGGACTGCTACGTTGGCTACCTTGCCGTCTTGAGATGCGAATATCTCGTTCTCCATCTTCATAGCCTCTAGTACAAATAGTAGGTCTCCCTTCTTGACTGCTTGACCATTTGACACCTTGACGTCTAGTATAGTGCCAGGCATAGGTGCTAGTATCTTCTCTCCGTTGCCCATAGCCACAGGAGCAGGTGCAGCACTAGGAGTAGCGACAGGGGCTACTGGTGCGACTGGTGCGACTGCAGGAGCAGTATCTCCGACCATCTCTAGTTTGATTATGTAATCTTGACCATTTACGTTTGCTTTGTAAGTTCTCATATTAATCTCCTCAAATTTTCTCAATAGATATTATTCTAAAATCAGTAGCGTCTACTCCCATATCCTCTGCTATGACTGCAGATAGGGCTACTACCACCTCTGGTTCTGCCTCTATGAGCACCTTTTGCTCAACAGGCTCTTCGGGTTGTGCTACGGTAGTGTCTGCGACAGGCTTCTCCTGAGCCAATATGCCCATTAGGTAGCATACTAGTATGATGACTACTAGTCCGCAAAATACTATGCCTATACCTAGTACGACTGCCCAAGCATCTATCTCGCCTAGTGGCTCGGCTGCCGCTAGTAGCGACGTCAAATTGCTCAACATATTTACCTCCATATAATAGGACGGTCAAGCCGACCTTTCTCAGGATACATTATAACACGAATTTTACATTTATGCAAAGCATACGAGGTATATTTTTGGGCTAACTAGCCACTTTTTTGGTTAAAAAACTCTGCTCCCCCAACTTTTTTCAAAAAAACCGCCTATTACTACGTAATAGACGGCGATTTTAGGTTTGAATTTAGTCTCTGCTAGACCTCGTGAGTGCTTTGACTACGATAGGAGACAATACTAGTCCCACCACGTATCCTACTACCGTGGTCAATGCTCCTATGGTCACGTCGCTCAAGAAGTGAGCACCCACTACCATACGAGACACGGCTACTAGTATTGGGAAAGCGATACTCACTATCCACACCCAACTGATAGTACTCTTCTTCTGCACTCCTAGTGCGTGAGGTATCAGTCCAAATACTATCGACATAGTAGCGGCAGAAGTGTGCCCTGATGGAAAAGATTTGTATATATCGCTAGGCATACCCATAGCCACCTGTTCGGCAGTAGGTTTGCGTTTGCCTACCCACTCGTACCAAGGGGTGTATCCAGCGTAGTCTCCCTCTGCCCACATAGCCCTATACCTCATACGTCCTGCCATACCTTTGAGAATCTCGGTGAGCACCTTGCCTATGATGGCTGCAAATAGCACGACGAAAGCCCATACTAGCAACTTTCTCTTGATACTACTATCTACCTTGAGAGATAGTAGGTACAATCCTCCCGTCGTGATGATACCTGCTAGGGCTAGTAGTATATTTGCCACGACACCCTCGGTGAGCGCAGAATTGCCCAGGTGGTCGCCTACGTATCCTATTATAGTAGAGTACATATACCAACCCATTACCATACCTGCTATCGCGGTGATTATTCTCCAAAAGAGACTGCCTTTGATGGCGTCTGCCTCGCTAAATATCACTATACACGCTAGTATGACTGCTATATAGATAGGGGCTACTCCTATCACCTCAAATACTACGCCAAATGCATTGTCGCTATAATACTCGCCCTCTGCTAGACTAGCCACGGCCCTAGCGATATCTAGATCCCACACCGAGGCTACTGCCATGAGCGCTACTAGTAGCACGGACAATGATATATACAACCAAGTCTTTCTTTTCATAATATTCTCCTACTTATTATTTTGCCACGTTTTTCTTCAATTTGTCTATCTCTCGCCAAGTATCACGCATGATAGGTATAGATATCAAAAACGTCAATATATCTGCCACCACTTGCGAGCCTTGTACCCCTAGTTCTCCCAAAAATAATGGTAGTATGAGTACGCAAGGTATAAATATTAGTCCTTGTCTAGCAGCAGAAAGTATCGTCGCGTATAGAGTCTTGCCCATAGTCTGCAAGGACATATTGGACACCACTATATACGACGCTAGTGGGAAGGACAGACATTGTATACGCATAGCCGTCGCACCAAAACTAACTGCCGATGGATCAGATGCAAATGCCCTCACTAGATCTTCGGCAAATACGATACCTGCTACTGATATGACTAGTAGCATCACGAGACCTGTCTTTACTGAAAATACAAATCCCTCTCGCACTCTATCGTATAGCCCTGCTCCATAACTAAATCCACACACCGGTTGAAATCCTTGCGAAAATCCTATGATGAGAGAGCCACCTATACCCATTACCTTGTTGACGGCAGACATACCTGCTATGGCGCTATCTCCGTATACTCCTGCGCAGTTGCATAGAGTAGCGAAGGCTATGGCTGTGAGACCTTGGCGACATAGCGAGGGGAGACCTCCTCCTATCATCTCTCTATATAGCACACGGCTAGGCTTAAATCTAGATAATTCTACTCTCGCTAGACCAAATCGTTGTTTGACTATCAACATAGTACCAAATCCTACTACCTGCCCTATCAAAGTGCCTAGTCCTGCACCCTCTACGCCCATGCCTAGACCTAGGATAAAGACTGCATCTAATACGATATTGAGTATACCTCCTACTGCTATACCTATCGTGCCGACAGAGGCGTTGCCCTCAAATCGCAGTTGGATATTTAGCACGTATGCGCCCATATAGAAAGGGGCCGCTAGCACTATGTACTTGGCATAACTAATAGCATAGGGGAGTATCGTAGGGGTAGCGCCTAGTAGAGTGACCACCTCTGGCAATAGTAGATAGGCTATCACGCTAAAGAGTACGCCGAATATGAGCGCGCTAAAGAATCCCGTCGACGCCATATCCTTGGCTTTGTCATCCTCTCCTCTGCCAAATGCCCTCGATGAATAATTGCCCGTGCCGTGTCCAAAGAAAAAACCTATGGCTTGTATCAGAGACATTAGCGATAGCACCACTCCTATAGACCCTGTGGTAGCGCTATCCTCTCCTGACACCATAGATACAAAAAATGAGTCTGCCGAATTGTATATCATAGTGATAAGCATACTAATAATAGATGGTATCGCTAGAGATACCACCAGTTTCTTGACAGGCTCTTTGGTCATTTTCTCTTGTTTGGTCATAGCACTCATAATCTAAATATACACCTTTTGCCTCGATTAGTCAAATCGTATGCTCCCTATTCATAATAATACTGCATATAGATAATGGTGAGTATATCTTGTCAATATCCGTGATATGTGATACAATATATATCTATGGACAAGACGCTCACGCTCACCACCGATAAGGATATAATTCTTAGGGACTTTCTCAAAGCCCACTTTTCGTCACGCATAGAGACTCTCATCAAGACCTCTGCAGGTATGACGGTAGGGGGAGAGAATAAAATAGCCACCGACACATTGCACGCAGGAGAAGTGCTACAGATACGTATCCCAGAGAAGTCCAAGCCGTATCCTATATCGCGAGATTGCGCTATAGAGATAGTATATAGAGATGAAGATATCCTCGTCATCTACAAGCCTAGGGGCATTACCTCTATGGCGACACGTGGACACGAAGAACTCAACGTATTCGCTGGGCTCAATCATATATACGGTGGAGAGACGTATAGAGTAGTCACTAGACTAGACAAGGACACGGAGGGGCTAATGCTCATAGCCCTCAATACACTCTCTCACAGCATACTCTCTCACACCACTATCGACAAGGTGTATACTGCTAGGCTAGAGGGTATAGTGGAGAATATCGTCGATATAGACGAGCCTATATATAGAGTGCCAGATAGCATAGTGAGAGTAGTGTCTCCACTAGGCAAACCTAGTCGCACGATAATAGAGCCTATATCCTACGTAGAGGGAGACACGATAGCACGCATTAGGCTGATGACTGGTCGCACTCATCAAATCAGAGTACACACCTCTTATATAGGTCACCCAGTCAAGGGAGACACTCTCTATTCATCTAGCGATGGAGAGTACAACTCTGGACAAATGCTCGCTTGCTCTCACCTATCTTTCTCGCACCCTTTCACCCACGAGAGACTCACCTTTGACCACACCCCCGATTTCAATTAAAATAGCAACTGCGATATACAGTTGCTATTTTTTTATTTTGTACTCTCTTAAATATTTTATTTCTTCATAGCAGGGAGTTTTTTGCCTATCATACGAGCCACCTCTTTGGCATCATAGGGGGCTACGGCGAGGTAATATTTGTCCTTGCCGTCTTGTATCTCAAATGCGTAAAAACCACATACTCTCACCATACCAGAGGAGGCTTTCTTGAGGTCGTAATCTTTGTAGATAGCGTCCTTGATAGCAGTCTCTTTGGTCCAACGTGAGAGTAGTATAGGTCCGTTGACGTAGGATATCTTGGTGATATCCTTCTTGTCCACAGCGTACACTCTCTCTAGGTCTGCCACACACAATTTGCCCTCGCCGTCTAGATATACGAAGTTGGATAGTGGTAGATAATCAAACTTCTCACTCTTGACCTTCACACCGTCTACCACTTTGTATGGTTGGGCTAGTACGTCTAGTTCTTTGGCGTTTTTGGCAATACCTAGCGCATCTCTTATCTTGACGATTAGTTCGTTGCTCTTGTCTATCAACGACTTAAACTCTTCGGTCTTGGTGAAATTCTTCTCCTTTTGCCTATTGATGAATAGTACCGTCACTAGTCCTACCATAGACACGCCTGCCACTATCACTAGAGGGAGGTCGGTGGCTATCATATCTACTAGAGACTTGTTTTGCAATACTATCATAATAGTACAGACAAACGCCACGATAAGTAGCAGTCCTTGTAGTATCTTGAACCATAGTGGTGGTTGAGCCTTTTTCTCATATTCGTCGCACTCTGCCCTGAGGTCAGTCACCTCTTGATTCAACTGGTCGGGTATGCTCTTGTATAGATATTTGTCTCCGTCAAACTTTAGTTCTTCTACCGATTGGGCTTTGCCAAATGCAAATATATTTAGCATAATCAATATCTCTCCTCGTATAGTATGTAGTCCATAGGCTCTAGCACCTTCTTGTCCGAGCCTGTGTATATGTCGTGATGTGTATTCCACAGTTGAACTGTCTCGCCTGTGTTGTTCATGAGTAGGTGTAGTTGCACTCCGTCTGCATAGCGAACTAGGTGCAATATCTCTCCCTCTACGAAAAACGTGCCCCCTGCCATTTGCCTAGCGTAGCGACTCCTGATATCTCCCAGCAGTCTATAATGCTCGAGCAATTCTTCGTCCTCGCCACCCCACGGATAACAAGCCCTATTGAGTGGATCGCTCCAACCAGTCAATCCCACCTCGTCTCCATAGTAGAGGGTAGGTGTACCTGGCAATATATATTGGAGCACGCTAGCCATCTTGAGCCTGCATTTGCCTATCTCGTACCCCTCCTTGGATAGATGAGCCTTGGACTGGGCCTCTCTACCCTCTGGCATAGTCTCTCCACTCAAGGCATTGATGGCGCGAATAGTGTCGTGAGTGTCTAGCACCGTCATACTACTCATCAGAGCCCCGTGAGGATAATCCTCTAGGTACTCTCTAGTGGTCTTGACTACTAGAGAATTGTCTCCACCCTTCACGTAGTCGTGTATCATATTCATAAACGGATAGTTTGTCACACCGTCTAGTTGGCGACCGATAAAATATCTGCGCTTTTGACCATAGGCTATCTTGGTGACTGCATTTTCCCACACTTCGCCCACTATGATAGCGTCGGGATTGTTTCTCTTGGCTACCTTGCGTATGTCGTCTAGCATATGGTCTGGTAGTTCGTCTGCGACGTCTAGTCTCCAGTTGTCCACACCTAGGCTCATCCACTTGTCTATCATACCTCCCTCTCCTAGTATGAGAGATAGGTACTCCTTGTTATCCTTGTTGAGAGTAGGTACGTTGCGTATGCCCCACCACGACCTATATCCGTCTGGGAAGGTATCAAAATAGTACCAATCGTGAAATGGCGAATCTATATCCTGGTATGCGCCTACCGTATCGTACTTGCCCTCTTTGTTGAAATAGACACTATTTGAGCCACTATGATTGAACACTCCGTCTAGCATAATGGTCATACCTAGCGACTTGGCGTCAGCGCATAGTCTAGCGAAGTCCTCTTCGCTACCTAGCCTACTATCTGCTCGCATGAAGTCTCCCACGTCGTAGCGGTGATTTGACTCTGCCTCATAGATAGGAGATAGGTATATATTGGTCACACCTAGCGACTTGAGATATCCTAGTCTCGACCTAATCCCCTCGAAGTTTCCTCCATAAAAATCATCTGCCCTGTACTTACCGTCGGCGCTAGCCACGCTAGGAGTCTCTCCCCAAGGTTTATAATCTCCCTCTAGGGAGGGCTTGCGACAAAATCTATCGACAAATATATGATAATTGATACCCCCCACTTGATACTTGGGAGCGTAATCCTCCTCGTACACCACTAGTCTCCACTCTGGCAACCACTCTCCGTAGGTAGCATTGTAATCCTCGTCCTTGCCTACGTATACTACTCCGTGAGAGGTGTACATCTCGTATCTATAGTAGTACACTCCTGCATTTTGTATAGTGAGAGACAAGGTGTAGACGTCCTTCTCGTAGTCACGGCTAGATATATTCATAGGATAATATATCTCCTCGTCCTCTCTTCGCAAGCACATAGTCACACCCATCACGTCCATACTCCTCTCTGCTAGATAACGCAAAGTGATGGTAGTACCTGTGGCGACTGCTCCTAGAGGAGACTTGTAGTATTGAATAGTGGGGTTGTATCTAATCATTTTGAATATTTATCCAAGTGCCAAATATTGGTAGCGTAATCTTCTACACTACGGTCGGCAGCGAAAAATCCTGCCATAGCAGTATTGACTATACTCATACTATACCACTTCTGCTTGTCAGTATAGGTAGAGTCTAGCATACTGTGTTTGAGTTTGTAATCAGCGAAATCTGCTAGCACCATATAAGTATCAGGAGATTTGCCAAATAGTAGAGAATCGGCTAGTTCCTTAAACGATACCCCTGCCACTCCCTCTCTCATATAATCTATGACTCTCTTGATGTCAGGATTTGAGTTGTAGTAGGATGTAGGATTGTAAGATGGACGCAACTCGTTGACCTCGTCGGTCTGCATACCAAAGATAAATATATTGTCGTCTCCAACTCTCTCGTGTATCTCTACGTTAGCGCCGTCCTCTGTGCCTAGGGTGATAGCACCGTTTATCATAAACTTCATATTGCCAGTACCACTAGCCTCTTTGCCTGCTGTGGAGATTTGCTCAGACACGTCGGATGCAGGCATTACCTTCTCGGCTATCGTCACGCAATAATTCTCCAAAAATACTACCTTGATTTTGCCCTTGATAGAGGCGTCGTTGTTAATCTGGTCGGCTAGCGCAGATATGAACTTGATGACCATCTTCGCCATATAATAACTAGGCGCTGCCTTCGCTCCAAATATGAAAGTGTGAGGATTGATAGGCATATCAGGATTGTCCTTGAGACGTAGATATAGGTCAAGTATATGCATAGCATTGAGTAGTTGTCTCTTGTACTCGTGCAATCTCTTGACTTGTACGTCAAATATAGAGTCTGGATCTATATCCACACCGTTTTTCAACTTGATATACTCGGCTAATTTGACCTTGTTGGCTCTCTTGATACTAGCCCACTTCTCTATGACCTTCTTGTCATCTTTGAACGCTAGCAATTTCTCTAAGGTATCAGGCTTGGTTCTCCACTCTTCGCCTATGAGACTATCTATTAGTTTGGATAGTTCTGGGTTGGCTTGCTCTAGCCACCTACGGTGAGTGATACCATTGGTGACGTTGGTAAACTTGTGTGGAGTCATCTTATAAAAATCGTGGAAACAATCGTCCTTGAGTATCTGCGAGTGTAGTGCCGATACGCCGTTGACTGTATGAGAGGCCGCTACGCACAAATTCGCCATACGCACCTCGTTGTGACTAACGATAGCGTTGCGACTGACTCTATCCCAGTCTGATGGAAAAGCATTCCACAAATCGTGACAAAATCTCTGATTAATCTCGTTGACTATCTGATACACACGTGGTAGTAGAGACATAAACAACGATTGAGGCCATCTCTCTAGCGCCTCCGACATAACGGTATGGTTGGTGTAGGATATACTCTTGGTGACGATATTCCAAGCGCCCTCCCACGAATATCCGTAGTCGTCTAGTAGTATACGCATTAGTTCGGGTATACATAAAGCAGGGTGAGTATCGTTGACGTGAATAGCCACCTTGTCTCCTAGATTGTCGATAGTGCCGTACTTGGCGATATGTTTCTTGAGTATAGACTGTATAGATGCCGATACGAAGAAGTATTGTTGCTTGAGACGTAGAGACTTGCCCTCATAATGGTCGTCTGCAGGGTATAGTACCTTGCTGATAGCCTCTGCCATAGCCTTGCGCTCCATAGCCTTGACGTATTCACCTCTAGAGAATAGCGCTAGGTCAAAGTCGTCTGGGGCTTTGGCTGTCCATAGTCTCAAGGTGTTGACTGCGTCGCTATCGTATCCAGATACGTGCATATCGTATGGTATGGCTAGTATAGTGGTGTAGTCTGATAGTATAGGGTGCATACCCTTCTCATCCCACACTTCGTCTACCTTGCCACCAAATTTGACTTCAAAGGTATCCTCTACTCTAGGCGCTAGCCACACAGAACCGTTTTCTAACCAGTTGTCAGGCATCTCCACCTGCCAACCGTCCACTATACGTTGGGCAAAGATACCATAGTCATATCTTATGCTAAATCCCGTCGCCATATAGTTTCTGGAGGTGAGCGCATCCATAAATGCGGCTGCTAGTCTACCTAGTCCTCCGTTGCCTAGTCCTGCATCAGGCTCTATCTCCATAAGTGCAGATATATCTCTGCCCATATCCTTGAGTACGGATACGGCTGTATCGTATATCTTGAGGTTGTGGAGGTGATTTTTGAGAGAACGGCCTAGCAAAAACTCCATAGACATATAGTACACTCTCTTGAGTTGTTTGTCTGCCACTCCTTTCTTAAAATCAATTCTCTTTTGCGTCAATAAATCCCTCACCACTAGACACAAGGCTTTGAATAGTTGGTTGTCGGCAGCATCAGCCACTTTTATACCAAATATTCTCTCGGTCTTTTGGCTAATTAGTTCTTTTAGGTTGGTCGCATTGATGTGTTTCATATATTCTCCTACTTTAGTTGAGTATTTGTTGATAAAGTTGATGGTATTTAGTAGCGCTAGCAGTCCAACTGTAATCCTTTTCCATACAGTTGCGTACTACCTTTTGCCACTCGAGAGGTTGTGTATATACCTCTATCGCCCTGTCGATAGCGCCGAGCATATCGTGAGCATTATAACTATAAAAAGTAAATCCAGTACCCTCTCCCTCACCTACTATGTATGGTGCGACGGTGTCTTTGAGTCCACCAGTCTCTCGCACGATAGGTACGTTGCCATATCTCATAGCGATAAGTTGACTGAGTCCACAAGGTTCAAATCTCGATGGCATCAAGAACATATCTGCACCAGAATATATCTTTCGTGCCAAATCCTCTGAGAAGGTGATGAGCGCCTTAAATTTGCTAGGATATTTTTTCTCCACGTCTCTGAGACTAGCCTCGTACGCCCAGTCTCCCGTGCCGAGCACTACCATCTGCAAATCACGTGACAATATCTCCTCTATCACCTCTAGCACTAGGTCTATACCTTTTTGGTTGGTGAGTCTAGTAATCATAGCCACTAGAGGTCTGCCCTCTACCTCTGGCATATCTAGCATACGCAATAGTTGTTGTTTGCAAGTAGCCTTGGGGGTGAAGTCCATAGCGTCGTAGCACGCAAATAGACATTTGTCGGTAGATGGATTGTAACTATCGACGTCTATGCCGTTGACGATACCCTTGAGTTTGTACTGTCTGTCTATGAGGATATCCTCTAGTCCGTATGCATAATAACTATCTAGTATCTCCGTAGCATATGAGTTGGATACGGTACTCACGACGTTGGCAGACTCGATAGCGCCCTTCATATAATTGACACACTCTGCATAATCAATAAGCGCATTTTTGTCCTCAGGCAATCCCACCACGTCTGCTAGCACGTCCTTGCCGTATTTACCTTGAAATTCTATATTGTGTATGGTGAACAAGGTACGCATCTGGCTATACTCTTTGTCATGGCGATAATATGCGTCTAGGTATACTGGTACTAGTCCTGTTTGCCAATCGTTACAATGCACTATATCTGGATAAAATCCGGTGATTTTCATAGACTCGAGTATGGCACGAGAGAAAAATGAAAATCTCTCTGCGTCATCATAATGACCGTATATGCCTTTTCTCTTAAAATAATATTCGTTGTCTACAAAATAATATCTCACTCCGTCTACAGTCTTGGTAAATATACCACAGTACTGTCTTCGCCACGCGAGAGGCACGTAGATATTGCCTACGTACGTCATATCTTGGCAAAGTTGAGGTTTGATATCTTGGTAGTAGGGCAATATTACCCTGACGTCTACGCCTGCTTTTACCAATGCTTTTGGCAAAGCGCCTGCTACGTCTCCTAGTCCACCAGACTTGATAAAAGGGGCTGCTTCCGAACTAGCAAATAGTACTCTCATACTCTCCTCCTAAAGGATATTTTTACTTGTCTTTTTATACCTGTTTACCTTTGGCTACTACGATAGGATAAGTCTCTGTGCCAGACAATACTCTATCCTCTGCCACGTGCACTTGTTTGTCGGTGATGACGTGAGATAGTTTAGCACCCCTAGAGATACGTCCTTTCTCCATCACGATAGAGTCTACTATCTCTGCACCCTCCTCCACTACTACTCCTCTAAATAGTATAGAGTTGGTGACCTTGCCACCTATGATACAGCCGTCTGCTATCAGCGAATTTGACACCTCTGCTCCCTCCTTGTATATAGTGGGGGCTGAGTCCTTGACTTTGGTGTAGATACGACCGTTTGAATAGAATAGTTCGTCTCTCACCTCGTCGTTGAGCAGTTGCATACTAGCATTGTAATAGGACTTGATATCGTCTATCACGTACGCGCAGTCTACTATGTAGGCGTACATCTGTAGGCTACCTACTTTGCGTTGGAGTATATCCTTCTCAAAATCCATTTGATTGCGTTGATACGCAGACTGCACCAATGATATGAGCAAATCTCTCTTGATAAGATATGCTCCTAGTGATACTAGTTGTCTGATGGAGGTATATCCCTCGCTGATGAGTATATCGTTCACCTTGTCGGAGTCGTCCACCTCTAGCACCACTCTACGAGAAGTAGATGGTATCGTCTCGTGAGCCATGACTACTATATCTGCATTTGTCTTCTCAAACTTGGCTACTACGTCGTTGATATTCACGTTGATAGCGAGATTGCCGTTGGTGAGATATACATAATCTTCTTTGGCATTGACTAGGTATGACATAATGCCGTAGAGCGAATCTACCTTGCCTTTGCTCATCTCACCAGAACCAAATGATAGTGGTGGGAATACTGCTATACCTGCATTTTTGCGATTGAGATCCCAGTCTCTACCCATACGAATATGGTCCATGAGGGACTCGTAGTTTTTGCGTGCTATGATACCTACGCTAGTCACTCCACTATTGACGAAGTTGGATAGTGCGAAGTCTATCAATCTATATCTACTACCATATGGTAGCGAAGTGGTAGTACGGTGTATGGTCAATTCGTTGAGTTTGACCTCTCTGTCACTTGCAAATATTATACCCTTGACACTCATAGTGACCTCCCTTCTACCATAGAGCCTTTGGCTATTACGGTATCTTTTTGTATGATTGCGTGAGCGCCGATTACTGCGATTTCATCCAAAGTAGCGTTCTCTTCGCCTACTCTAGCACCTTCGCCTACGACTACTCCACTATCTACTATACTGTATCTCACGATAGCACCCTTCTTGACGACTACGCCTGGGAATAGTATGCTATCCTCTACGATAGCGCCCTCCTCCACAGTCACCTTTTGGGATAGTATAGAGTGCTTGACCTCGCCTGATATGACACAACCTTCGCTCATCAAGGTATTGACTACCTTCGCTCCACTATGTACGCATTGAGGTGGCTCTGCCATATTACGAGCGTATATCTTCCACGCTCCGTCGGATAGATTGATGCCACTATTGGCGTCTAGCAAATCCATATTTGCTTGCCATAGACTACCTACAGTACCGACGTCTTTCCAATATCCGTCAAATTCGTATGCGTAGAGATTTAGTCCGTCTGCTAGCATATTTGGTATGATATTTTTGCCAAAGTCGTTGCTAGAGGTCTTGTCCTCTTCGTCGGCGATTAGATACTGCTTGAGTCTCTGCCAGTTAAATATGTAGATACCCATAGATGCTTTGGTGGAGACGGGGTTTTTTGGTTTTTCAAAGAATTCCGTGATGCGGCCTTCTTCGTCAGTTTTCATTATACCGAACCTCTTGGCCTCGTCTATAGATACGTTGATGACGGCTATGGTACAATCAGCATTTTTCTTCTTGTGCTCGTCTAGCATCTTGTCATAATCCATCTTGTAGATATGGTCGCCAGAGAGTATGAGGACGTATTCGGGATTGTATCCTTTGATGAAGTTGATATTTTGGTAGATAGCATTGGCAGTACCCTTGTACCACTCACCACTATTGCCAGTCCTCATATATGGTGGCAATACGAATACTCCTCCGTTGACACGGTCCAAGTCCCAAGGTTGACCATTACCTATATATTGGTTGAGTTCAAACGGTTGGTACTGGGTGAGTACTCCTATGGTGTCTATACCGGAATTGATACAGTTGCTCAGAGTAAAGTCTATGATACGGTACTTTCCTCCAAATGGTACGGCAGGCTTGGCTACGTCTCTAGTCAATACGCCTAGTCTAGTGCCTGCTCCTCCTGCTAGTAGCATAGCTACCGTTTCTTTCTTGTTGTAATACATAAAACCCCCTCCTTATCAATCAGGTTAATTATTCACGTATTTGCTAAGTTCTTGTGCTATATTATCAAACTTTTGCTCTGCCTGTGCCATAGTAGGTGCGCTAGCAGATATATAATATTTGAGTTTTGGCTCTGTGCCAGACGGTCTCACACAGCACCAGTCTCCATTTTCAAAGAAGAACTTGACTACGTTGGACTTGGCTTGAGGTAGAGCCTCTACTCTGCCGTCCGTATACGTCTTAGTGCCTTTGCTAAAGTCGCTCACAGCCACTACTTTGTACCCACCTAGAGTGGTAGGGTTGAGGGCTTTGACGACCTCCATCTTGTCTGCCATTATCTTCATACCGTCTAGTCCTTTGTAGACTACCGATATGCTCAAATCCTTATAATAACCGTATCGCTGATATATCTCCTCTAGTCTCTCTAGCACGGATACTCCCTTTGACTTGTAGTAGGCTAGCATCTCGGCAAATAGCATAGATGCGCTCACGGCGTCTTTGTCTCTAGCGTGAGTGCCACCTAGATAACCATAACTCTCTTCGTATCCAAATTCGTATTCGTACTCGTGAGATATCTCCCACTCCTTGATCTTCTCTCCGAAGAATTTAAATCCAGTCAATACGTCTATACAGCCTACGCCATATCCCTCGGCGACTTTTCGCGCCAATTCGGTGGTGACTATACTCTTGATAATGACGGACTTGGAGGTGAGTTTGCCTAATTCTCTCTTGCGAGAGAGTACGTAGTCGGTGAGCAACGCACCCGTGGCATTACCAGATATGAGAGTCATACCACCTGCTTTGTCTAGACAGGCTACTCCCATACGGTCGCAGTCGGGGTCTGTGGCTATGACTGCATCTGCTCCGATAGAGACTGCCTGCTCTATAGCCATACTCAACGCCTCGCTATTTTCGGGATTGGGTACTGCCACGGTAGGAAAATCTCCGTCGGGTGTGGCTTGTTCATCTATGAGGTGGACTGCTATGCCCATATCCGATAGCATACGCATAACTGGTCTCATACCTGCTCCGTGTAGAGGAGTGTAGACTACCTTCATAGGTTGACCTTTTGCCTCTGGGTAGAGTAGCAGAGACTTGACTGCTTGATAAAACTTCTGATCCAAACTAGCGCCTACTACCGTGATATATCTAGACACCTCGACTCCGTCCAATCCCTTGATATCCTCGTTGATAGCAGTAG
>JAGBSX010000033.1 GCA_017631635.1 Clostridia bacterium | reverse complement strand
TTGGCGAGACCATCACTGTTCGTCGTATCTCCTACGGCGTTGGCTGTGAGAAGGTCTTCCCCATGCATTCTCCCAACGTTGCTATGATCGAGACCGTCCGTAAGGGCAAGGTCCGTCGTGCAAAGATACTACCTTGCCTCTGCGTTGCCAAGCCTTGACTATACGTATCTTGTTGTCAGGAGATACTCTAGCGTATACGGATATATTCTCCAACTTCTCGTCTAGTTCGCTATCTGTCATAGCATCTAGTTCGACTCCTGTATATGCGAGGTCTCCCTCTAGCATAATACCTAGTTCTTTGGCAATAGCACTCGCCGTCACCACGTGGTCTCCAGTTATCATGATAGGCTTGATACCTGCCTCTCTACACACCCTGACAGCCTCTTTTGCCTCGGGACGTGGTGGATCTATCATACCTACTAGTCCCATAAATACTAGTCCGTTCTCTATCTCCTCGGAGGTGAGTAGTTGCGGTATCTTGTCTATTATCTTGTAGGCGACTGCTAGCACTCTCAATGCAGATTTGCTCATCTGGTCATTGATACGTTTGGCATTATTAAAATCCCCTGCTACACATCTGCTCTCCATCATATCCACAGCACCCTTGGTGATGACTACGTATCTGCCGTCTATTAGGTTAATGGTAGACATTAGTTTTCTATCCGAATCAAATGGAATAGCCCCTAGTCTAGGATAAGTGGTATTTAGCATATCTTTGGGCATACCGTTGCGGTGAGATGCATACACTATGGCAGTCTCGGTAGGATCTCCTATGTGTACTGCTTTGCCATCATTGAACACTACCGAGCCGTCGCAACACAATGTGGCGTATCTCAGTAGGTTTTTCACTACCTCAGAGTTGTCGGTAGTGATATCTTCTACTTCTCCACCATCCACGTACGCTTTGGTGAGAGTCATACGATTCATAGTCAACGTACCCGTCTTGTCTGAGCATATGATAGATGCGCTACCTAGAGTCTCTACTGCAGGCAAACGCCTGATGATAGCATTTTTCTTAACCATACGTTGGACTCCTATGGATAGCACTATGGTCACTATCGCAGGCAATCCCTCTGGTATGGCTGATACGGCGAGGGATACCGACGTCATAAATATCTCTAGTATGTCCAAGCCGTTGGATAGTCCTACTATAAATACTATCGCACAAGCGACTAATGCCACTATGCCTAGATAAGTACCTAGTTTGGCTAACTTTTGTTGGAGAGGAGTCTGCGACTCGGTCTCTCCCGAGAGTAGATTGGCTATCTTGCCCATCTCGGTATTCATACCGATAGCGGTGACTACTGCCGTAGCAGTACCATAAGTGATAGAGCAACCACTAAATACCATATTGTCCCTATCTCCTATGGCGCTATCTTCTTTGACGATAGCGTTGGCATCTTTTTCGCTAGGCACACTCTCTCCTGTGAGAGCAGACTCTTCGCTCTTGAGAGACACACTCCTGATGAGTCTAGCATCAGCAGGTACAAAATCTCCTGCCTCTAGCAAAATAATGTCGCCCACCACCAAATCTTCTGCATTTATCAATCTCTCCTCGCCGTCACGTAGCACTCTGGCGTGAGGAGCAGACATATTCTTGAGGGCATCTAGAGCCTTCTCTGCCTTGGACTCTTGCATAACGCCCATCACGGCATTGATGATGACTATGAGTAGTATGAGCCCTGCCTCGATAAATTCTGTCACCTCAGACTCTACTATCGCTATACTAAACGACACTATCGAGGCTATGATAAGTATGATAATCATCACGTCTTTGAATTGCTCCAAAAATCTCGTGATTATACCCTTTTTCTTCTTTTCCTCGAGTTTGTTCTTTCCACCAGTCTGCTGGCGAGTGGCTACCGTGGTACTATCTAGTCCCTTGACCATATCAGTACCTAACTCTCTCAATACATCTTGTTGAGTACTACTGTGGGCTTTCACTTTGATTCTCCTTGTATTATTATTTCGTTAACCTAATATCCCTGTGAGGAATATCTCTAGTCCAATTACTATCAATATGACGCCACCTGCTATGGTAGCGTATTTGGAGTACTTGTGTCCTACCTTTCTACCTATATTCACACCGATTAGGCATACTAGATAAGTGACTACTGCTATGATGAGGGCTGAGACTATCGCCTCCATCACTCCTAGGCTCGCTATGACGAATCCTACGGATAGTGCATCTATAGAGGTGGCTACACCTTGTACCAATAGAGCGCCTATACCTAGTCTCCTACAAGCGTCTACACACTCTCCCTTGATACCCTCTATCAACATCTTGATACCTATATAGGATAGTATCGCCAAGGACACGTATGGTATCACTACGCTAAATACTTCAAATATAGATAGTATAGTATGCACGCACAACCAACCTAGCATAGGCATCACACCTTGAAATACTCCAAAAGTGCCTGCTATGAGGTGAGTTTGTCTCTTGCTAAGACAATTGTGCGTAAGACCGTTTGCCACAGATACACTAAACGCATCCATAGACAGTCCTATACCTATGAGTATATTGTTGAGAAAAAATACAAAATCCATATCTACCTACAAAAAACCCGAGTGGTTTGCCACTCGGGATGATTCTTCTTCTCCCACGTGCGACGCCCCTGTCGACGTGAGTCTCGTAATTTCAAGCAAGTCCAGACGATACCGTCATGTTGTTGAACTTGCTACGCATGCGCTTACTACTCCCTCACGAAAGTAAATATAGTGTATCACTATCTCGTTGCATTGTCAAATATTTTTGCCTTTCATTTAATTTTACTTGTCTAATGCCAATTTTATTTGATAGTTTAGCAAAATTTTTGATACTATCGCTAAATTTTGGCAGTAAATAGCGAATAAAAAAATACGCCAAGTCGAAAATCTCGATTTGGCGTAAAATTATAGATGTAATATATATCCACTTTTTAGCAAGGTCTAGTCTAGCACTCTTTTTGCGCCAAACTTTTTTAGAACTTTTTGAAAGTAGAATAAATAATAGCCACTAGTATCAGCAAAAACACTCCCCCTAAAATAAATATGCTATTGTCCATACTCGCTCCCAACTCTCCCAACACTACCGTCATAGTCTTGGTGACACTCTCATAATGCTCGCCCTCGGTGGTAATTATCTTGATAGTGATAGTAGTACCGTCGGCAGTATCCTCTGGTATATATATACTGCCGTCCGTGGAGAGCATCTCCTCTGCGTCTCCTATCTGGTAATGCAAGTCGTACTCCACCCCTGCTCTCGTACCCTCTAGATAAGGATTGAGAATATTTATCCTAGGTGTGATAGTATCTCCTGCGCCGTATCTACGCTTGTCAAAAACAATGCTAACTTGAGGCGTTGCCTTTTTGAGGGTGTAGCCGACTACCACCGTGACGTCTTGATAATTTTGAGCATCTATATCAAAGGTTATTTGGCAAGTGCCATCCTCACTAACCACTCTGTCTGCTAGTATCTTCCACTTGCCACTTAGCACCATAGAGGTATCTTCGTCTACTACCTCTCCACCCGTGAAGGTCGCATCTTTTAGGTTTTGTCCATAGTACACCGTCACAGTAGGGAAACTATTCACCTTCGCAGTAGCCGTGATGAGGGTGGTGGTGAGGGCTTTGAGACGTATGTTGTACGGTTCGTCGCCTAGGCTCGCATCTCTCCAAGTGACGCCATTTGATGATGTAAAACTCTCTCCACTATTTACCCTAGAGGTAGAGTATATGCCATCTACACTATATGTACTGTCCACTCCTACGCTAGCAGAGGTAGTCAGTACTATCGAAAATTTGTCACCTTGGCTCAATACTACCTCTCCACTTATAGGTATGTTGGTGTAGCCCACGTTGGCAAAAGTACCCGTAGTGGTAGTGAGGAGAGTGCCTTTAGTAGGATTTTGGGAAGTAGGATTTTTGTAAACCTTGATGGTATAACTCTTGCCTAGCGTATCGCCAAATAGAGTCACTCCTACTGCCTCCAATTTCTCGTATCCGTCGGCTGTAAATACGTTGGCATAATGAGCCACCTCGCCATCGGAAGAGGAGAGATACGTCATAGAGATAGTGCCGTCGTATTGATATATATTGTCATACTCACTAGCCTCTACTACGTCGTAGGCAGTCACGCTGTCTACACTCTTGTCCTCGTAGGATAGCCAAAAATATCCACCCATATTGCCCCAAGACGCGCCGTAACTATTCTTGACTAGCCAAGCGCCGTCGCCAGATGGTCTATAGCCAGATTTGAAATTCGTCCTGCTATACTCGTCGTCCCAACCTACTACCGTGACTGCGTGATTGGGTGTCAAATCATCTGGACAATGGTATGCGTACGTAGAGGTATTGAGATAAGTGTCACGAGTAGAGACGTGATATCCTATGGACACAGCACCATACTGCATGATAGCACTCTTGATACCCTCTCTGTCCTCATACTCGTAGTTGTAGGTATTGTCTAGGTAGTACGAGCCTCCCATCATAATATTGCTACTCAATGTAGCATATCTATTGTTCTCTATCACGCTATATGGCGCTTCGTTCTCTAGGCGTAGTCCTATATGGCTAGACAATATCATCTGCGCGTATACGTCGTGTCCACCTACGTCGTCGAGGTAGTCTAGACCGTACTCGAGAGATATCCTATCTCCTGCGAGCCTGCCCGTCCTCTGCCCTGCATACGTGAAATACGCTAGATGTCTCTCCGATAAGTCGAGAGAGGTGCTAGCATAGTGATTTTTGATAGCATCGCTCTCACAACACGCTATCGCCGAAAACGCCCAACATATACCATAATCCCCCTGGTCCTTGACAGAGGTGACGTAGTTGAGCGAAGTATAGTCGGCATTGTATTTGGTAGGGATTTCGCTCTGCTCTAGAGCATCCACCTGTATAGATTGCACCCCAAAAGCACCCTCGCCTACACTAGCGAAAGTGAGCAAGATACTCATCAATATAGCGAATAAAACTCTAGATATCTTCATCATTTTTTTTATTATAACACTCTCCCCAAAATAAATCAAGTCACTAAAATAACTTGCAAAAGATATATCTATTTATTATAATATACCTATACCATATATCGTTAGTACAAAATACTCTAAACTTTATAGTGGAGGACAACGTGGACGCCAAAGATATGATATACTCTCGCCGTAGTGTACGCAAATACCTACGCACTAGCGTGAGTGACGACAAGATAAATGATATAGTGAGATACCTCACCTCTATCCCTGCCCTAGACGAGGATATCTCGCTGAGGTGCGATATACTAGGCGCTGACGAGGTGAGCGTGAGACAGACTTGGCGTGCTCCTCACTACCTAGCCGTGTATAGCGAGCCCAAGCCTAGATATAGACAAAACGTGGGATTTGTCTATCAACAACTAGACCTATACGTGCAGTCCATAGGACTGGGTAGTTGTTGGGTAGGACTGGGCAAACCCAAGGATAGTAGTGGGTACGAAGGATACGAATTCGTGATACTCATAGCCCTAGGCTACCCAGACGACATACCTCTACGAGAGATAGGCGACTTTAAGCGAAAGCCACTAGAGGATATATGCGACACTCTAGACGAGAGACTAGAGCCCGTGAGGCTCGCTCCTAGCGCGACTAATTCGCAACCGTGGTATTTTGAGCATCTCCCTAGTGGGGAGATGGCGATATATCGCAAGAAACAACCCAAACTCATAGACAACGTACTAGGCAAATTTAACGAAATGGATATAGGTATAGCGCTAGCGCACCTGTACCTCGCCTACCCACTCACCTACGAATACGAATACGTCGTAGACTCCCCCTCACCAAAGGGATATATCTACGAAGGCACTATCAGAATATAGGAGACATTTATGCAAAAAATATCTACACCACTAGCCCCCAAGGCAATAGGACCATATAGCCAAGCGATATCTCACGACGGTATACTATACACCTCAGGTCAGATACCTCTAGACCTAGAGGGCAATATCGTAGGAGAGGATATAGCCACCCAGACCGAGCAAGTCATCTCAAATCTTCGCGCTATACTCAATGAGGCTAATTCGGACTTTTCTAAGGTACTCAAGACCACCTGCTATCTAGCAGATATGTCTCTATTTGCTACCTTCAACGAAGTGTATAGCAAACATTTCGTATCCTGCCCTGCTAGGTCCACCGTGGCAGTCAAGACTCTACCCAAACAAGTGCTAGTAGAGATAGAGGTCATAGCCTATATCTAACAATCTCCAAAATGCAAAATAAAATAACAGCGATAGTTCGCTGTTATTTTTTTATTCTCAAGTCTCACAAAGTATACACTATATTCTTCCTTTGTGTTTTCTTGTCAGCAAATAGGCAGGGTAGGTATGAGCCGAGCCTATTTGCTGAGTTTGTTTTGATTACCAAACGACAGGATTAGCGTTCTCGTCGTAGTGCCAATAGTTGCCAGTGGTTGTAGGCTGGGTTTCGCTGTAATAATAACGCGTTGCGTTGGTTAACTCATCATTATCGTAGCCAATTGAAACTTTTGCCCATTCGTCCACCGTTCCCATATAATAAACACTTGTTAATGAAGTGCAATATTCGAACGCAGAAGAACCTATACTCGTTACACTATTACCTATTACTATACTTGTTAATGAATCGCAATATCTGAACGCATATTTATAAATTTTTGTAATATAGGTTGGTAAAACTAATTCAGTTTCAGTACCGTTATAACCGACTAAAACCTTTTCATTTCCTTCGGTATAAATAATATAGCCGTTATCGTTAATTAATTGACTTTCAGTTATTCCACTATCACTATTATATACTGCTAATGCATAATAACCAACGTAGCCATTAGAAGAACTGCCCTTTTCTATAGTTATATGCGAAGATTTATTTATTACTTCTACAAGTTTATAGCTACTATAGAACGCATAATTATCTATACTTGTTACGCTATCTCCTATTACTACGCTTGTTAGTGAAGTGCAACCAGAGAACGCTCTATCACCTATACTTGCTACACTATTTGGTATTTCTATACTTGTTAATGAATCGCAACCAGAGAACGCTCTATCACCTATACTTGTTACGCTATCTGGTATTTCTATACTTGTTAATGAACTGCAATGTCTGAACGCATATTGATTAATTTTTGTAATATAGGTTGGTAAAACTAATTCAGTTTCTGTACCGTTATAACCTACTAAAACCTTTTCATTTCCTTCGGTATAAACAATATAGCCGTTATCATTAGAAAGTTTTGTCCCTGTAAAAGTATCGCCACTATTATATACTGCTAATGCATAATAACCAACGTCGCCATTAGAATAACTGCCCTTT
>JAGBSX010000032.1 GCA_017631635.1 Clostridia bacterium | reverse complement strand
GGTATTGTCAGTTGTGGGCGGAGAGCCTTGGCAAAAACGTAGATATTGATGGTAATGCAGTCAACGTAGGTCAGACCCCTGTCAAAGCGCTAGGTGTGACGGATCAACACTCTCAAGTACAACTATATACCGAAGGTCCATTTGACAAGGTAGTCACACCTAGCGCTTTGACAGGGGTCTGACCTACGTTGACTGCATTACCATCAAGATCTACGTTTTTGCCAAGGCTCTCCGCCCACAACTGACAATACCAGTCTGCTATACTACGTAGACTATCGGCATAAGGCATCATAACTGATATGTTTTTACCGTTTTCCATAGCGACGTATTGTAGAACTGCGCCCATTAGAGCAGGGTTATTGTAATCACCCTTGGAGCATAGTTTGTCCATATACTCTGCACCCTTGAGTATAGCCTTAATATCATTGCCTAGTACTGCTGCAGATAATAGTCCAACAGGACACAATTCACTAAATCTACCGCCGACACCGTCAGGTATAAAGAAAGTCTTGAGTCCCTCTTGCTCGGCTATCTTGATAAGATTGCCTTTATTTGCAGAGGTGGTGGCTATGATATGATCTTTTGCCTTGTCTCCATAAGCGCTCTTGAGCATATTCATAATGATTAGATATTGGCTCATAGTCTCAGAGGTAGAACCACTCTTGGTGATGACGTTGAATATAGTCTTGTCTAGTTCTATCACGTCCATTAGAGCAGCCATTCTCTCTGGGTCTACGTTATCTTCTACGAAGAACTTAGGACCTTTGCGAACTTTGGATGGCAAATCATTGTATCTTAGATGATTGAGTGCTTGAAATACTGCTATAGGTCCTAGAGCGCTACCGCCTATACCTAGCACAACGAAATACTTGCAGTTTTTGCGTATATTTTTTGCAGTTTTGATGATATCGTCTACTACCTCATTCTGATTGTAAGGTAGTTCGTACCAGCCCATCATACCTTGTCCACGACCAGCCTTGACTGCCTCAAAAGCCTTCTTGGCTAGAGGTTTTAGAGATGACAATTGCTTATCGCTGATACCCTCTCCTTCTATATACGAATCCATCATATTGTTAAAATCATATCTCAACTTCATAGATTCACGCCATTCTTTGTTACCAATTTTCATAAATTAGTCCTCCATTGTTATCTAATTTTTAATAATATTGTTGATATATTCGACCGAACGTCTAACTTGTTCGTAATCTTCGTAATCTCCACTGTACAATTCTATAATCATAGGCCCGTCATATCCTACGTCTCTCAATCTCGACACCAACTCCCTAAAGTCAAAAGACCCTTCACCTATAGGCTTGAGCCCACTAGAATCATAGTCACATATATGCACGGTCTTGAGAGTACTCGACATCTCTGCTAGATAGTCTCTATAATCATAGCCAGATTGCATCGCTTGTTTGATGTCTAGGCAAGATTTGAGATTGGGAGCATAGTCTAGGATATTAGCCAAAAATCCAGGCTTTTGATACACAGCCCAATGCACGTTTTCTTGACACAACTCGATACCATACTCTCCCGCTATATTACACAATTCGTTCATTTTTGGACCTAGATGTGCAAAATTGATGTTTTTTTGGGAGACTTTGAGAATAGCGCCTCCATGAAAAGTATAATACTTCGCGCCCAGATTGCTAGCAGAAGATAATACTTGTCTAAATATATCTAGAGCATCTTCTCTAGTTCTCTCAACACGATTAGTTAGTTGGGGTTCAAATTGATTAGTCAAGGTGTGTATAGAGTGAACAGAGAGACTCTCCAATCTGGACTTTAGCAAATCACTAAATTGGGGGGTGTATTCACTAAAAGTAGTCAAAAACACCTCGCATACGTCTACTCCCATACCCTTGATAATATCTAGAGTATCCTCCGTGACCTCTTTGCCAAAAAACGTGGCTGTCGAAACACCTACTTGCATACAATAAATTATATCATTTTCCTAAAAAAAGTCAACAAAATATATATCTTTTTATTACATAAAAAAAGCCCACGCCAAACATTACGTCTGACGCAGGCAAGCCCCACAAAAAATAAGATAAATTATAAATTAGATATGCTGATTAGATATGCTTGTCTTGAAATTTATAATGCGATTATATCTAATAACAAAATCTTCGTCAAATAATTTTTTGAAAAAATTTAAATTTATATATCTTGGTACTTTTTTCGACACATATCGTCAAAATAGTACAAAAAAAGCAAACCAAACGGTTTGCTATCTTGGTGCACCTTCAGGGACTCGAACCCGGGACCCACTGATTAAGAGTCAGTTGCTCTACCAACTGAGCTAAAGGTGCATATATTGGAGCGGGAGACGGGATTCGGACCCGCGACATTCGCCTTGGCAAGGCGACGCTCTACCACTGAGCCACTCCCGCAACTATGCAATTTGGTGCGACCGAAGAGACTTGAACTCCCACATCAAAGATACTAGATCC
>JAGBSX010000001.1 GCA_017631635.1 Clostridia bacterium | reverse complement strand
GGCAGAGGTATGCAATTTTTGGATCTTATCCAAGAGGGTAATCTAGGCTTGATGAAAGCAGTAGACAAGTTTGACTACACCAAAGGATTCAAGTTCTCGACCTACGCTACGTGGTGGATTAGACAAGCCATCACTAGAGCCATCGCAGACCAAGCCCGTACCATACGTATACCGGTACATATGGTAGAGACCATACACAAACAAACTAGAGTCTCTCGCCAACTACTACAAGTACTAGGCAGAGATCCTACTCCAGAGGAGATAGCAGTCGAGATGGGTACTACTCCAGAGCGGGTTATCGAGATACAGCGTATCGCCCAAGACCCTATCTCGCTAGAGAGTCCAGTAGGAGAGGAGGAGGATAGCCACCTAGGAGATTTTATCGAAGACACTCACACAGCCGCTCCATCTGAGATGGCTGAGAACAATATGCTCCGTGAACAAATCTCCCAAGTGCTCAATACTCTCACGCCACGTGAAGAAAAAGTACTCAGACTTCGCTACGGTATAGACGACGGACGTATACGTACCTTGGAGGAAGTAGGCGAAGTATTTGGTGTGACTAGAGAGCGTATTAGACAGATAGAGGCCAAGGCACTACGCAAACTTCGTCATCCAAATCGCACCAAGAAACTCAGAGAGTTTACCGACCTATGACTCTATCCAAGCGATTAGAATACATCATTTCTAGAATACCACGAGTAGAGGTGGTAGTAGACGTAGGTACTGATCACGGCAAGATACCTTGCGAATTGTTGCGTAGAGGTATCGCAGACCGAGTGATTGCGCTAGACATATCTGCTCCCTCTCTCAAAAAGGCAGAAAATTTGCTCCTAGAGTCAGGTTTTGCCTCTCGTAGCAAGTGTGTACTAGGAGATGGTCTCAGACCTCTTGTAGGCGAGAAAATCAATCTCGCTATCATAGCAGGTATGGGAGGTATGGAGATAGTCAGCATATTAGATGCTGTAGATAGAGCGTATCCAGATAGATACGTACTCTCTCCACACCACGATAGCGAGGCTTTGAGGAGATATCTCATATCACACGGATATCGTATATTGAGAGACGTCACCATATCAGACACTTTCAAGTATTACGACGTGCTAGAGGTAGAGGTAGGAGATGATGAGTTGAGTGAGGACGAATACAAATTTGGCAGAGACAATCTCATCGAGAGGGGAGAGGACTTTTTGAGTTATCTCACCAATACTCTCGAGACTTATGACAAACTACTGCCAGTAGTCAACGATACTAGACGCGAGGAATTATCTGCCGAGATATCCTCGATTAGGAGAATATTATGTTGCGACAAGATTTAGCCACCATACTAGATGATATATTTCACAAATCTCTCCAACTAGACTTTGACAATTCGGGATACAACGTCTCTCTAGGTGGAGAAGTAGCAGGGGTGTACGTCACTCTAGATGCGACCAAGGACGCTGTCAAGAAGTGCAAAGATAGTGGATGCAATTTTCTTATCACGCATCACCCTATTATCTTTAGACCACTAGACAATATAGACGACGGATACGTGAGCGAGATAGTGGTAGAGGCTATTAGACAAGACGTAGCCATATACTCGGCTCATACTAACGTAGACGTGATGAGAGGTGGTCTCAACGACGAATTAGCCACTCTACTAGGACTAGAGGATATAGAGGTACTAGACGAGGTAGACGGAGGTAGGATAGGCCGTATAGAGCCTACTACCGTTCGCCAATTTGCCAAGCATATCAAGGGTGTGATAGGAGACGAGCATATCAAGACCGTGCTAGCAGACAAGACCATCTCCCAGATACTACTCATCAACGGTGCAGGGGGCAGTAGTAGTATACGAGCAGGCATAGACAGAGGAGTAGACGCCGTAGTCACTTGCGAAGTTAAGTACAATATGGCGCTAGAGTGTCTGGGCAAAGGCGTAGGAGTGATAGAACTAGGTCACTACGAGAGTGAGCGACCATTTATAAAATTAGCCGAAAGGATTATCTTAGAGGCGATAGATACGAATATCAAAATTGTGACGGATGAGGATTATCTCACACCGTACGACAAGGAGAATATATGATAAAACTATTTTTAGACTACCAAGACACAGACAAGCAACTATTAGCCATTGAGAAAGAACTCAAGGGCAGTCAAGAGCGCAAAGATTACGCTTTGCTCAAGAAGTCTGTCTCGGATGCCAACGAGCAAGTGCAGAAATTAGATAGAGAGTGCGAAGAACTTATCCACTCCTACAACAAGACCAAGGGTGCTGTGGACAAGATAATTGCTGACGTCAACGAACTAACCGAAGAGAGCCAAAACGTAGGCGATAGTGTGGAGGAGTACGACTTTTATATCAAAAATATCGACAAACTACTATCCCAACTAGAGAGTATGGAGCAAGAGTTGTCTAGACTTGTCAAGGCTATGGAAGAAAAGCGCAAAGAATTTGACAAATTGATGGACTACGGACGCAAGATTACCGTCAAGTTGCGTGACGCCCAAGCCAAGTATAGAGAATTAGAATCCTCCAAAAAGGATGAAGTCAAAGCAATCACCGACAAACTTGCTAGTATGGAGAAGCAGTTGGATGAGACTCTACTCAAGACGTACAAGCAGTTGAGGAGCATGAAGACATTCCCTGTATTCGTACCTAGGATAGGAGACTCTTGTAGAGGTTGTGGTATGGAATTGCCACAGACTTCTCTACACGTACTACAGTCTGCAGGCGACCACGTAGAGTGTCCCAACTGTCATCGTATAGTATACGTAGACTGACGGCAAGTAGTATGAATTTATTTGAATATCTAGACTACAGAGGAGATACACCATTTTCGCAGGTTGCTTTTGGAGAGGTAGACAATTTGATATTGTCAGAGATATGCTATCTGGACAACGAGCATTTGGTATCTAGTTATCCTACTGACCAAGTAGATGCTCTGGGAGAGGTCGTCAATAGATTTTTCTTTCTTCACAAGAAAGAAACTATCAATTTAGGACTAATAGTCCCCTCTCAAATAGTTGACCTCACAGAGAAGGTAGGAGGATTGACTAGGTATAGAAATATAGGAGTATCCAACTACGTATGCAGTATCGACCACGGTGCTAATTTCAAGCAATTTTCTGCTATTACCTTTCTCATAGGTGAGGATTTAATGTATATAGCCTTGAGAGGTACTGACGACACGTTGGCAGGGTGGCACGAGAACTTGCACTTGATGTGTACTATGCATGTGCCAGCAGCCCTAGAGGCTGTCGCATACGTCAACAAAGTCGCCTCATTGTTTCCCACTAGGCGTATAATCATAGGTGGTCACTCCAAGGGTGGATATTTGTCTACCTACGCAGGCGTATATTGCGAAGACACGGTACAAGATAGGATTGTCAAAGTTTATTCAAACGACGGACCCGGTTATGCCAAATCCGTCATAGATAGGACACGACTAGAGAGAATTTTGCCACGTATGGTATCCATAGTACCTACGGGTAGCGTGGTAGGATTACTATTTGATTACGAAGGGGAGAGGGTAGTTATATCTAGCACCTACAAGGGACTGTACCAACACGACGGACTCTCGTGGGAGGTAGATGGAGACAACTTCGTGAGGAGAGATAGTATAGATGCGGGAGCGATTACGGCTAGTAGCCAGTCGGCAGAGTTTATATCTAGTCTAACCACGGAGCAAAAGTTGGGATTTTTGACGGATATAGAACAATTTATCCGTAGTACTAACAAATACACTCTACTAGACGTGTCTAAAGATTTTATCAAAGTGCTACTTTCTTCTAGCAAATTAAAATTCAAAAACGTAAGATTGCTACTACGTTTTGTAGGTATTTTATTTAAAAACAAGGTGTTATGATGGATTATACGTTGATTACTATAGTAGGTATAGTTATTATATTTTTGGGTACGACGTTGGGCTCTGCTATGGTGTATGTTATCAAGGGAGATATCTCATCTCGTGCAAATACTATTTTGCTAGGATTTGCATCAGGAGTGATGATAGCAGCATCAGTTTGGTCTCTACTCATACCATCTCTAGAGATGACTGCAGATAGCGAAGGAGTGATGCAGTATTTACCTACGATATTAGGATTTGTACTAGGTGGCATATTTTTGGTTATACTAGACAAAGTCGTCCCTCATTTTCACTTATCTAGTGGAGAGAACGAAGGTTTGGGCAAAGGTTTGGGCAAAACGGCGAGACTATTTTTGGCAGTCACTTTGCACAATATCCCAGAGGGATTAGCCGTAGGATTTACCTTTGGCGCAGCATCATTGATAGGTACTGACGTAGCGTACCTATCAGCGCTAGCATTGAGTATAGGTATGTGTGTCCAAAACTTTCCCGAAGGTGCTGCACTAGCCCTCCCACTCAAGAGGGAGACTGGTAGTCGTCATAGAGCATTTTTGCTAGGTACTTTGAGTGGTGCAGTAGAGCCAGTATCGGCTGTGATAGGATTGGTGCTATCTCACGCATTGGTATCTATCCAACCTTGGCTACTAGCATTTTCGGCAGGTGCTATGGTATTTGTCGTAGCAGAAGACTTGATTCCAGAGGCTATGAGTGACCACAAGCACTCACACCTAGGTACTTGGGGACTGATGATAGGATTTGCGCTAATGATGATACTAGACGTCGCACTAGGCTAAATAAGTATTCGAATAAAAAAAACACCGCGTATTGATTACGCGGTGTTTTAATTTTTTATATTACATATACACTTCGGGTTTTAGTATGTAGATTTGGTCAAATTCTCTATAATTCTCATCATAATCTAGACCATATCCTACGACAAATTCGTTTGGTATGACAAATCCACAGTAGTCAGCCTCCAATGCTACCTCTCTACGCTCAGGCTTGTCGAGTAAGGTGCATATCTTGATAGAATTAGGCTTGCGTAGACCTAGTAGTTCTTTGAGATAAGATAGAGTTTTGCCACTATCTACTATATCCTCTACTATGATGACGTCTCTACCTTCGATAGAGTTGTCTAGGTCCTTGAGGAGTTTGATTTTGCCTGTGGTAGTACCACTACCATAACTAGACACTTGTATAAAATCTAGTTGGCAAGGCACAGTCATTTTACGGATAAGGTCTGCGTAAAATATAATACTACCTTTGAGTATACACACGAATAGTGGTTTTGTATCCTTGTAATCCGTGCTAATAGCAGTAGCCAATTCTGTTATACGAGTAGAAATTTGCTCTTTGGTGACTAGCACCTTTTCAAAATCTTTGTGCATTTTGTCCTCCGTACGATTTATGCTATAAATTATAGCACTAGATAGACAAATAGTAAAGTAATTAATCTAAACACTACAAAAAAACCTCAATTATTTTGACAAAAAGCGGGATTGTATTTATAATAAAGATAGGAGATAGTATATGAAGATATTGTCAATGGACATAGAGAGTTGTACTGGAGGTAATCGTGACGGTAGTATGTGTAGTTTTGGCTATACACTATGTAGCGAGGACTTTGACATATTGCATAGTCAAGATATCCTCATCAACCCTGCTCCCAAGCGATTCGTATTAGGCAAATGGGGTGAAGAACCACGTATCAAGTTGGCATATCCAGAGAGTGTGTTTAGAGCATCTCCACGATTTAATGAGGTGTACGAACAGGTCAAGAGCCTATTTGAACCAGACACTCTAGTCATAGGATACGCCGTAGTCAACGACGTCAAATATCTCAACAATGCTTGTGAGACCTACGGACTCAAACCTATAGAATATAGGTTTATCGACGTTCAACTGATATATCGCTTGTACAAAGGGCTAAAAGAAGGCTGTGGCTTAGCCACTTGCGCTACCGACTTTGGCATAGAGTTTACGGCGCATAGATCAGATGAGGACGCCAAGGTGACTATGCTAGTGCTCAAGGGTATATGCGATAGGCTTGGTATGACTTTGACCGAGATGCTAGCCTACTATGGCATTAGACCAGGTATAGTCAGAGCAGGAGAGTACGTAGGGTGTACTGCCGACAGCCTAGATTTGGAGAGATTTTCTAAAAAAAGGCGTAAAAATAGAGAATTGCTCATCAACGAATACATTTACTCTCTTCGCCACGTGAGGGGTAGAGGTGTGATGTATCACAGGTGGGTGTATATAGATCATCAATTGCTATATAGCGACGCCGACAAGATGAGAGCGATAGTAGGTGGTATCATATACCAAGGAGGCAGGATAGCCAAGTCTAGACGTCACGCCGATATAGTGGTCGCTGACGTCAAGAAACACTCTATTATGATAGACAACGACGGCTATCGTAATGATAGGGGAGAGATTATAGACTATATGACTTTGGACGAATTAGTCGCTAGATTAGACAATTTGCCCAAGATAGACGTTAGTCAAGACGACGATATTATACGCAATTATTATCAGGACAAAGATTACAAGATGATGTTTGGTGAGTGATGTACGAGGTGGTAGGATATCTGTCCGCTATCATAGTGGCAGTTAGTTATTTTACTACCGACAAGGTGTTTGTAGTACTACAAACTGTGTCAAACGTACTCATTAGCCTATCCTTTTTGATGCAGGGATTGTATCTGTCTACTTTGGGTACTGCGATAGCCACTATTAGGACTATCACGCTAGGGCTGAGTAGAGATAAGAGAGTATTGAAGATTAGTATATTTTGTATACTCCACGCGCTAGTCTCCCTCATAGGTTACGACACTATGTACGATTTGATATATCTAGTAGGACTAGAGATGTTCACCTTAGCATTTTTGGTACGAGACACTCACACGTTTAGGTGTACGCTGATAGTCCCCAATTTGCTATATATCGTCTACAAATTGTGCGTAGGGAGCATAGGGTCTATGATAGGCACGCTTATCGAGACTATTGCCATATTTATTTACATATTTAGGAGAAAATATGAACGAGTACGAACTATCCAAATTATTCGATAGATTTGACGGAGCAGTGAACTTGTCAGACTTTAGCGAAGAAGAACTCCTAGCCCTTAGAGATAGTATGAGGGGCGAAGAAGAGTTGACAGATAACCAAAAGTTGCTCAACTTTAAGGAGGACTATTTTGCCTATTACGACGACGTCAAAGACCATACCAAAGGCAGGGAAGACTGGTAAATAACTGGCGAAAAATTTAGCAATAAAAAAAACACACTACCTAGGTAGTCGCTCTTCCCATAGGGAATAGCGACAACTAAATAAATCCTCACGGATTTGTTATATTCGTCTAACGACGAGTGATATTGCTACGCAGTTATATTTGCCTAACGGCAAGTTAAGGATTTATTTAATATAACTTTGACAAAGTCAAAATATAACTTTTAGATTTGTCTAAAAATATCACTGTTTGCAAAGCAAAAAAAAGTAAAGAGTAGCAGAATTTTGCTACTCTTTTATAATGTCTTAAAAAAGCCCTACGAATGACGCCCTTAGTGTGTTATTATTTTTTTGCATTAGTTTTCTTCTTTTTCTGCCTTTCTCTCACGATAAGACTTGTAGCCAGGCTTTTCATTGTCTGCCGTATAAGCACTCACGTTGCCAGATAGAGAGCGAACCACTATAGCAAATGCCACGATTAGCACAGGTACTAGTATATATGCCCATATCATCTCTCCAAATACAGCGTATTTGATTAGCAATCCTTCTGCACCTATGAGTAGGCATACAGCACCACCTATTAGAGTGATATTTGCCTTCTTGATGATGGAGCATACGGTATAGTATATACCATTTAGAGCAAATGCAGAAAAAATACCTGCTAGTATATCGTAGTTGGCATAATCCCCTGCCAAACCATTGATGAGTACTATCAACAAGCAGGAAAAAGTGACGATAGAAGTGACTAATGTGTTCATCTTTTTGTTCATAATAGAGCCCTCCTCTCTTTGTACTATTATATATCAGTAGAGTATAGCGTGTCAATAAATATTTTGAATTTGCCTTAAAATGATATTTTGATATCACAATAGTAGACAAATCTTATATAGGTTTGATATAATTCTACTAGAATTATATTTAGAGGGATTATGAAATTATCAGTAGGACAAGAGATAATAGTAGACGTACTATCCACAGGAGCAAATGGAGAGGGCGTAGGCAAGTATGACAACCTTACCGTATTTGTCAAGGGTGCTATAGATTTAGAGAGGGTGAAGGCCAAGATTACCAAAGTAGCCCCCACTTTTTTGTTAGCCAAATTGACCGAAGTGATAGTGTCGTCACCTCATAGAGTCAAGCCTATTTGCAAAAATTTTGGCAATTGTGCAGGTTGCGATTTGCTCCATATGACCTATGAGCATACTTTATCCGTCAAGCAAAAGATAGTCCTAGACACCCTCAAGCACGTAGGAGGTATAGACACGGTAGTATCTCCCACCGTACCATCTACCCCTCATACTAGATATCGCAACAAATTAGCCTTGCCTATCGCAGTATCTTCGCAAGGAAAGACTCTCATAGGTTTTTATAGAGAAAAATCTCACCAAGTAGTCCCCACTACCGACTGTGTACTCCAAGGCGAGTGGATAGTGGATATCATAGACAGCGTGAGAGGTATGTGTGACAGACACCCTGATTTTAGAGAGGTGCTACGCCACGTGGTAGTTAGAGAGACAGGGGCTAAATTGATGGTGACTTTCGTACTCAAGAGGGGAGAAGTACCAGATATAGAGGAGTTTGTCTATCGCAATCCCAAGGTGAGTAGTATCTATATCTCATACAATCGACGTGATACCAACGTCATACTAGGAGATGAACTAGTCAAGGTGTACGGAGATGATAGACTCTCTGCCTCCACACTTGGAGTGCGCTACACCTTGTCTCCATATAGTTTTGGACAGATTAACGACAATGTGAGAGATATGATATACAACGCCGTACTAGACAATATAGAGGCTGACGATATCGTCATAGATGCATACTCGGGCGCAGGACTGATGACCACTATTCTCGCGTCCAAGGCTAGGGAAGTGTACGGCATAGAGATAATACCATCTGCCGTGCGAGATGCCGACGAGGTGGCGCGACTCAATGGTGTATCTCACAAGGTGACCAATATAGAGGGAGACTGTGCTACGCAGTTGCCATTACTAGTGGACAATCTAATGAGACGCAGAGATATCAAGAATATAAGCGTAGTGCTAGACCCTCCACGCAAAGGCTGTGATGAGAGTGTACTAGAGGCAGTACTTAGAGCCAACCCTACCCGGATTATTTACGTATCGTGCAATCCAGCCACCTTGGCTAGAGACCTCAAGACTCTCACCAAGCACTACGATATCACTTCAGTCACACCATACGATATGTTCCCCTACACCAAGCACGTCGAGAGTTTAGTTTGTTTGACTTGTCAAACAAACTAAAGCGATATAAATCCCTTGTGGGATTTGCGATATACGCTACACTTCGTTCGCGTGCGATATGCTTCTAGCGCGACATATCCGCTTTGCGGATTTGAACGCACTGTGTGCGCATAGGCGCGGGGATTTATATCTGCGTACTTTCTACCACGTTTGCCATAGGCGAACATATCGCTGGCAAGCAGTGCTTGTCAATATCGCTGTTGCAACGCAAACTATATCGCGCACCAAAGGTGCATATCGCGTGAGCAAAGCGAACTAAATAGAGGTAATAATTATGAACAAAACAATAAAAGAGCTTGCAGTTGAACTTACTATAGAAATAACTGCAACTTGCGATAATTTAAAGGGTAGAAGCGTTTTTGTAAATCAACTTTTGCGTTCTTGCTCATCAATAGGTGCAAACAGTTATGAAGCAAAGTACGCGCAAAGTACTGCTGACTTTGTAAACAAACTTGAAATTGCCCTTAAAGAATGTTACGAAACGGACTATTGGCTTGAAATACTTTTCAAAGTAGGTTCGATGGACGAAAATACATATAAAATACTCGCAAACAAATGCGGTGCGATTCGTAGAAAACTCATTGCCTCCATCACCACCGCAAAGGAAAACAGTTAAGGACAAATAATGATTTCGAGTAAAACTCGAAACTCTCATTTACAGCAGTAATGGTTAACATATCGATTACTATTAGATATTAAAACTGTATATTACACCGTTATCTATATAGGAGAACAAAATGTACTTTGATAAATTTAAAGAAATCAATGATGAATTAAATTCGCACTTGCAGAAATTCGATCTAAATTATGCACGATTGATTTTACCTATGCAAAAAAGTGGGGTTTCTGTTGTTGGAAAGTATGCACCTAATTTTTTTGGTGAATGCTTCATTACTTTGAATGAAAAACTTGACGTCGTGGAAAGCAATGATTTTAGTAAATTTTATTATGGTGTATCACCAAAACTTGACAGTTCATTAATAATCGAGGCAATATCCAATTTAGAATTTACGAACACTAAAAGCCTGGAAGGTTTCATTGCTCGTCATTCAACATTATTTATGTTACACAAGGGCCAGGAAAAGTATCTCTTGCCATTGGCAAAATACATTACTCTTTCCGTGTCATATAATTATGGTATTAAAATTGATTTCAAGGATATCACTATAACCAATGATATTTTGGAGGGAATAGGCTCGAAAAATGTATTTATATCGCAAAAAGACTCTTTGTTAACTATACACGGTTGTCCTACGGAAAAGTTTTTAGACTTATTAGGCAAATACAGTTATATTTGTGAAGGTGATGAATATATTGCGATTTCAAATCTTGACGAAGGAATGAGCATTTATGATATTTACTGTAACAAAGATAATATTTCTTTAATAAACGGTGATGTCTTTTATTCAGGTGTATTACCACGAACATTGCAAATTGAAGAAAAAGAGAGCTGGCATAGTAATAAAGACGTTACTTCTCTATACTTGTATTACGAAAGATCTACTTATGCAACAGTATTCGCGCTTGACAACAATTTTACAAATCATCCCCTCATAGAGAACGACAAAGAAAAGCTCATATCATTCTTTTGTTATGACGATATGTGCAAACGTACATATTTAACAAAGCCTATTGAAGATGGGAAAAACGGCAGACAAAAACTTATGTCAGAAGTGAATCGCTACTTAGAATGTTCCTATAATGTAAATCAAATAGGTGTCACTGGGAATATTATTTCATCTGATGGATTTTTGATTTATGGTAGAAGAGCGAAGAATGCTATTGATTCAGGCAAAATCTACCCGAGTGTAAACGGAAATGCAGAAATAGCAGATGAAAACGTCGAATTTTATGCTGATTCAGTAGATGTTGATTATCCAACATTAAGCTTGGATAATGCAACAAACGGCTTCGGATTAGAATTGTGTAGAGAAGCTGAAGCAGAGTTAAATCTGCCTTTAAACAACAATTTGTTAAAATGCTATGGAATTGTTATATCAGGCATCGTACCGCCGGAAACGAAACAAGAATCTGATTATCCATTCCCCTACCGCAGACTTCATTTTAATATACTGTTTAAACAAAAAATCGACATTGATTTCAAAAAAATCAAGCAATTGCAAACTATTGCAACTGAAAAATATGAAAATTGTGAATTGCACGGATTATCAGTAAAAACATATAAAGGAACGCTTGATTTTCTCCAAAAGCAAATTGAGAATTTTTTAAGAAAACTTATGAAATGGAAAAATGCGATAACCTCCGTTTTTACCATTGCATTGTTTTTCTTATCACTTAATACAATAAACTTTTCGCTTAAAGATTGGAGCACACGAGTATCGTTTATACTTGCCGTAGTAGTAGTTTTGATGACTTTAGTTGACGTAATAAAAGGCATTAAGGAAAGACATAAGCAAAAAAAATATAGGCATAGTGCTATTGTAACTACAAAAAAAGACGCAAGCAAGCAGATTAAATTGACATTAAATAAAATTTTGAAAAACAACAGCTATCATCCGGTAGCATACATAGCATTGAAACTATACTTAATTGAAATAGTTTACAAGACTAAACAATAAGATCAACATCATTTTTTTGCATTTTCAATCAACTGATATGTTCTCAATCACCATCTAAAAATCAGAGTCTAAAGTGCTTTTTACCTTATATTTTGGGGACTTTTTGCACTTACAACCCCCGTTTTTGGTACAAAAATATACCTTTTGGAGTCTTGACCCACGTTGAGACGGTCGTGTGTCTCACACGTCGTCTCGACAACTAAGTTCGCCTCTGGCGAGTGAAGTTGCTACGCAGTGAAGCAAACAACTTCACTACGAGCGAGAGCGAGTAAATTCACTAAATCTGTCTTTACTTTTGCAGAGCAAAAACTTCACTAAAAAGGAGAAAAACTATGAAGGATAGAGGACTAGCCAAGACTATGACGTTTCATAGAGCAGAGTTTGATATGGAGACGTGGAGTATTATGAGCAAATACTCGTATATTCCTCTCAAAGTGATAGTAGAGAGCCAACTCAGATACAGAACGCAAGATTAATATGAAGTACCAAAATCCCTTCAAAACTTTATCCCCTTTTCAACTGACGCTATGGATATCATCACTAGTGATTATTACCATATCTTTTTTGCTAGTGCCAGACAAAGATTATTTGACCTTGATAGCCAGTCTAATAGGCGCTACAGCCCTCATACTAGTAGGCAACGGTGATCCATTTGGACAGGTGCTATGTATATTCTTTTCGCTTATTTACGCTATCATATCCTACACGTATAGATATTATGGCGAGATGATTACCTATCTAGTGATGT
The DNA here is from genome assembly GCA_017631635.1 of Clostridia bacterium. Lineage (GTDB taxonomy): Bacteria > Bacillota > Clostridia > Christensenellales > RUG350 > RGIG9417. Next base: position 7,819 of record JAGBSX010000001.1, on the reverse strand, counting down.
CAGCCCCTGCAGCCCTCGTATGTGCTATAGAGTGGTTCAAACACCCTCATCGTGAAGGTGAAAATCAGGTGAGTGTGGCGACGCTATCTGTCAAGAAATGGTTGATGCTCCTATCTAGCGTGGTAGTCGTGACTATACTCTTTTACTTTGTACTAGAGCATTTTGGCACAAACAATCTACTAGTCAGCACTATATCCGTGGCTACTAGTTGGTTTGCCGCTATGCTCACGCTATTTAGGTCTCCATATTACGGCATAGCCTACGCAGTCAACGATATAGTCCTCATAGTGCTATGGATAATGGCTAGCATAGTAGATATATCTTACTTGCCTATGATTTTGTGCTTTATAGTATTTTTGCTCAACGACCTCTATGGCTTTTACAACTGGACACGTATCGAGAGATGTCAGTCGGCAGACACTCCCACGGTAGAATAATCAAATCAAAATGATTGCAAAGTAAAAGCGACGATAACCGTCGCTTTTAGTTTTTCTTATTTCTCCCAATTTAGTTCGCCGTCTACGGTGATTTTTGCCCATCTGCCGTCTTTCTTGACTCTGGCGATACCATCTCTAAATGCAGTACCTGCGTCGTATTCAAATGGTATGACTACCTCACCGTCTCGATTGATATATCCAGTCTTGCCACCTACTTTGGTCACACAGGCTAGCCCTTCGCTAAATGACATAGCACACTCGTATTGAGCCTCGATTACCACGTTGTTTTGCACGTCGATATATCCAAAACTACCTATCTTTTCAAAGCAAGCCAATCCTTCTTTGATGAGGAATATCTCGTCGTATTCAGCAGGGATACGTTCTTTGCCAGTTAGGTCCTTGATACCCCACTTGTTGGCTCTATTAAACTTTACCCACTCTTCTGGTTCGCCAGGGGAGGTAGGTTTTGGAGGTTTATCGTTTTTCTTCCTATCTTTTTTGGGTTGATTAGCATTATCGCTAGGAGTGGAGGTAGGAGCAGGAGTATTTTCTTTCTTGTCCTTTAGATAAGTATCCTCCCTAAAGTCCACACCTAGTTTTGATATGGCTTTGCGTACGTCCTCGAGATTTCGTTTACCAAATCTCTGCACCTTAAACATATCCCTCTCGGTACGCTTGGCTATATCCATTACAGTCGTGATACCTGCGTCAGTCAGGATATTTAGACTAAATTCTGTCAAGCCAAGTTGACTAATAGGGGTGTTTAGCACTTCGATAGGTGCGTTTGGGGTATAAGTATCTTCTCTCCTAGGGGAGTGATGATGTCTTCTCTTTTTTGCCATTAGTTCCTCTTGTTTATGATATATTCGGCTATTTGTACAGCGTTGGTAGCAGCACCCTTACGGATATTGTCAGCGACTACCCAGATATTGCAACCGTTCTCTACGCTTTCGTCTATACGGATACGACCTACGAATACTTCGTCTCTATCCTCTGCCTCTAGAGGGGTAGGGTAGCGTAGATTGTCGGTATCGTCTACGACTATGACACCAGGAGCATTTGAGAGGACCTCACGGATACCCTCTCTGGTGACAGGCTTGTCAAATTCGATATTGATAGATTCGCTATGACCATAAAATACAGGCACACGCACGGTAGTAGCGGTGACTTTGAGGTCAGGCTTGTGTAGTATTTTGCGAGTCTCCTTGATCATCTTCTCCTCTTCTTTGGTGTAGCCATTGTCGAGGAATACGTCTATATGAGGCAAGATATTGCCATATATAGGATAAGGGAACTTCTTAGGAGGTACACCCTCTTTGCCTTCGAGTAGGTCGTTGTAGCCAGCGACACCTGCACCAGATACAGCCTGATAGGTGCTATACACTACTCTCTTGATGCCAAATGCGTCGTCGAGAGGTTTGAGAGCCACCATTGCTTGGATAGTAGAGCAATTAGGATTGGCGATTATGCCGTTGTTCCACTCTATATCTTCTGGATTGACCTCTGGTACTACTAGAGGTACTTTTTCGTTCATACGCCAGTACGAACTATTGTCTATGACGGTAGCGCCTATAGATGCGAATATAGGAGCAAAATCACGAGAGATAGAGCCACCTGCACTAAATAGCGCTATGTTTATATTTAGAGCCTTGACGTTTTGTTCATTTAGTTCTATAACGACGTGTTTCTTGCCCATGAAGTCCACTTCTTTGCCAGCGGACTTGGCAGATGCGAATAGATAATAGTTATCTACTGGCAACTTTTTTTCTTCCAATACTTTCAAAAACTTTGAGCCTACCATACCGGTAGCGCCAACTACTGCGACGTTTAGCATAATAAAACCTCCATATTAGCAGTAAAAAATATATAATACCTAGGTATTTTAGCACCAAATAGGCGTTTGTGTCAAAACTTTTTGGCAAACTCCCCAAAAATCTATTGATATTCATCTCAATTTGTTGTATTATATATAGGTCGAAGTATATTTTTGCACTGATTACATCAGTGTAAACAACCAACGGAGTGAGATATGAGTATTTTTAACAACATAGACAGCAACTTGTCAGCCAACGAGATTAAGTCCCTCAACTTGCCCACCACGCGCAAGGCTCAATATTGGGACATCATCAAGACTCAATTCAACAACTTGACTAAGGTCAACTTGTTGACTATGCTATTTTGCTTACCACTACTATTTATAGTTATATTCTTGATACCATCATCATCTACGGTGGCTGGATCAGATTACAATTTCGTAGGTAATATAGGTATAGGATATCCGGGCTACACCGATTCTATCATACAGGCAGAGATAGAGGTGCTTAGTGCCGAACTATTTATGTATCTACTTATGATACCAGCCCTCGCCATTGCAGGACCTGGTATAGCAGGACTTATGAGAGTATTGCGCAATATGGTGTGGGGCGAGCCAGTTAGCATCAGGGTAGACTTTTGGAAGGGACTCAAAGAGGACTGGAAACAATACACCTTGCTCACCACCTTGATAGGTATATTTTTGCACGCTATGGTGTACAATATCAGTTCTCACCACATAGCGACTCTAGCAGGCGAATTGACTTGGTTACACACACTAGGCTACGTGTTATCTATCATAGCGATAGTGCTACTAGTGATGATGCTCATATACTTGATGCCTATGATTACTATGTATCGCAACAAGTTCTTTGTCCACGTCAAAAATAGTATACTATTACTTATCGCTATGCTACCTATGACTATATTGATGACTGCGATAGTAGGAGTAGTTATACTATTGACTCAATTGAGTGTGATAGGAGTGTATATCTCTATGCTACTATTCATATTTGGATTTGCGCTACTACCACTCATGTGGACTACGTATGTGCAGTACGTCATGGACAAGCATATCAACGTCAGAGAGCACAACAAGGCATACAATAGAGGACTATACAAGGCTACCGAAGGAGAGACTACTGCTACCAAGAAGCCTACCAAGTCCAAGAGATACGTCAACCCCAAGAAACTCAAGAAAGAGGCTACCATCACTCCACTTAGCCCTACCTTTAGGCGTGAGGATTTAGCACGACTCCAAGAGGAGAAGGATAATCTAGTAGACGACTCCGACGTCGTCGTAGATGATAGCGAGACTGGAGAGGACAATGGCTAATAGTTATAGACAATTAGCCACCGTATATGACCAAATGATGAGTGACTACGATTATGAGTATTCGTTGTCACTCATTGCATCTTATGCAGTAGGTAGAGGACTAGACGTGGGCTGTGGTAGTGGCAAATTTACCATAGCACTAGCAGGCAAGGGTATGGATATGACTGGACTAGATAGGTCTAGTGATATGCTCCGTGTGGCTATGGACTCATCACGTCAGGCAGGCAAGCGCATCACCTATATCGAGGGAGATATACTAGACACTCCTCTAGGGAGAGATAGATACGACCTAGTGACTGCTATGTGCGACGTGTTCAACTACGTGGTAGCAGACGAGCAACTACTAGAGGTATTTTTGTCGATTTATACTAGTATCAAGAGTGGTGGCACTTTGATATTTGACGTCAGTTCTAGAGCCAAACTCACCGATTTGGTTGAGCAAGGGCAATACGTGTACGACGCAGAAGACGTCACGTATATATGGACGAATACTATCAGTCAAGACCTAGTAGATATGGACATCACTTTTTTTGTCAAAGAGGGGGAGTCCTACACTAGATTTGACGAATATCACACCCAGCGCATCTATGACAAGCAACATCTACTAGATATGCTCAAGTCGTGTGGATACGTAGACGTTGAGTGCATAGATAGAGGGGACAGATATTATTTTAGAGCAAAGGTACGAAAATGAGTATTATTCAAAAAGCAGGTATAGGCGAATATGCAGTCATCACCTTGATAGATAGCACCGAGGTAGTGAGAGAGGCAGTTAGATTGCACTCTCCTATGAGCGACCTCTCTATACAAGCCTTGGGCAGATTGCTCACCGTTACGGCATTTATGAGCGAGGGATTCAAGGGCAGAGAGAAGTTGAGTATCACCTACGATACTGATGGTGGACTAGGCAGGCTAGTGACGGCAGCCACTAGGCTCAAGGTACGAGGCTACGTAGAGAACAAAGATTACGAACTATACGACAAAGACGGTTATAGCGACCTCACTAGAGGTGTGCTAGGAGGCTCACTCACAGTCATCAAGGATTTGGGACTCAAAGAGCCTTACGTAGGCAAATGCAGTATCGCTAGAGGCAATATATCAGATGATTTTTCATACTACTTCACCCTCAGCGAACAAGTACCCTCTGCAGTACACGTCGACGTGATAATCGAAGATGGTGTAGTGATGAGAGCGTGTGGTATGTTTTTGCAACTACTACCAGGCTGTCCCGAAGAGGTCAAGGTAATGCTCCAAGATATAGTCAGGGACTTTTACGCTATGGCTACTATGATGGACACTATGACCTTTAGAGAGATGATAGCCGATAGGTTTATGGTATTTGACGTAGAGTACTACGACGAGGAGAAGGTGTCCTACGAGTGTAGTTGTTCTAAGGCACGTATGGATAGTATCGTACTGTCTCTAGGAGAGGAAGATGCGCTAAATATCATAGATGAACAAGGTTTGATAGAGATACATTGTGATTTTTGCAATAGTTATTATAGATATACTAGAGATAGTGTAGAGAGGCTATTCAATGAGTGAGTTAAAGTTTCGCCCCACAGCAGAAATATATGACAAGTTTGCTATGAGAGCATTGAGAGACCACGACGTAGCGCAGGCGATATATTATATCAAGAGGAGTCTAGAATTGACACCCCTCAGAGACAACTATATGAAACTTGCCGAACTATATTGTTCGACAGGAGCGCTCATGGAGGCTACGCAGGTACTAGTGGATATGTATAGCAAATATCCTGATGACGTAGACTGTCTCATAGCGCTATATCGTATATCCTTGTCCCAAGGGCACTTTGACTCGGCTAGGGAGTATCAGGCACGCATACAGGCTAGAGAGGGATATTTTGACCCTGTCTATAGTGAAGGTATTCCTACCTCTACTACCACGCGAAAGCCACTAAAATACGAGATATTCGACAGGGACAAGACTATACTTGAGTTGGTAGACAAGATGCTCCCAGACAATCCCAAGGATGCTATATCTATGCTAGCCACTATCCCCAAGAGCAGTCGCCATTACGTCACTGCTCGCAAGAGAATGGCTCTATGCAAACTTCTCGCAGGAGATAGCGACGGAGCATATGGAGAGTGCTTGGAGATATTGTCTATACATCCAGACGATTTGACGGCGCTGACTATGGCGATAGGAGTATTAGCAGAGAAAGAAGAGACTAGACCTCTGATGGACGGCTACGTCGACAAGATTAATTCTATGCAAATCAAAGATGACGGAGAGGTCTCTCTCAAGATAGCCTATGCTATGTGTGAGGCAGGTCGTCACGAGGATGCAGTTAGATACTTTGATATGCTCTCCTCACATCGCTACGATATCCAAGTTATGCAACTCAGAGCCATAGCCCTATTCAATAGTGGCAGGGTAGAAGAATCCCTAATCGCCTTTAGGCAGATTCGTATGATATACTCCGACCATTGTAGCGCCAAGTATTATATAGATGAGATACTCTCTGGTAGGGACAAACCTTTTGACTATCTCCTCCACGAATCTTTGGGCGAACTTATGCGACGCAAACAAAAGTTGACTAATCTAGCCACTTTGTCCCAAGAGGAGTTTTTAAGAGAGTTAAACGACCCTACCACCGTGTCGTATATCAAATGGTACTATACGGTATCATACGAAGAGAAGACTTTGACACTACTGTCCAAGGTTATCGTAGACAACAAGAAGTATTCTTCGGCAGTTAGATTGATTAGAGATATATTGAGAGACGTATTTGTCCAAGATTTGGGCAAAAAGATACTCATAGAGGCATTAGTCACCTCGCACTCTACCACCCGTATCAAGGCGTATTTGAGACACAATATAGGCTTTTTCAAGCCAATGTACCCAGATTGCTACGACCAACTCCCCACGGTGCTAAAGGAGGCTTATTCGATAGCCTTTAGCGAATCGTGTAGTATCGGCGAGGGCTTTGAACAGAGATTACTAGATAGTTTTGAGATAGTCATACCTAGGATTAGGGGCAGGGAGAGTGAATTGCGTTCTCCAGCCACCATAGCAGGTATCATACTACTACTGTGCGAGGACAAGAGGCTACCTACCACCTTTGAGGATGTCAAGGATAGACTAGCCGTCACCAAACGCACCTTCAAGAAATATTGTGATTTATTAGGACTTACGGAGAAGATATTTAGATGATTATAGATTTGGACAAATTGTTTGAGGATTATCTTAGAGAGATAGTTATGCCCCAAGTCGGCAAGGTCAAGCCAGAGGTTTTGGAGGCACAGATACCAGATATGTACGAGGAGTGGAAAGATACTCCTAGCGTCGACCTAGATGGACTCTCTCCTAGAGATTACGTAGCCAAACTAGATGATGAGTGCAGGCTCATAGAGATAGTTAGGGAGTGTATATCTATGGACAAGGATATACCCGATATGGTGCTTATGGAGTTGTCCAAGGAGGCTTACGTCCTAGACCTAGCCGAGTTGGCTATTGAGCACGAGAATTTCGCCATATCCCTCATATCAGCGATAGACGAATCAGGTAGTCACAAGGCTGACGACATACTACTATCTATGATGCTAGATCCACTCAGGGATAGAGACCTCAGAGATATGATAGGAGATACTCTATCTAGGGGTAGAGAGGAGATAGTAGACAAGATACTCCCACTACTTAGCGAATACGAAGACGAGACTTTTGACATACTATTAGATATAGTCAGTCATTATATAGGTAGAGAAGAAGTGTATGAGTGGCTAGTACGCACCTTTCTCAAGGGGGAGAATATATCCTTGCACGCCACTTATCTAGGTCAATACGGTGATGATAGGGCGATAGACGTGCTCATAGATTTCGCCAAGATGCATACACTAAATTATTATGATTTTTTGGATATACGTAGTGCAGTCGAGAGACTAGGGGGAGAGATGCCCGAGTACCAGTACGATATCATCAAATAGGAGAAGAGAGTTGTATTTCGAATTATTAAAGAGAGATGAAGAAGTATCAGCCTTGATACTAGGGGCAAATGAGTGTATGTCTGCTAGAGGATATACCGAGCACGGGCTTAGGCACACAGGTTGGGTATCTCATATGGCTAGCCATATACTAGAACAACTAGGCTATAGTGAGAAGGATATGGATTTGGTCAAATGCGCAGGGCTACTCCACGATATAGGCAATGCCCTCACTAGACACGAACACGGCTCACATTCGGCTATATTAGCGTATCCTATACTACTGAGG
>JAGBSX010000031.1 GCA_017631635.1 Clostridia bacterium | reverse complement strand
TCCAGAGCCAGGATCAAACTCTTAAGTTCGATCTTGACTATCTAAAAACGCTTTTGTCATCTCAAACTTGCGTAAAATTCGATGTCTTAAAGCATTATTGTAGTTTACTTTTCGTTCTACACTTCGCTTCTCATTTCTCTCTATTTAGTTGTTAATGTACTCGCCCTCGCTCTTTGCGAGTGCTTGATTATATTACCATAAGGTAAAATATAAGTCAACTGTTTTTTGCAACTTTTTTAAAAAATTTTTTGACAAAAAAATTGCCAAAAAACCCAGTAAAATCTAGCGTTTTTTAACATTTGACACAGACGGACGCGTGTGCAGAGGATATAGTATTTTGATACCCTATTTACCACAAAATATAGATGTCAAACACACGTACTTCACCCTATATATAGGTGCTTTTGAAAAGTAGAGCACTACTACTGACGAAAAGTCATCAAAAAGAAAAACCTATAGCAAAAAACACAAAATATAGTTTGCTCCTCACCTTTTGACCACTAGGGGTGGTGGTGTGAGATATTTTTGGAAATTAGGTCGAAAAATTTTCGTTTTTGGGAGAAATTTTTGAAAAATTTTTTGAAAAATTTTTGAAAATTTTTTTATTTTTTTGGTTTTTCGCCAAAAATTCATAGTATTGGTGAAAATCTCGCAAAAAAAGAAAATAGATAAAGCGAGATAAATCAGCCTTATCTATATACTATCAATCGTGAGAGTGGTACTCTCTCTTATACATATATATACGCGTATGCGCGCGCACGCGAGGTTGTGTTATACAAACCTATTGAGATTGGCGTCATACACGTATCCTATCTGCGACAATTTTTTCTCTATCTCTATGCGCTCCACGCCTTTGTCTTCGCATAGACTCTCAATGCTATCGTACTCGTCTCTAAGCCAAGTGTTGATGGTACTAAGCAGTATAAACGTATCTTGTGGTAAAGTCATATGCACCTCTATTTGCCCACGCAAAATCTACTAAATATACTGGCTACGATTTCTTCGCTCACGGTAGTACCGGTGATCTCGCCTAGTGCCGACCAAGCATCTTTGATATCTATAGCCGTGACGTCGATAGTCGCCAAATCATAACTATCTATCGCAGAACGGATAGATGCGTACGCCCTCTTGAGCGCGTCTAGATGTCTAACGTGGGTGACGACTTCGCCGTCTCCTCTACCCACCGTGAGGGATACTATCTTGTCCAATAGTTCGTCTACACCCTCACCAGTCTTGGCGCTAATATACATAGCGTCCTCTATCTCAAAATCTCTATTCAAATCCGTCTTGTTGACGGCTACTACATGCAGTCTATTAGCATATTCGTCTATCAATCGTCTTTGCTCTGCTCCCAGTTCTTTGGTAGCGTCCAGCAAAACTACTACTAGGTCTGCACCTTGGGCGGCCTCTTTGGACCTCTCGATACCTTGTATCTCTACTATATCCTCACCCTCTCGAATTCCTGCCGTGTCGGTAAAGTTGAGTTTGACGTCACGATATAGCACACTCTCCGTCAAGGTATCTCTAGTAGTGCCTGCCACGTCGGTGACTATGGCTCTATCGTACTTAAGTATACGGTTGAGCAAAGATGATTTGCCAGTATTTGGCTCCCCTACTATGGCTACGCTCACACCCTCGCGAAGCATACGTCCCTCTCTATAGGTAGATATCAATCTATATAGAGTATCGCTCACCCTCTCTAGCCTAATAGGGGTGTCCTCGTACACGTCGTCATACAACTCCTCGGGGTAGTCTAGCGCACCGTCTATGGCAGAGAGTACTTCTGTGAGTATCTCCTGCATCTCACTCACGGTGGTAGACAACTCTCCTCTCATCAATCTATATCCTGCTCGCAAAGAGGCGTCGCTATCGGCATTAATCATATCGGCGATACCCTCGCAGGACGCCAAATTCATCTTGCCATTGAGAAATGCTCTCCTGGTAAATTCGCCCCTATCAGCCATAGTAGCCCCCAGGTCTACTAGCAACTCTACCACTCTACGTGCTATGAGCATATTGCCGTGACAATGAAACTCCACCACGTCCTCGCCAGTATAAGAAAACGGTGCTTTAAAATAAACCATTAGACATTGGTCTATCCTCTCCTCTGCTCCTACGTAGCCCAGATAAAATCTGCGTGGCTGTACGTCGGTGGGAGTAGCCATCTCAAAAGCACGACTAGCGATACTCAACGAGTCTTCTCCACTCAATCGTATTATGCTAATACCACCTATACCTTGGGGTGTAGATATCGCAACTATACTGCTCATAGTACCTCCATAAAAAACAGGCTGACCTACGCCAACCTGTCTCAAAACATCTATTATCTCTCGCCTCTCTTGTAGCCAAATCTCTTCATCTTACCAAAGCCATTGCGCTTGAACTCGCTAGAAGTGATAGGCTTCTTCTCATAACCGTCGGCAGGTGCATATGGATCGTATACGTCCTCATTGTTGACGTTGAGAGGTATGATGACTACGTGACGATTGTCTCCCTCTCCCTCCGACTCGGTGGTAGCCTTGGTGCTACCTTGCAAAGCAGAGTGTATTATCCTGCGCTCAAATGGATTCATAGGCTCTAGTTCCACCCTACGGCCTGTGCGATACGCCTTGTCTGCTAGGCGATTTGCCAAATCGGTGAGAACCTTGGTCCTCTTCTCTCTATAATTCTCGGTGTCTAGCACCACGTTGACAAAATTTTCTTCGCCCTTGTTGGCAGATAGCAAAGTGAGGTATTGAATAGCGTCCAAGGTCTCTCCACGATAACCTATCACGGCACTATTGTCCTTGCCTGTGATACGCACTCTCACTCTATTGTCTTCGCTACTAGTGACAGTCACCGAACACTCTAGTCCCATCTTGTCGATAAGACCTGTCAAAAACGCTACGGCGTTGTCGGCTGTTTGCTGTAATCTCTCCATAACTTTCTCCTAATTATCTCTTGAAGGTAGTACTCATTATCCTATCTTGCTCTTTGTCGTCGAGATATTTGTTGACAACATTGAATATCGCTTGCAAAATGATAGAATATATTTGGCTGACTACCATATATATAGCAAATGCTGAACTGTAGAATAGGGCAAATACACCCATCATACCTACCATTACGATTTGCATACCCTTGCCTGATCCTGCAGCACCCTCTACTTGAGGTTGACCTCTGCGTGATAGCCATTGGGATAGCCAACTCAATGCTACTGCTAGTAGTGGCAATATCAAATATCCGTTGACTTGACCTGCGTACTTCTCCTCTAGGGCTTTCATTACCTTGTTGTATTCATCAGCAGAAAATACTACTCCCTCTGCAAAGTCGGTATCCTTGATACCTAGTGATCCCATACCTGTACCTGTGTAGGTGTCGTAGGTGGGGAGTTTGCTACTCCAAGGGGTATCGCTGACAAATATATTGCCTATGTGTAGCCAACTCTTGAAGAAAGGATCTTCGTCGTCTTTGGCTAGTACGGCATCTTCGCCTGCTCTATATCCTACTACCACGTCGTTGGTGGTAGCCATAGCCTCGTTGTATGCTTGGGTGTAGGTAATATACACCTCGTTGTAAGCATCAATAGCCTGATTGCGAGTCATTTGGTTAAATCCACTAAACACAGAGAAGAATATAATCAAAGTAAGTATCATAGGTAGACATCCACCCATTAGTTTGATATTTTCTTTCTTGTATAGTTCGTTTTGCTTAGCATACATCATTTGTTGGTCGTTAGCATACTTCTTGCTAATCTGGTCCAACTGTGGCTTGATGCGTTTCATCTTGCGATTGTTGCTAGCCATAGATACTCTCTGCCATATATCTAGAGGTGATAGCGCCAACTTGATAATGACTGTAAATAGCACTACAGCCCAACCGTAATTGGATGTGACTGCTTGCAACAACCACTCGATAAGTAATTGTACTCCCTGAGGGATAAAATCCAAAAATGATATAGTCATATTAATCCTCTTTGATTGATGAGTTAGTTTTTCTCTTGGGCTCTGGTACGGGGTCGTATCCACCCTTGGAGAAAGGATTGCAACGGAGTATGCGCCAAATGGTGAGTAATCCACCCTTGATAGCACCGTGTTTCTCTATGGCCTCTATACCGTACTGCGAACAAGTAGGCTGATACCTACACTTGCCTGGAAATGCAGGTGAGATATGCTTTTGATAAAAGCGTATGAGGGATACAAATACTTTACGCATCTGCGTCACCTATCTTGCCTGCTCGATATAGCACGGACTTGAGTTCGCTACATACCTCTAGGCAACTGCGACCTACTATCGAAGGTCTGGCTATGAGTACGTAATTGAACTTGTTGTCCATAGAGGACAAGCATTGTCCAAACGCCACTCTCAAAAGTCTCTTGACACGGTTGCGCACTACAGCGCCTCCTACCTTCTTGCTGACGGATAGTCCTATCTGCATAGGATACTTGGTAGGCGCAGTCATAAGCACCATATTTTGAGATTTGACGGCAGTACCTTTGCGGTATATGTACGAAAAAGCACGTGTGTTTTTCAGACGGTATTTTCTCTGCATATACCCCTAACTCCTTATAAAATGGATATGGCTGATGTCTCCATCAGCCTCCTAGATTAAGCAGATAGTCTTGCTCTACCCTTATTGCGTCTACGACGAATAACGTTGCGTCCGCCTACGGTTCTCATTCTCTTGCGAAAACCGTTTACTTTGCTTCTTTGTCTCTTTTTAGGTTGGTAAGTTCTCTTCATATTTATGTCCTCACATTAGTTATTTTTTAAATTGGTGCGTACTTTCGCATTTGTATATTATAGACAAAAAGTTTAAATGTGTCAAACATTTTTTCGCCTTACAACACCTCTAATAACATAGTTATTAGGTTTACGTATGCTTTTGAGGCGATTTTTGCCATATTATTGTAGTCCATCACGGCACTATCGTCGGCTTTGTCAGACACAGCCTTGATGATAATGACTGGTATTGAGTTGCGATTAGAGGTGAGTAGCACTCCTGCGCTCTCCATATCGCATAGGTCTGCACCGTAGTCTGCCACCAACTTATCTTTGGTGGTGCTATCGGCTACGAACTTCTCGCTACTAGCCACTATGCCCACAGGCACGTCTTGTATGGACTTGACTACCTCTACTAGGCTCTGCGTAGTAGGTATGACCACACTGTCGTACTCGCCATATTGAGCAGGCTTGACGGGGTCTATAGGAGACAAGTCTCTATCCGTATGCACTACTCCCTCTGCTAGCACTATGTCGCCTATATCAAAACTGGCGTTGAGCGAACCTGCTACTCCAAAGTTGATAACAAGTCCTACCTGGCAAAAACTCACGAGCATTTGTGTAGCGATAGTGGCAGATATCTGCCCTATGCCACACTCACACACGTAAATCTCTCTATCGCCTAGCCTATACACCTCTGCCCTAAAGCAATCTTTGTCCACTACGCCTACCTTTTGTCCAAGGGAGGCTAGCATAGGAGACAACTCCTTGGCCATAGCGACGACCATGCCTATCTTTTGATAAGTACTCATATTATTCTCTAGTAGGGCAATCTAGGTCGCAAGCACTACACTCGCCTATGCAATCTTCATCAAAGTAGGTGTTGTTGGCGATAGCGCTAAACGCCTTGTCTACCACGTTGTCTACGGTAAATCCAAATTGCTCGAATAGTACGCCTGCTGGAGCAGATGCGCCGAAGGTATCCATAGTCACCATCTCGCCGTCGATACCTACGTACTTGTACCAACTATAACTGCTACCTGCCTCTACGGCTACTCTTGCTCTGACGTGGTATGGTAGTACGCTCTCTATGTACTCTGGGTCTTGGCTATCAAATAGTTCCATACAAGGTATAGATACTACTCTGACTAGCACGCCACACTCGGTCAACTTCTCGTAAGCCTTGAGTATTAGACCGACTTCGCTACCACTTGCCATTAGTATTACGTCTGGATCTCCCTCGCAATCACGTAGGACGTATCCACCTCTCAATGCTCCTTCACGTCTGCCCTCTCCCTCTATACGTGGCAAGGTTTGACGAGATAGTACTAGAGCAGTAGGACCGTCGCCAGTCATAGCGCTGATGTATCCTGCGGTGGTCTCTATACCGTCTGCTGGACGGAATACCTTGACACCTGGGGTAGAACGCAATGATACTAGTTGCTCGACAGGTTCGTGAGTAGGACCGTCTTCACCTACACCGATAGAATCGTGAGTGAGTACGTAGGTGATAGGTAGTTTCATAAGAGACGCTAGTCTGATAGCGTGTTTCATATAATCTACAAATACGAAGAACGTAGCGCAATATGCTCTAACTCCACCGTGTAGTTGCATACCATTGACGATAGCGCCCATAGCGTGCTCTCTGACACCGAAGTGCATATTGATACCCTCTCTAGAATCAGCACCGTAGTAGCCTGCCTTCTTGATATTTGACTTGTTGCTAGGTGCTAGGTCTGCGCTACCACCCATTAGGGTAGGTACGTAATTGTATAGTTTGTTGAGGACTGTACCGCTGTATCCACGGCTAGCATCATCCTTTTCAAAAGTCCACAAATCCTCTATCTTCTCTAGGTCTGGCAACTCTCCGTTCATAGCCTTGAGGTAACTATCGTATAGGTCTGGATACGCTTTGGCGTAAGCAGACATCATATCATTCCAGTCTTTCTCAACCTTAGCGCCTAGGTCGGCATACTCTCCAGCGATAGCCTTGACCTCTGCTGGCACTTCAAATGGCTCGCAAGTCCAACCCAAGAACTCCTTGAGCGCCTTGGTGTTGTCTGCTCCTAGTGGTGAACCGTGGCAATCTGCGTTGCCTGCTAGAGGTGAGCCGTATCCTATGACTGACTTGAATACTATGAGAGATGGCTTCTCTGTCTCTGCCTTGGCACTCTCGATAGCCTTGGCAATAGCAGAGACGTCGTTGGCGTCATCTACGTAGATAACTTGCCAACCTTGAGCCTCGTGGCGCGCGCCTACGTCCTCGGTAAAGGCTGTGTCGGTATCTCCCTCTATGGATATACCGTTGTCGTCATATAGTACGATAAGTTTGCCTAGTTTGAGAGTACCTGCTAGTGATGCAGCCTCGCTCTCTATACCCTCCATCATACAACCGTCTCCGCATAGTGCGTAGGTGTAGTGGTCTACTACAGGATATCCCTCACGATTGTAGATAGCAGCGAGGTGACTCTCTGCTATAGCCATACCTACGGCATTAGCCACACCTTGTCCTAGAGGGCCGGTGGTGGTCTCTACTCCCTTGGTATGACGATACTCTGGGTGTCCTGGGGTGAGTGAGCCTGCTTGTCTAAAGTTCATCAAATCCTCTTTGGTCAAACCAAAACCAAATAGGTGTAGTAGCGAATACATCAACATTGAACCGTGTCCTGCACTAAGCACGAATCTATCACGATTGGCAAAATCAGGATTGAGTGGGTTAAACTTCATGTGATGCGCATACAATTCGTATGCCACAGGTGCACAGCCTAGGGGTAGACCTGGGTGACCAGACTTGGATTTGTCGATAGCCTCAGCGGACAAAACTCTAATAGCGTTGATAGCAAGTGTATCTTTATTCATAATAACCTCCATAGTGGGTATTTATTTTTTAATTAATTATATCATAATTAAATATAATATTGCAAACGAATTAAAAGCATATCTCTTTGCTAAAAAGGCAATTTGTTGCACTATATTTGCATTTGTGTATAATTCTACCAAAAAACATATCCTCTCTCACTCTTTTTTGCAAATATCTAGTGTGTACGACTGCTCGAGATAGACATCTCCCTCTAGTCCAAAATCTTGTGTCCTCCTCACCTTTTTAATTTTTTTGCACAAAAAAACTTTCCCGATTTTGTCGGGAAAGTTTTGGGATTTTAGTAGAGTTAAATTACTTAACCTCAACCTCAGCGCCAGCCTCAGTCAACTTCTTAGCTACGTCATCAGCGATATCCTTGGACACGTTCTCCTTGACAGCCTTAGGAGCACCGTCAACTAGAGCCTTAGCCTCCATTAGACCTAGGCCAGCGATATCCTTAACCAACTTGATAACGTTCATCTTGGAAGCACCAGCAGACTTTAGGATAACAGTCCACTCGCTCTTCTCTTCTACAGCAGCAGCGCCACCGTCAGCAGGTGCAGCAGCAACTGCAACTGGAGCAGCAGCGGTAACACCAAATTCCTCTTCGATTGCCTTAACTAGCTCAGCTAGTTCTGTAACTTTCATCTCTTTGATCATATCGATCATTGCCTTTATATCAGCCATTTTTAATTTCTCCTTTTGATAATTTTATTTTTTGCACTTGGGGTAGTGCTCACCCTGAGTGAAGCGTCTCCACGCACGTTTTCCTCGACGGAAAATCTCGAATAAATCTAGGATATTATTCTTTCTCAGATACTGCCTTGACTGCTCTAGCGAGTGCAGAGATAGGTGCTTGGAGTGTGCCCACGAGTATAGAGAGCATAACCTCTCTTGATGGGAGTTTTGCCAAGTCTTTGACTGCCTTCTCATCTAGATAATCTCCGTCCAACATACCACACTTGATAGTGAGTTTGTCAAACTTCTTGGTGCCGGCTAGTACTATGCGTGCTGCTGCTGCAGGGTCTTCGTAAGTAAATGCGATAGCACTAGGTCCTTCGAGATGCTTGATGAACTCATCAGAGTATCCTAGATCCTTGAGTGCGATAGCAACTAGACGGTTCTTGAGTACTTTGTACTCTACGCCATTTTTTCTAAATTCTGCACGTAGTTCGGTATCTTGAGCCACGGTGAGTCCCTTGTAGTCAACGATTACGAAAGACTCTGCCTTTTGAATACGGGCTTTGATCTCTTCTACTACGCCTTCTTTTGCAATTCTTGCATCAGAAATCTTCTTGTCTGCCATTTTTCTCAAACCTCCTTTATAGATTTGGGTATACCCTCGCCACAAAAAAACCTCCGCACTTGACAAGTACGGAGGCAAAATACTACGATTGTATTGCTCTATACCTGCACAAGATTTTTAAGAATAGCCCCTTGTGGTCTTGGGTACGATTTAGTTTTTTAGTTTAGATCTTGTAGTCTACCTTGACACCAGGTCCCATAGTAGATGCTAGGGTGATGCTACGTAGGTATTGTCCCTTTGCAGCAGATGGCTTAGCCTTAACTACGGCTTCCATTACGGTGTTGAAGTTGTCTACTAGTTTGTCAGCGCCAAATGATACCTTGCCGATACCGACGTGTATGATAGCGCTCTTGTCTACACGGTACTCTACCTTACCAGACTTAATCTCAGCGATAGCCTTCTTAACGTCCATGGTCACAGTACCACTCTTTGGGTTAGGCATGAGTCCCTTAGGACCGAGTACCTTACCTAGTCTACCTACCAAGCCCATCATATCAGGGGTGGTCACGCAGACGTCAAAGTCAAACCAATTCTCCTTTTGGATCTTGGCTACTATCTCCTCAGCGCCTACGAAGTCAGCACCAGCCTCTTGAGCCTCGTCTGCCTTAGCGCCCTTGGCGATAACCAATACCTTGAGGGTCTTACCTGTACCGTGAGGTAGTACGCACACGCCTCTGACTTGTTGGTCAGCGTGACGTGGGTCTACACCCAACTTAACGTGCAATTCTACTGTCTCGTCGAACTTAGCAGATGCTATCTCTACGACCTTGGCCATAGCGTCTACTGGTGCGTAAGCGACGTTCTCTACCTTGGAGAGTGCAGTTATATATTTCTTACCTTTCTTCATAACGCCCTCCTTAGTCCACTACGACTACGCCCATAGCTCTAGCAGAGCCAGCGATCATGCTCATGGCAGCCTCTAGAGAACCTGCATTTAGGTCAGGCATCTTTAGTTCTGCTATCTCTTTGATTTGTGCCTTGGTAATAGTGCCTACTTTGTCACGGTTGCTACGAGCAGAACCTGACTCTATGCCTATTGCCTTCTTGATTAGGACTGCTGCTGGTGGAGTCTTGAGTACGAATTCAAAACTACGATCCTCATATATAGTCATTACGACTGGTATGATGAGGCCTGCTTGCTTAGCAGTTCTGTCGTTAAAGTCCTTGGTGAATCCTGGTATGTTGATACCGTGAGGTCCAAGGGACGAACCAACTGGTGGTCCTGGGGTTGCTTTACCCGCTGGGAGTTGTAGTTTTACAACTGCCTTAATCTTCTTGGGTGGTGCCATATTATTTATACCTCCTAGTGGTCAAACAAGATACAATTAAAGATTTTTGCATCTCTCCCACGTACGCCCTCTCGAGCGCGATTAACATATTAATTATGCGTTGAACTTCTCCACTTCGTTAAACGCTAGTTCTACTGGAGTCTCTCTGCCAAACATAGATACCGATACTTGCATCTTTTGCTTGTCGACGTCTATAGCCTTGACCTCTCCGACAAAATCGGTAAATGCTCCGCTGATGACCTTGACGGTGTCGCCGACCTCTATGCCTATATCCTCTAGGGTTAGATTCTCTAGTCCTATACGTCTAATCTCGTCGGTGCTCAATGGTTGAGGTCTACCTGCAGGGCCTACGAATCCCGTGACGCCCCTAGTGTTGGTGACCAAGAACCATATGTGGTTGCTATATATCATCTTGAGGAATACGTATGAAGGGAATCTCTTGCGTTGGATAGCCTTCTTCTTGCCGTCAGCCTTCTCAACGACGTCGTCCTCCATAGGTACTACGATATCAAAGATAAAATCACCGAGATTGTTGTTTTCTACGAGTTTTTGAAGATTGACTTGCACCATCTTCTCATAACCCGAGTATGTGTGGATGATGTACCACTTTGCTTGAGTATTATCAGCCATATTCTATCTCCCCGTTTAGCCGGTGATGAGCTTGAGCAATGCTCCAAGTCCCGAATCTATGCCAAATAACACTAGCATAAATACTACCACTACGGCAAGCACTACGCCTGTCTGTGCGACAACCTTAGCAAAAGTAGGCCAGGTCACTTTCTTGATTTCGGACTTGGTCTCTTTTAGAAAAGTACCTATCTTGCCAGGCTTCTTTTCTTTTTTCTTAGTCTTTTGATTAGGTGTGTTCTTATCCATTATAAGCCTCCTTGAGACCTTACTTTGTCTCTTTGTGTACTGTAGTCTTCTTACAGAAAGGACAATATTTGTTGAGTTCTAGTCTGTCTGGATCGTTCTTCTTGTTTTTCTTTGTGTCGTAATTTCTTTGCTTACACTCTGTACAAGCCAAAGTGATTCTTACTCTAGCGTCTGCTGCCATTACTAAACACCTCCATAAAAAATACACCTCTTCTTTGGTGCGTATATAGAATATCATCAAAGGACAAATATGTCAACTGTTTTTTAGTGGTTTTTTGAGGATATTTTTTAGCCACTATATATAGTGTATATTGACAGATTGACACACTATTTTGCATAGTAAAATCACTATTTTTGCAAGTTTTTCGCCTATAATATATATTATTGTATACGCATATCGTATACGCATGCGCCCACGCACGTATTTTGGCTAATCGTGAGTATCCGTATCGTTTTTGCTAGTAGTTCGAACCTTTCGGTCGTGGAGGATATTTAGTATGCCTAGCGCTATCGTCACCAATCCCACAAATAGCCCAAAATAAAAGTTGTACTCCTGATTCATATCGGGCACTTGCGTCATTAGTAGTGCCATTTGGGTGAGCATGATATTGGTGAGTCCCGAGACCAACGACGCGAGTCTAATAGTCCCTAGGCTCGCTCTACGCCCTTTCATCTTAAACAAATTGATAATGGCTATCGTGATGCTGACAAATGAAAATAGCGCTATCGTGATAGAGGGTATCAGTCCAAAATCCATAGGCTTAGCGCCTCCGAGCAACCTAAGCATATATATTGCATAACACAACCCTGCCAAAGATATGAGTACGGAGGTGATACGCACGACTTTTTTCTCGAGGGACACATCCTCTCTCTTGAGCGAATACGCATTTAGCCCTCTGATCACGCTCATACATGCCGAAAACAATCCCGACGCTATTAGAAAATGGGCGTCGTACACGATACCAAATACTATCTGTACTATCGCCCATACCATATTGAACAACCCCGTACACGTACTTAGCAGTATGGCGCGTTCTTCTACCGTCATTTGTCTATATTTTTCTATTATCTTCATACGCTAGGGAAATAACTAAATCCTACTAGCCCTCCTAGTGATAAACCCACCAAAAAGACTATCAGCCCCATGGCTATCAACGCGTATGATAGATATAACCATTTGCTTTTCATAATCTTACTCCTTTGACTAGTCGTCTGACCAAACCGTTGAGTTTTGGTATGAGCGCCAAGTACTTGGCTAGCCACCATCTACCTAGTAGGTATGCAGGATAGGATATCCCTATACCTATCAACGCAAAAGATACGGATATGAGTATAGCGCCCGTGCCTATAGATGCGTTTAGAAATATATTTGCTATCGAAAATAGACCGTAGCCTATACTGCCCACGGCTACGCCAAATAGCAGACCTACTGCTATCGCACCCATGAGGTACGCCATACCTATAACCACGGCTACTCCTAGCCCTATAGGTATCATCAGTAGATAATCTAGCATAGACCTACTCTTGGCAGAGGACACTATCGTCTGCTCCTGAGTAGACTCTCCTTTTGTCAACTCTCTAATGAGCGCCGTTTCGTCTACACTTTCGTCAAGGAGCATATCTATAGATATCCCCAACGTCTTGCTGATATCGGGGAGTTTGCTCAAATCTGGCGCAGATAGGTCACTCTCCCATTTTTGTACAGCCTGGCGTGTGACGTATAGCATATCTGCGAACTGTGTCTGAGTGATATTCTTTTGCTTTCTCAGATACTTTAGTTTTTCTCCTAGCGTCATGTGTCTCACTCCTATTATGCCTTGATTAGATTAAACGAATCTAGCGCTATTTTGTAAATCTTGTCTAGTAGTATAGCGCTCTCACGGTCAGCGATTTCACTATTTTTTTGGTTAATCTTTTTGTTGAGATAAGGTGCTAGTCCCCACATGGCAAATCCTGGTACTGCTAGTCCTACCATCAAGGCTATGAGACCTCCTAGATAACTAAAGGTTGCACCTGCTACAAATGCAGTACCTACTAGTCCTACGGTGAGGGCAACTGTGCCACCCTTGTCAAACTTGGTAGAGTTGACCTTTTCCAATTGTGCCAAGTTGTCAAAAAACTCTTTCTCTAGGGCGCTTACTTTTTCTTTATTAGATATATTGTACGCGCGCTTGAGAGAATATGTCACTTTGCCAATGCCTACTACCTTTGAGGTGATTTCCCAACCAAAGTTCTCCACCAAATCCGACACCATCTCGGCTCTTGCCTTGCTAACTACCACTTCTTTGTACTCGTATGCTACAAATTGCTTTTCCATACTAATTCCTCCAAATATAATTTCTTTGTTCGTTCGCTGTGAACAATTGTATTATATCAGAGTTGTTTCGTACATTAAACCAACCATTTGTTTCATTTGTAAAGTGTTGGTAGCATTTTGACTATATCGTTTTGAAAAATTCGTTTTTTTTGATTTTAACTTCTCGCTTTGGTTATACGCTCTACCACCTTGTCGGTGAGATAGTTAAATAGATACATTAGAGGTATCGCCACTAGCACTATCGCTCCTACTATGCCGTATCCCTCTAGTGGTATAGGGGACATATCTAGCATAGGCTTGCCTGCGAAGGATATAGATGGCAATACTACAAATCCCACTACTGATAGCACGAAACAAGTTATCACCATAGCAGTTCTCAACTTGTTGAACGGACGGGATAGATTGAATAGCGACACAAATCCTACGTAAGTGAGGGTGTACACTACCATCTGCTCCCAATGCGCCTCTAGACCTACGGCTGGGGCTATGAGGTAGATAGACAATACGGATAAGAAGAATAGTAGTCCATAAGGTATTGCCCTAGATAGCACGTTGAACAAGAAATTTCCTTTGATGAGTTTTTTGTTGGGCTGTAGCGCCAACACAAACGAAGGTAGTCCTATGACGAACACCTCGTATAGCATCACCTTGGACGGAGTGAGTGGATAAGCCGAGCCTGCGCATATCATCACTATAGTAAATAGCATTGTGAATATATTTTTCATCAAAAATAGCGAACTACTCTTCTCGATATTGTTGACTACTCGCCTACCCTCTTCTACCACCTTGGGCATAGAGGCAAAATCACTATTTGTTAGCACGACCGTAGCCACAGCCTTGGCAGCGTCACTACCCTCTGCCATAGCCACCGAGCAGTCTGCCTCCTTAAATGCTAGTATATCGTTGACACCGTCTCCTGTCATACCTACGGTACGACCTTGCTTTTTGAGTTGGTTGATGATGAAGTACTTTTGTTCGGGACTCACTCTGCCAAATACGGTGTATTTGTCAACGGCGTCTCTCACTTCGTCTTCACTCATACCGTCTAGTGATATGTACCTAGAGGCGTTCTCTACTCCTACTTGCTCGGCTATGCGTGATACCGTGAGGGGATTGTCTCCAGAGATTATCTTGACCTCTACGCTGTTTTGTCTAAACCACTCTATAGTCTCTATAGCCGTATCTCTGATATTATCCTCTATGACTATGGTGGCGACAAGGCGTCTATCTAGTGGTATCTCTCCACTATCTCCTATGACTCCCTCTGCCTTGGCTAGCACCACTACTCTCTTGCCTTTCTCGGCGTAAGAGGTAGATAGGTGACTAGTACCTATCACGAATTCTTCTGCTCCTAGTATATAGGTGTAGCCGTCTGATAGAGATACTGCCGACATTTTCTTTTCGCTACTAAATGCCATATATTTCACACAACTACGACACTCGGCGTCGCTAGAATATTTGAGTATGGCTCTCGCTGTAGGATTGTCGTCCTTGGTCGCATCTATCAAGGATCTACATAGACACTTTATCTCCACCTCGTCTATATCGCCTATCACCTCGTCTACTCTCATAGTACCGTCGGTGATAGTACCCGTCTTGTCTAGACATAGCACGTCTACTCTCGCTAGCATCTCTATAGAGTACAGGTCTCTCACTAGCGTTTTTCTCCTAGAGAGATTGATGACTCCGACTGCTAGCGCCGTAGAGGTTAGCAAAAACATACCTGCAGGTATTAGTCCTACTAGCGCGCCTGCCGTGCGTGTGACTAGGTCTGCTATATCTCCCTCTCCCGTGCCTACGATTAGATTGTAATTGCTGATAGATAGCACGACTCCTAGAGGTATGAGTATCATAGTGATTATGTTGATGAGTTTTTTGAGAGAGACAAATAGTTGACTCTTGGGGGCTTTGTACTGTCTAGCCTTGCGAGTGAGTCCCTCTACGTACTTGTCTTCGCCAACTTTGTCTGCTCTACAATATCCTCTACCACTAGACACGAAACTGCCTGCGTATATGACGTCTCCTACCTTCTTGCGAACGGGGACGCTCTCGCCTGTGAGTAGAGACTCGTTGACCTCTAGCCCCTCGCATAGTACTATACCGTCTATGGTTATCTGGTCTCCTGCTCTATATAGCACGATATCGTCCACCACCACGTCTGTGACTGGTATAGTGATATCCTCTCCACCTCTGGTGACGGTGGCTGAGGGGGCTGTCATTAGAGACAATTTCTCCACTTGGTTCTTTGCCCTTATCTCTTGTATGATACCTATGAGAGTATTGGCTAGATATATCACGCTAAATAGCGCGTCGCCAGGTCTGCCTACTGCTATGATGACTCCTGCCATGAGTAGACACAAGAAATTGAATAGCGTAAAGACGTTTGAACAGATAATCTCTAGATAAGATTTGCCTGCCGTCTTACCTGCTACGTTTGTCCACCCTGCTAGCACCCTCTCGTTGACCTGCTCTTGGTTGAGTCCCTCGCCTAAGGGGGCTTGTACCCTATTTATTTGCTTTTTTGATATTTGTTTTGCCATGATTACTTTATTTTGATATATCCCTCGTGTTCTAGGGCTGCCATTAGTATATTCATCATCTTGGAGTGGAGTGCGTTGCCTTGTTGATGTAGTTGCTGTTGCGCATAAAATACCGTGACGTCGCACTCTGGTAGATATGTAGACACAAGGTCGTCTAGGTGATACACACCCTTTTCTAGTAGTGTGAGCGCCGTGATACAAGTGAGCATCTTGGAGCAACTATACATATCGTAGGTCTCGTTGCCTACTATAGGTATTTTCTTCTCTATATCGCTATAGCCAGTCTTCTTCTCGTATATCTTCTCTCCCTTTCGGTGTATGACGATATGAGAGCCTGGCACTCCCGTCATATTGATAGCATTGTCCAAAAATTCGTCTAATTTACTAAAGTTCATAGATAATCCTTCGTTAATTTATTTTTATCTTAACTAGTACTTTGCGTACCTTGGTGGTCTCGTGGTTGTATGCAGGTTTGTGAGCGTCTTGAGGGAAAAATATAGCGTACTTGCCAGCACTTACTTTGAGTTCTAGCATCTCTTCGCAGGTGAAGAACTCCACGTCCTTGTCGCTATTATATGGCACTAGTGGTAGACACTCGCTCTTGGGAGCATATTTCATACACTCCTCTCCCTCTATGATATACTGGATATCTATATAATTGTCGTGTGTCTCCGTCTTGGCGTCAGCCTCGACCTTGGTCTCGTAGGTAGAGATAGTCACGTGCACTTCTCTGCCGTCCACCTCGTACTTGCCGTCAGCCACCTTTTCAAAATTGGTATTGAGTAGATACTCTATAGCCGTGTCCAAATTCTTGCTAATACCTCTATATGTAGAGAGGTTGTCTATCTTGTCAAATATCATAATTCACTCCTTATCTATTGTACGTTTTGCCAAACGTCCTAAACTTGTCCATGTCGATACTCTCTATTTGTCTCTTGGTGGCACGATATCTCCAGTTGCCGCCTGCTTGTCCCGGTATATTTAACCTCGTGTCTGCTCCATATCCTAGTAGGTCTTGGAGAGGGAGTATCACCGTCTCTGCCCTAGACATATATAGTATCTTGACGATACTGTCGTAGCACCTGTCCCAGTTGGCATCCGTGTATCCTATGTAGGATAGCATATTATCTCTCATACCACTATCCATCTCCCACACGTATCCTAGCAGGGTATTGTTGTCGTGAGTCCCCGTGTACGCTACGCAGTTCTCCGTATAATTGTGAGGTCGGTGTACGCTATCTCCTTTTGTCAAAAATCCAAATTGCCACACCCTCATACCTGGGTATCCCGAATACTCTAGTAGTTCTATCACCTTGTCGTCTATATCGCCTAGGTCCTCTGCTATGACTAGTCTACCTCTAGTGATGTCTGCTATAGCGTCTATGAGACTCTTGCCAGGGCCTCTTCGCCACTTGCCCTCTTTGGCTGTGGTAGCGCTAGAGGGTACGGACCAATATTCGCTAAACGCTCTAAAATGGTCTATCCTCACTCCGTCGTAGAGAGACAATGCGTGCGAGAGTCTATCTCTCCACCAGGCATAGCCGTCTTTTTTCATCTTGCTCCAGTCGTATAGAGGATTGCCCCACAGTTGTCCGTCTTGGCAAAAATAATCTGGTGGCACTCCAGCCACGGCGGTAGGCATACCCCTCTTGTCTAGTTGGAAGTACTCTCTATTTGCCCACACGTCTGCGCTATCGTGAGACACGTATATAGGCATATCTCCTATGATAGAGACACCCTTTGAGTTGGCGTATGATTTGAGAGATAACCATTGATTGTAGAGAGTGACTTGCACAAATATATATGGCCACGTCCTCTCCTCATCTACCTCTCCTATTGTCCACTCGTACCAAGGCTTACCCTCGTTGAGTTCTTTGAGGGACATATATCTGCAGTACTCGTATAGTTTGGGTAGAGAGGATATTTGTGATAGATACTCGCTCCTATCTACCACTCTAGCGCTAGCCTTTTTGAGTAGCGCCCATCTCTCCTCTCCTAGTCTCTCGTATTCGCAGAGGTATTCGTCTTTCTCTCTACTATACTCCAGTTCGTCTATGGATATGAGTAGCCTGCGATACAAATCCTCTAGGTCTAGATAGTACGGATCTATAGCATAGGCAGAGGTGGACTTGTAGGGAGAGTGACACTCGTCTATAGGGGATAAGGGTAGTATCTGCCACACGCCAAATCCTCCCTCTGCTAGCCTATCTACAAAGCGATAAGCCTCCATACCAAAATTGCCTATCGAATATCCGCTAGGCAAACTTGATATAGCCATCAACACTCCACTTCTTCGCATAATTTATCCTCTGTCTTTAGATTTTTTCTCTTTGATTAGGTCCAATTCTATTAGTTGTTTTTCCGTCAATTTGCCTAGGATTATTGTTCCCTTGGCTGTGCTTTCATAGCGCTTGACAGCCATGTTTTCGTTGTTTTTTACTCTAGTTGACTTTGATTTCTTAGTAGCCATGTTTAATTCTCAACGGTGTATTTGCCACCTAGGGATACGAAGTCCTCCAAAAATCTAGGATACACCTTGTCTACTGCTCCCACGCCCTCTATGGCTATATTGTCCCTACTGACTATACCTAGCAGTAGAGCCATCATCACTAGTCTATGGTCTCCTTGGGTAGACACTCTACCACCCTCTACTAGACCACCTTCTACGACTAGGTCGTCCCCTTCTTCGTAGGCTTTTATACCTACCGAATTAAGGGCTTTAATCACACCGTTTAGTCTATTTCCATTTTTACTACGCAGTCTCGCCACGTTTCTAATCCTAGACGTCCCCTCTGCTACGGCGCACGCTACCGACAATATAGGCACGAGGTCGGGAGTGGTACGAGCATCATAATCTATCGCGTTTAGGTTGGACAATATACTACATATATATTTGCCCTCAAATCTTATATTCGCTCCCATTTTGTCTAGTATATCTATGATATTTTTATCACTTTGATTTGACTCTAGATTTAGACCACTCACCTCTACGTTGCCACATATAGCCCCTGCTATTAGCCACGTACCACTACTAGCCCAATCTCCATCTATAGTGATATCTAGTGGCGAACGGTATCTCTCGGTGTGCATTATAGTAAATGAAGTGTTTTTGCCACCGTCTCCTTGTTTGACTATATGTACTCCAAAATTTTGCATAGACTGCATAGTGACGTTCACGTTGTCCACAGCCTCTATAGGTGTAGTGACGGTGAGAGTACTCTTGCCGTCTATCAGAGCCATAGCCATCAACATACCACTCACAAATTGAGAGGTGATATCTCCTCTGATACGATATGCGCCACTCTTTAACTTGCCTGAGACGGTGATAGGTAGTCTATCGCTATCAAAGGACGCACCCCTATCTCGTAGGCACTTGAGCAAATCGTTGATAGGTCTGGAGGTTAGTTTTTCTCCACCGACAAAGGTACACTCGATACCTAGTGCGCAAACGATAGGAAGTAGATATCGTAGCGTCGCGCCACTTTCTCTACAATCTAACACAGCCCCTTTGTTATATCCCATGATAGGAAATACTAGATATCCGTCTGCTAAATCGTCTATCCTTGCCCCTAGAGAGCGTAGACACTCTATAGTCGCCAACATATCGTCGCTATCTATTCTTCCCTTGATACGCACTATCTTGTCTACTTGCGAAAATGCCGAAAGTATGAGTACCCTCTGTCCTACAAATTTAGAGGGAATCGCCTCTACCTTACCTCTTAGTATTTTGTTTTTGACAAGTATATTTGTCATCTTACCTCTTTTTTTATCTGCTACTAGGCACGTTTTTTTAATTTTTAATCAAAGTAGTTTAATTCTATAACTTTGTTTATTAAAAACTTATGTTTTTATTTTTTTACAATTTACTTTTCTTTTTGTACTACTGCTTCTTTTTTATTACTTAATAGGGTACTACTTTTAATTTTTTGGATTTTATATAATACGATTTATAAATATATATTTATACCAACCATTATATATTACTCTCTATCCCTCTTTTTGTCAACCAACTAAGGAGATAGATTGTTTTTTATTTTAACACTTCACAATCTTCTTTTATTTATCACCTATCTTTTTTTTATCTATCTTCTCGCTTTGATTTTTTATTTTTATTTATTTCTTACATTTTTAGTATCCTCACTATATTAAAAGGCTCTTATCTTCGTTCATACCTGATGCTTGGCTAAAAATTACACTTTTACGTTTTGTTTTTTATATAATAATAAGTGCAATATTATTTATACTGCGACTAGTGATATTATTTATTTTTAGCATTATATTAAAAAAGTACACTCTTTGCTTTCATTTTTTTTATTACGTTGTATTTTTTTATTTCTTTAATATTCTTTTTTTTTACATTTTCAATTAGAGAATAGTTTTATTTATTTTTATCCTTTGCACTACTACTATAATACTATTTTTTTAATATTTTATAAAGACACCTAAAATTATATGTTCCACGAAAAACTTTTTAATCTAAAAATTGTTCTACGTGAAACTTTTTTGCGTATTTTTACTAATTTTTATATAGGTGCATATATATTTTTATAATTTTTTATTTATTTTTATAGATTGTTAAGAAAGTATATTTTCTTTCTCCTAAATTTTTTTGAGCCGTTTTTTACTGTTTTTGTGAAACTATTATAATTATGCACTATGATATATTATATTTTTTGCGTTTTAATTTTGAGAGTGCTGATATTTTTGTATAATTTTATTATAAATATATGGTGGCGCATAGAAAATTTATTTTTTTTTCTATATTTTTTCTTTTTATACGTTTTTTTTATTTTTTCTTACTCCACCCTGTTTTGCTGTATTTTTTTATAACGTTTGTTTATCTTTATTTTATTAAATATATATATATATATTTAATAACTTTTTCTTATCTTACTTTTTTTATATTATGATAATAAAAAAACATACCTATTTTATGGATATCTTATAAGTGATTTTTAATTTAATATAAAAATATAGCCCACCATATTTCGCCTTAAAGCGAAGTATAGTGGGCTTTTATTATCCATAAAAGATTAAAATTATTTAGTTTTATTTTTAGCCTTGTGGCTAAAAGTGATATGCACATAAGTTTTGCGTTAGATTGCGACTTGCAGTCGCAGTTATATTATATTTGCCACAACTTTCACGAAAGGGAAAATAAAACTTTGCGTTAGCAAAATATAACTGCGTAAGCAATATAACTTGCCGTAGGCAAATATAACTGCCGATAGGTAATATCACTTGCCGTCAGGCGAATATCACAAATCCGTAAGGATTTATTTAGTTGCCGAATCCCTAGTAGGGACTCGGCTTTTGCAGGTATGTTTATTTTTTAGTTTAATTTTTATTAGCCGAGCATTTTAACTGGGAGTATCATATATAGATATTTTTCTCCCTCCATTGGTTTTATTATACAAGGAGCAGTCGAAGAGGACATATTTAGTTGTATAAATTCATCTTCTATCACTCTAAATGCTTCTGTGAAGTATTTTACGTTAAATGCTATACTTATATCTTTTCCATTTAGAGATATTACTACGTTTTCATTTATATTACCTAGTTCGCTATTACTAGTGATAGACATATTCTTTTCTTTTATATCTAGTTTGATGAGATTGTTCTTATCTCCTCTTGATACTAATGATGCTCTCTCTAGTCCTGTCTCCATTTGAGATTTGTTGACTGTGATTAAAGTATTAAATTCTCTAGGTATTATTTTTTTGTATTGTATAAAGTCACCTTCTATCAATCTTGAGGTTATCTTTGTGTGATCCAAATCTAGCATTACGTAGTTGTTTTGTATATACAACGTACATGGTATATCTTCATCTTCTATTATCTTGGATATCTCTGCCAAAGATCTAGCAGGTATTATCACGGATATATCTTTACCGGTAGATAATATCTCTTCTTCACATACTGCTAGTCTAAATCCGTCTAGGGCTACTGCTCTGACGTTGTGTAGATTACTATCTATCTCTATTAGACATCCCTTCAAAATAGGTCTCAAATCTTCATTTGATACAGAAAAAATAGTACGGTCTATGAGTTTCATAAACTTACGTTGAGATATAGTGAAGAAAGTATCCTCTTCTACCTTTCTAATAGGAGGAAATTCGTCTAGATTGAGACATTGTAGTTCTCCTACACTATCTCCATACTTGATAGACATTTTGTTGTCGTGAGTAGATATTTCTATTTCTTCGTTAGATAGTTTTTTGATAAATTCACAGAAAAATTTACCTGGTACTACTGCCTCTCCTTCTAGTTTTATATCTGCTCTTATTTTTCTTTCTATAGCCAATTCTAGGTCGGTGGCTGTGATAGTGAGAGTAGATCCTATAGCAGACAATTTGATACCTTCAAGTATAGACATAGTCTTCTTAATAGGCATAGCCTTACTAACGCGAAGTACTGCTTCACTCAACTCCAACCCTGAACAATATAATTTCATATTTAGCCTCCTAATAATATATAAATCTTTAATTAGAAAATAACAATAATAATAAGTAATGTGGATATGTTGATAAGTACAAAACACCACTATATATAGTATTTATATCCAAGATAAACCCAAAGGATTGATTTTAAAAGTATAATAACTAATAGGATAAAGATAGAATATATATTGATAAAATCAACTTATCCTAATTATTTGCCGAGCAAAATATTTTTGATATCATTAACACTCTTTTTAATACTTTCATTTTTTTGCATTAGTTGAGAAATTTTGTCTCTAGAGTGTATGATAGTGGTATAATCTCTACCACCCAAAGCCTCTCCTATTACCTTGAGAGGAATAGATAGTAGGTTATTTATGATATATACGCATATCATACGAGGATAGGCAAATTCTCTATTTCTCTTAGGACCTTCGATATCTTTACGAGAAATTTTGAAATATTCGCAAGTGGTATCTATGATACGGTCTATATCTATTATTTCCTTATCTTTATAAGTGTAGTCTCCTAGCGCCTCGGATGCTAGTTCCATATCTACTATCCTGATACCCATCAGGTCGGCATATAGGGCTACTTTTGAGAGTAATCCTTCTAATTCTCTCACGTTTGAAGAACAAAGTGATGCTATATAGTGAAGTACTTCGTCTTCTACGTTATAATTTTCTTCTTGACACTTACTACGAAGTATAGCGATACGAGTCTCTATATTTGGTTCTCTAATGTCTGCCGTGATACCACTCAAAAATCTAGATTCTAATCTCTCTGTGAGAGTCTCTATTTCCTTTGGGTGACGGTCAGATGATAGTATAATCTGCTTGCCATTGATATATAATGAATTAAATAGATTAAATACAGCCTCTTGAGTACCACTACGATTTGCCAAAAATTGAACGTCGTCTATCATAAGCACGTCACAGTTGTAGTACTTTTCTCTAAAAGCACCGTTGACGTCACGATTATTTTTACTCTTTTGAATAGAATCTACTAGTTCGTTGGTGAATTCGGCAGTAGTCACGTATTGTATACGGAGATTTGGAGAATACGTACGGATATAGTTGCCTATAGCGTGCATAAGGTGAGTCTTGCCTAGACCTACTCCTCCCCATAAAAATAGAGGATTTTTCTTGCCAGGATTCTCTGCGACGGCGTGTGCTGCCGCTACTGCAAAACGGTTGCTATCTCCCACGACAAAATTTTCAAAAGTGTATTTTGAAGTGAAGATAGGAGCGTCTTCTTTGGGCATCTTGACGACAGGTTGGTCGTCTAGTATAACCTCGCTATTTGATACGTATGACTCTATCTCGCTTTCTAATACTATCACAGTACCGCGTATAGTGAGTTGTGTCTCAGATACGGCTTGGTCTATGATTTCTTTGTAATTACGATTGATTAGGTCTTTGGCCATTTTGGTAGGGGCGGCGAGTACTAGTTTGCCATCCGTGATACACACAGGCTCTAGACTCTGAATCCACACGTCAAAAGCACCTACGCTAGGCATAGTTATACTGAGTTTGCTTTTGGCCAAATTCCATATGTTATCAATATTTATCATAAGTACTATAGCACTCTCCCCAAAAAAATGCATAATTACCAAAATAATATGCTAGATACATTATACAACTAATTTAAAAAAAACACAAGAAAAAAACTTTAGAGTGTGGATAAAATAAAATTTTATTTTTAATTTTACACCAAAAAAAGAAAAACAGAAGAAAAAATTGTTTATTTTGTCCACAATCTAGGTAAAAATATGGATAAAAACAAAAAAAATAAAAAATTTTTAAAAAAGTTTGAAATTTATTGCGAAAAGTGTAATATTTTATGTTATAATCATTGTACGATTAAAAATTACCTTTTGAGGAGTTATTATATTATGTCAATAGCAGACATTGTCATACTTGTAGTACTAGTTATATTTATACTGACAGGTATTTTCAAGGGAGTTTTCAAAATATTAGGTGGAGCACTAGGATTTGTAGCGTGCGTGGTGATATCTTCGCTACTACTAGGATTTTTGGCAGATTTCTTGATGGATTTGGGATTTGTGGCAGATAGCGTCACATCTTCTGCCGCCCCCATAGCCGAATCACTAGGAACGTTGGATATCGTAGTCAACTCTATGGCAGATATACCAAACGGAGCGTTGGCGACTGCCCTCACAGGCGCAGGTGTGCCAGACTTTTTGGCTGGTATAATATCTCCTAGTTTTAGCGCCAACGTAGAGGCTATAGTAGTCGCTACACCAGGACTATTATTATCTACTATAGTAGCCACTGCTCTCACTCGTATCATAGTG
Source organism: Clostridia bacterium (assembly GCA_017631635.1). Lineage (GTDB taxonomy): Bacteria > Bacillota > Clostridia > Christensenellales > RUG350 > RGIG9417. Next base: position 25,746 of record JAGBSX010000031.1, on the reverse strand, counting down.
GAGGTAGTAGCGTTTATACTCATACTCATACTATCTTGCGTAATAGTGAGTAGCATATGCAAAATACTAGACAAGGTGTTTAGAAAATTTGTCATCACCAAACTAATCAGTTCGCTACTAGGTATGGTGGTGAACTTCGCGATAGGTACTGTGATAATAATGGCAGTCTGCTGGATAGTAGCCGACGTTATTCAACTAGGCATATTTGTAGATTTGGCACAAGATGCCCCTCTACTAGCGTGGGTGCTAGACAACAACATAATCACCGCGTTGGCGAGTGGTGGAGACGTCGCCACTACGCTAGGCAACGCTATCGTTTCACTACCAGAGGCATTTAAACTAATGATAGGATAACGTATCTATAATATCCACCTTCCTAAGGAGGTGGGTATTTGTTTTTACCGTTAATCTTGTCAAAAATACCCACAAATCGCTCAAATATACAAAGTGATTGACAAATGACGGCATATCATATATCATAATAATATGGACAATATGGCTCAAAATACTAATATCACTATCATATCAAAAGAAACCTTTCCACAAGAAAGAGCATTGTACGGTGCTAGACACTTGGAGTTGAGAGAGTGTAGGTTTGAGGGAGTAGAGGACGGAGAGAGCGCCCTGAAGGAGTGCGAGGACGTGACTGTCTACGACACCTTTTTTGACCTACGATACCCACTATGGCACGTGAAGGGAGTCAGGATAGTAGGTAGCGAGATGACCTCAAATTGCCGTGCTAGTCTATGGTATAGTGAGGACGTCAAGATAGAGAATAGTCGCCTACACGGTATCAAGGCCGTGCGAGAGTGCGAGAGAGTAGATATCACTGGTACGGATATAGTATCTCCCGAGTGGGGGTGGCGCTCTCGTGGGGTCAAGATGAAAGATAGCACTATAGACAGCATGTATTGTCTACTCATGGCTAGAGACGTGCAGTTTGACAACGTGAAGATGAGTGGCAAATACTCCTTTCAATACGTAGAGAACGCCACCTTTAGAAATTGTGAATTTGACACCAAGGACGCGTGGTGGCACGCCAAGAACGTGACTGTCGAGGATAGTGTGGTCAAGGGAGAGTATCTAGGATGGTATTCGGACGGATTGACGCTAATAAATTGTACTATCATAGGCACGCAACCTTTGTGTTATTGCAAAAATTTAACTCTCAATAACTGTCGTATGATAGACACCGACCTATCCTTTGAGAGGAGCGAGGTGACTGCAGAGATAGTGGGAGATGTGCTCTCTATCAAAAACCCTTATCTAGGCAAGATAGTAGCAGACGGAGTAGGAGAGATAATCATAGACGACGATATGGCAAGAGCAGATATAGTCGTTAAAAAATAAATAAATACAGGAGAGAAAAATATGTTTGGACACAGACCCGACGGAAAGAGGTTGAAGAGTATAAGCCCTTATACCAAGATAATACCTCACATAATGAAAGCTCGTCACGACGCCCAAAATATCCATAAGGTACAGGTAGATTGCAAATATCTAGATGAATTCGTCAAGAAGATGAGAGAAGAGACGGGAGTGGTGTATAGTTATATGGATATACTATTTTCTGCTACCGTGCGTATGTTTGCATTGAGACCATATATCAATAGATTTGTGGTAAACGGTAGGATATACAAGAGACACAATATCCAACTAGCCTTCGTCATCAAGAGAGGACTCACCGACGAGAGTGTAGACACCACAGTCAAACTAACTTTTGACGGTACGGAGAGTATCGCAGAGGTCAAGAAGATGATAGAGGACATAGTCAGAGAGAACAAGGTCGCCACTAAGAAAAACGGCACGGATACTCTGATGAAGATATTTACTTCCGGTCCAAATACCATAGTCAAAGCAGGTATAGGATTGCTCAAGTGGGCTGACAAGCACGGCTTGATACCAGGTTCGGTGCTAAAGAATAGTCCATTTCACTCCTCTGCATTTATCACCAACCTCAAGTCTATCAAGTGTGATTACGTATATCATCACCTATACGACTTCGGCACGACTTCTCTATTTCTCGCTATGGGCAAGGAGAGTATGCAACCTGTAGTCTCTACCACAGGCGAGATAGTCCCTGCCAAGATAATGAACATAGGTGTCAATATGGACGAGCGTACCACCGACGGACTGTATTGGGCAAATAGCCTACGACTATTCCAATCCTTTATGCGCAATCCATATGTGCTCACCAAAAAACTAGACCCTAGCGAAGTGAAAAAAGACGTGGACTAATATTTTGCAAAAACATATATCAAAATCCTTGAAAAATCAAACATTTTGGTATATAATAAAGTGTCAAAAAATGTGGACCAATCAGGTCAAAGAGGTAATTTATGTCAAGAAACGTAGGTACGATTTCTAGAGGTATTAGATGTCCTATTATCAGAGAAGGGGACGATCTAGTCAAGATAGTGGTAGACAGCGTGCTAGAGGCTAGCGAGAGTGACGAGTTTGAACTAAGAGATAGAGACGTCATCGCTATCACCGAGTCTATAGTCGCTAGAGCCCAAGGCAACTATGCTACCATAGACGATATAGCCACTTGTGTCCGAGCCAAACTAGGTGGAGAGACCATAGGCGTCATATTCCCTATACTATCACGAAATAGATTTGCTATATGCCTAAGGGGTATAGCCAAGGGCGCTAAGAAGATAGTGCTTATGCTATCGTACCCTAGCGACGAGGTGGGCAACGAACTAGTGTCACTAGACAATATAGACCGTGCAGGAGTCAATCCATATAGCGACGTGTTGTCCCTAGAGAGATATAGAGAACTATTTGGCGTCAATGCTCACCCTTTCACAGGGGTAGATTACGTAGAGTACTACGGAGATATCATCAAAGAGTGTGGATGCGACGTGGAGATTATCTTTGCCAACAATCCTCGCACTATACTATCCTATACCAAGAGAGTGCTCACTTGCGACATACACACTAGAGCCCGTACCAAGCGCATACTCAAGGACGCAGGCGCAGAGGTGGTATGTGGTCTAGACGATATACTCAATGCACCTATAAATGGTAGTGGATACAACGAGAGATTTGGACTACTAGGCTCAAACAAGTCTACCGAGAACAAAATCAAACTATTCCCCAAGGAGTGCACCGATTTGGTGATGGATATCCAATCAGAGTTCTTGACTCGCACCTGCAAGCACGTAGAGGTCATGGTATACGGAGACGGCGCGTTCAAAGATCCAGTAGGCAAGATATGGGAACTAGCAGACCCTAGCGTATCTGCAGCACACACCCCAGGACTAGAGGGTACTCCAAACGAGATAAAACTCAAGTACCTAGCCGACAACGATTTCGCAGGACTCAAGGGCGAAGAACTTCGCAAAGCGATAGAAGGTCGTATCAAGACCAAGGGTAGCGACCTAGTAGGCAGTATGGAGTCTCAGGGTACTACTCCTCGCAGACTCACCGACCTCATAGGTTCTCTATGTGACCTCACCTCTGGTAGTGGAGACAAGGGTACTCCTATCGTACTAGTACAAGGATACTTTGACAACTACACCAACGACTAATAAAAAAGGACTGTACACACAGTCCTTTTTCTTTGATGAATTGGCAGGTAGTATATATTTTTTTTGCTTTTAGCAAATTCACGTGTGGTAAATGCGTAAGTATGCTGGGTTTTTTCTTGCAATTAGTCAAAAAAACTTGTATAATGTCACCAAGGAGTGTTTACTCTTGGGAGTGATAGCGGGAGAGTTTTTGTCGCCGATAGCCTTACTTATCTATCTATGACAGGTTCTCTACTATATTCTCGCTAGTATCAACTTCTTGTTCCCAGACAAAATCAAGACTGCCACCCTAATCCCCAGTATGCTACTGGCGATAATATTTGGCTATATAGGACTATGATATGAAGATACTATACCTCACACCAGACTACCAAATAGCGCCCTTGCAAAGCACTGAGGACAACGATTTGATAGATGCGCTATCTCTCAAAGGTGTGTATCTATCCATAGTCACCGAAAGAGAGGGAGAGGCGCAGGTGTCTCACGGTGGGTACGCTACCGTGCGAGAGGTTGACCTAGGGGTAGTCTTTGGTACGGGGCTAATAAGCCTACTGCGTAGAGGGAGTATCCTCAAGCGCATCAGGGATATAGCGCTACTAGACGTGGGTGTGGATATGATAATCGTGAGAGGCTACGGCTACGTGGACAAGGTGTACAAGTGGCTATCCACTCATATCAAAGCCCCTATAGTATGCGATTTGTTATCCTCGCCGATAATAAGAGGAGAGGACAAAACTTCTCTACGAGAGAGATATGCTCTACTCAAAGCAGAGCAGATATGGCGCTATTGCGACAGAGTAGTCGTGGGTAGCGAACTAGAGAGAGAAACTTTGCTCCGAGCAGGGGTAGCGACTGCCAAGATAGTAGTCATACCTCCTTGGAGAAAGGCAAACTCCACCCTCGCCCTAGAGGGAGAGAGGATAGGAGAGCACACGTACAAAGAAAACAAGAGCATAGACAAATATATAGATATGCTCACTACACTATACATCAACAAGGATTAATTATGTTAAGACTATCAAACGTATCATACACAGTAGACGGCAAGGATATCCTCTCCTCCATAGACCTCACCATAGAGGCTGGAGAGAGTGTAGTCATCACCGGTCACAATGGTAGTGGCAAGTCCACTCTCATCAAGATAATAATGGGTATAATCACCCCTACTAGTGGCAATATATATCTAAACGGTGAAGATATCACCGATTTGCCTATATACGAGAGAGCCAAGAGGGGATTGACCATAGCATTTCAACAACCTGTCAAATTCAAGGGCTTGACCGTCAAGAACCTCATAGATACAGCCACCTCTCATTCCAACAACGTGAGCGACGTGTGTGATTATCTATCCAAGGTGGGACTATGCGCCAAGAATTATATAGATAGAGAACTAGACGATACCTTGTCTGGAGGAGAACTCAAGCGTATAGAGATTGCTATGGCTATGGCGAAAGGTGGCGAAGTTTACCTATTTGACGAGCCTGAGGCTGGCATAGATTTGTGGAGTTTTGAGGAGTTAACGTCGGTATTTGACGCACTAGGAGACAAGACTAGAGTGATAGTCTCTCACCAAGAGAAAGTCATAGCGACTGCCGACCGTATAGTAGTATTGTCTCAGGGCAAGGTGGACAGAGTAGGAGAGACTAGCGAGATAATGAAATCGCTATACGTATCTCGTACTTGCGCTAGACTAGGAGGGGACAAATGATAAAAGATATAGACAAAGGACTATTGTCCCTCATCACAGATTATCATAGCCAAGATGCAGAGGCGTTTAATATTCGTAAGGACGGAGAGAGTATCGACAGACGCAGTAGCAAGAAGATAACTATCTCCCCCAAGGCAAAGAAAAACGGCATAGATATCCGTATCAAAAAGGGTACTAAAGGTCAGGTACATATCCCCGTCATACTCACCAAGAGTGGAGTAGAGGAGAGTGTGTACAATGATTTTTATATCCAAGCAGGAGCAGACGTCGTGATAGTGGCAGGCTGTGGCATACACAATGACGGAGACAAGACCTCTAGACATGACGGCATACACACCTTTTACGTAGGCAAAGGGGCCAAGGTCAAGTATATCGAAAAGCACCTAGGCAAAGGCACGGGAGCAGGCAAGGTGCTCAATCCCGTGACTAGAGTATATCTGAGAGAGGGAGCATCTATGGAGATGGAGACTACCCAACTAGGAGGTGTCACCTACTCCAAGAGAGATACTATGGCAAAACTAGATGCAGGCGCGACTCTCGTCATCAAAGAGAAGATACTCACCGAGGGCGAGGAGATAGCCAAGACCAAGTTTGACGTGGTACTACGTGGAGAGGGTGCTAGCGTAGAGGTGATTAGCCGTAGCGTAGCCAAAGACGAGAGTTATCAAGCCTTTGACTCCCTAGTGGTAGGAGAGAGTGAGTGCTTTGGACACGTAGAGTGCGACGCTATACTCATAGGCAACGCCGTAGTGGACAGTAGTCCTCGTATCAAGGCGCGCAACGTAGACGCTACACTAGTACACGAGGCCGCCATAGGCAAGATAGCAGGAGAACAACTCACCAAACTAATGACTCTAGGGCTCAACGAGAGTGAGGCAGAGGATTTGATTATCAAAGGATTCTTATCATAGGAGGCTATATGAGAGTAAGGTTCAATCAAGACGAGACGGTAGTCAAGATGATACAAGAGGGACTAGAGAGGACGGGAGGATATTGTCCTTGCAGAGTGGCTCGCACCCCAGAGAATAAATGTATGTGCGAAGAGTTCAAAGCGCAGATAAAAGACCCCGATTACGAAGGGTACTGCCATTGTAGACTGTATTACAAAGAGAAGTAAAAAAATAGTCGTATAGACTATGCGACAAATTGCACGGTCAAATAAACAAGTCAAGGCGTGGTGTGAAAACCACGCCTTTTATTCCGCAAACATACAAATATTATTCCGAACGCCACTTGACATTGTTCCGAAAAACAAGTATAATGTTCCATATGAGGAGTAAATAGTTAACCGCGATAGACGAAGGCAAATAATTAAAAACACAAAAAGACCACCGAAAGATCGGTGGTCTTTTATCGTCTAATAGTTAGTCAACGGCTGGATAGTCGAGTGAAATATTATAGTTGATAAAACCGTCGCCTGTGGTGAGGCTAGAGATTTATATTTTGGAGATATCGGTCTTTGGTGTATTAGTCGCCGTTTAGCATTAGGTCAATTATGCTACTTCGTAGGGTGCTTTTGCCATAATCTTCACGCGTCTGTATGGTGACGTCGTGAGATATCACACCGTCTCTGAGTACGATTAGCCTATCGGCTATATATAGAGCCTCGTCTATATCGTGAGTGACGTATAGTACGCACCTACCGAGGCGCTTGTCTCTCATAGAGGTCAACAATTTTACCTTGTGCGACAAATCGACTGAGGAGAACGGTTCGTCTAGTAGCCACACTCCCTTGTCGTGCAGATATACTCTACATAGAGACACTCTCGACTTCTCTCCACCACTCAGGGTGATAGGATAAGCGTATTTTAGGTGAGAGATACCTACCTCCTCTAGCACTCTATCGATACTCCCCTCGTTAGCGCCCAGTAGGGCTAGATTGTCGTATACCGTGAGATAGTCAAAGAGGGTAGGAGACTGGAACATATACGAGCAATCTACCCTCTCTATATCTCCACTAGTAGGTACTCGTAGCCTTGCGATTAGGTCTAGCAGAGTACTTTTGCCCACGCCACTCTCTCCTAGTATGCAAGTGATACCATTACTCTCTACGGAGAGTGAAAAGTCCTCAAATATCACTCTGTCTAGGTATGAAAAAGATAGATTGGATATCTTCATAGGCACACTCCTCTACGGCGCATATAACTTTTGTACACGAGGGAACATAGCCACTCTATCAGCAAGGCTAGTAGGATAGCGAATATACTCATAGCCACCATAGATGCTACGTCTAGATACAACTTTTGCTCACTCATCATACCACCTATAGACACGTAGGTAGCAGATAGCACTTCGGCAGATATGACGACTTTGATACAAAAGGATATATTTGCCCCTACGTTTAGCAAGAAGTATGGCGCGATTTGGGATAGATACGCCTTGCCCACTTGTCTAGGTGAGATTTGGTAGCATTTGATTAGGCGAGTAGCCCCACCCTCTAGCATATCTATCGGCGTGATGACGTTTAGATAAAATAGAGGTACTAATGCTAGCACGGCTACCACCACGGGGGCTATCCTAGGAGATAGCCACGACAATAGCACTAGGGTAATCGCTAGTGTAGGCAAAGCCCTCAATATAGTGATGATAGGAGATATGATTTTTTTGCCGACTGGATTGAGGATAGATATATACCCCAAAGATGAGGATATGAGTAGAGATATCACTACACCTACCACCACTCGTAGCAAAGTAGCGCCCAAGGAGAGATAAAAGTCTCCTTTTTGCAATATCTTTGGGATACTAGATAGCACCTCTAGGATAGATGGCGCTAGTTGTGGATTGTCTGTCGCCACGGATACCACCGTCCATATTAGGCATAGTAGTAGCAAGGTGATGACAGGATAGATGATGGAGGCTATAGCGGATTTTTTCATAATGAGTAGATAAAGTCCTCGCTTATATATCCCCAAGGGGTAGTAGACACAAAGTTTAGTTTAGTCAAAAATGCGTTGAGAGAATTTCTCTCAGCAGGTATATATCGCACGTTGCACCTATCTATGGTGTCTGGCGTGAGAAAATTTGCTCGTATGCTAGGGGTATAATCGTCTGGTAGGTGAGAGGATATAGCCTCTGCGGTGAGAGAGGTGTTTTGCTTTGCCCACTCTACCCCACTATCTATACCACTCACTATTTGTCGTACTTTGGATAGAGAAGAGTGGTTTGATAGTATAGAGCCCTTGGCGACTATCACTGCTTGGGGATATCCATTCTCGCCATACATATCTTGCAATGAGCCTACTACTCGTAGCGATAGTGAGGGGATAGAACATTTGACACTCACGGCAGGCTCGGCTAGTAGGTAATAATTCACTCCCTCTAGCATACCTACCATAGAAGCGTCTATATTTTGTAGATTGATACTATCAGGTCGGTCTATAGAGCCTACGCTCACCTCGTTGTAGGGGATAGATAGGTCAGTAAGTATCGCTTTGAGTGTGAGACCTGGCACGGCGTTTAGTTGGAGTACTCCTATTCGCTCTCCGATTAGAGAGGAGATGTTTCCTAAGTTGATGACCTCGTCGGTGTATCCTAGTAGGTATAGATTGCCGTGAGTCACCGTACCTAGTAGTCGGTAGGTGTCGCCCTCTCCTAGTAGTTTGACGGCGCTATTGATAGGCAATATACACACGTCTGCGAGAGGATCACCTCCACTCACGGTAGATACGATAGTGGTAGGAGATACTACGTGATATTCTACACCCTCGATGCAGTCGTCGTGCATAGTATGAGCAAGCGCTATGCTAGGAGCGCCGTCCGGCATATATACCCTGATAGTGTCGCTAGAGTGTGTGCACCCTGCTAGTAGACACAGCGCGATAGATAATAGTAGTGGGAGTAGTCTTTTCACAATATTTGTATCCTATATATAGTAGTGGTATTCTCGGTCACCTTGACGGTGTCGCTTATCTCGTGGGTGGTGACCACTAGCACCTCTCCTCCTAGTGTGATGAGAGGTAGATTGTCTCGAATACGCAGAGGTATCTTCTTGTCGATTAGATAATCTTTGAGTTTTTTGCGACCACTACCAAAAGGTGTGAATACGTCTCCGTCCCTCCTGGTGCGTAAGGTAGCGCCCTCTAGATACTGGGCGTCTATATATAGAGCCCCTTTGACTAGCATACTCTCCACTTTGGAGAGGACTACTCTATATCCACCTATATGGTAGATACCTTCGCCTGATAGGTTGACGACGGTCTCGTCCTTGGGGGTGGGGCGATATACGGCTAGTCTATCTCCCTCTATAGACACCTTGGTCATATAAGGCATATCTAGTGTGATAGGTCTAGGGTCGCGAAGAGCGTCTAGTATGATAGACAGGTGTCTATCCTCTATATCTACCCTCACGCCGATACTCTCAAATGCTAGTCTAATAGCGCGCTTTAGTAGAGGTAGTGGCGCGCCTTTGTATAGTACGAAAGCCACCTCCCCCTCTGACCTCACGAGACCTCTAGCCACATCTACTAGGTACTCATCATCTTGGCTACTAGATATGGATAGTCTCCTGATAGACTCGTCCACTTGGGGATATCTCTCTCTGATGAGAGGGAGCACCTCTTGACGAATAAAATTGCGAGTGTATGACGTATCTAGATTTGTGTAATCTTCACGATAGGAGAGAGAGTTGTCTTTGGCATAGGAGATTATCTCCTCTTTACTCACGTCGATAAGAGGTCTGACGTATCTATCCCTCATAGGAGCGATACCCCCTAGTCCAGATATACCAGTACCTCTAAATATACGCATCAGCACCGTCTCGCTATTGTCGGCTAGATGATGAGCCGTAGCGATAAGATCGCAATATCCCTCCTCTAGCAACTGCTCAAAGCAAGAGTATCTCAGTTCTCTAGCGCTTTGCTCGAGGGTATCGCCTAGATGTCTATATTGACCTATTTCAAATTGTTTGCAAGTGAGGGGGATATTCCACTCATCACACAAAGATATGCAAAACTGCATATCTTCTACACTATCCACAGGTCTGATGCCGTGCTCGATATGTATCGCCTTTAGTTCAAAGCCCACCGTGTCCTTTAGAGAGAGTAGAGAGTGTAGTAGTACTACCGAATCAACTCCTCCGCTGAGCGCGACGGCGACGACTTTGCCTGATAGGTGAGTGGTGTCTATCTTCATAAATCCTCCCGAAATAAAAGTCTAGACGATTGTCAAAACAATTATAGCACAAGCAAAAGAGATTGACAACGATTTTTTGAATACCAAAAGTAATACTTTTGCGCTATCAGAGGGGTATAAAAATCAAGAGGTGGAGAGACTTGTACGAAAAATGTAAAAAAAGGTTCTAAATCTACCTAATTGCCGTTGACTTATACGGGCGATTTGCATATAATTAGTAGGACAAAATTTTTTAGAGGGCTATTAGCCCTAGAGGACAAAATGACCACTCAGATTTTATTGAACTTGGCAATCATATTATTCGCGACCAAAGCCCTAGGCATGATAGCCAGACGACTAGGTTTGCCTCAAGTGGTGGGAGCAGTACTAGCAGGTCTACTCATAGGCCCTGCCATATGGCCAGGACTAGGCTTGGACTTCATGGTGCTAGTCAATCCACTCGCAGACGGTACTATCGACGCTATCAAAGTATTAGCCGAGATAGGTGTAGTCATGATACTATTTTCTGCAGGACTAGAGACTGACCTCAAAGAACTCAAGAGAACTGGTGCTGCAGCCACAGGCATAGCGCTAGCAGGAGTATTCGTACCACTAGTATTGGGTACGGTGGTGACTTCTCTATTTTTGGGAGGAGTCTCTATGCTAGCAGATCCAGAGGTATTGATACAATGTCTATGCGTAGGTATCATACTCACAGCCACTAGCGTAGGTATCACGGTAGAAGCGCTCAAAGAAATGGGCAAACTAAACACCAAGATAGGTCAGACGGTACTATCTGCCGCTATCATAGACGACGTCATAGGTATAGTGGTACTATCGGTGGTACTCTCCATCAGTGGAGGAGGAGCAGACGTAGGACACACCTTGCTGATGACCGTACTATTCTTCGTATGCGCTATAGGCTTGGGTATACCTATCAATATGCTATTTAAGAAATTGTCTCAAAAGTACGACCACAAGAGACGTATACCTATATTTGGATTGATAGTGTGCTTTTTGTATGCCTTTTGTGCAGAGAGACTATTTGGTATAGCAGACATCACGGGCGCATATATAGCAGGTATAGTACTATGCAACGTCAAGGACACCTCGTATATAGACAGGAAGATAGGTATCAATAGTTATATGCTATTTAGCCCAGTATTCTTCGCATCCATAGGTCTCACCACCTCTATCACGATAGATGCTAGCGTACTGCTATTTGCGTTGTGCTTCGCTTTGATGGGTATTATCGGCAAGGTAGTAGGTTGCGCAGGTCTAGCCAAGTGTTTCAAGTTTGACAATACCGATTCTCTCATAGCAGGAGTAGGTATGCTCGCTAGAGGTGAGGTAGCCTTAGTAGTGTGCAACAAGGTGCTAAGCGCAGGCGTATTTGAGGGCAGTATTATAGACCCTACCTTGCCTACCATACTACTCATAGTCACCACTTCTTTGCTCGCACCGATAGGGCTAAAATTGCTATTTGGCAAAAAGGACAAAATGGAGAACGGTCGTATTCAAGGTATGTACGACAGAGTAGGTCAACCACCACTAGACAAATAAAACGCAAATAAAACAAATAAAATAAAAGTGTATCTCGGCGATACACTTTTTTATTTTTCAGTTTTATGCAGACGCTACTTTTTGGGTGGTATACACTCTATTAGTTGCACCTCGCTAGAGGTAGTCACGGTGTATTTGCCTATGGCAGAGTGAGGTAGTACAAAGTAGTCGCCTTGGCGAATATCCTTTGAGTATCCGTCTCCCTCTATCACAGCGTCACCGCTCATCACTACGTATAGCGATGGAGCAGAGTCGAGAGTGTAGGAGGTGTGGACGGTGTACTTCTTCGCACCGAAACAAGGGGTGTCCTCTTCGCCTATGAGTGTCTCTATCTTGACACTATCGTTCTCGAGAACTGTGCGAGGTAGTCTGCGAGTGAGTTTTTCTGCCTCGTCACCACATACCGAGTAGTCAAAGCAATCTAGCGCCACCTCTTTGTCTAGCCCTAGATACATCTCATAGTCGGATAGTCTATAGTCTCCACACCATCTCTCTGGTTGGATAGTGAAGTCGGTAGGCTCTTGCACCTCTAGTAGTAGACAACCGTATCCTATGGCGTGTACGCATAGGGCAGGTATTAGATAGACGTCGCCTACTTTTGGGTTTATCTCGTGGAGAATAGAGGTCATACAATCTTTGTCCTCATCAGACATAGTCACGTACTTCTCAAATTCTTCTCTAGTCATATCCTCCTTAAATCCAAAGTAGAGTTTGGCATTTTCTCTCACGGCTGTGATAATCCAACACTCCGTCTTGCCAAAGTCACTACCGAAGTATTTGCGACTAAAAGGTTTGTCTGGGTGCGCCTGTATAGGTAGGCGTATGGCGCTATCTAGCATCTTGACTAGCACGTCAAAGTTGCCACCCTCTCCTAGTATCTCATCTGGATAAGTCTCGAGCAAATCACGATACAATATATCCGTACCTCTGAGTACAGACAGACCGTCGTGGTCGGTGTACACTACCTTGTTGAGAGCCTTGACGGTGGACGCCATCCACTCCTCTGGTAGATTGCCGTCTATATCCTCATCTCCGAAGAAGGTGTGAAAGCCCTTGCCACCCTTGTATACTCTGTACACTCTATTTCTCTCAAAAAATATAGGTTCTTGCGCATATTTCTTGTCGATATTCATATGTTATTCTCCTAGTTTTCTAGCGATTTTGGCTACTCCGTAGCAAGCATCTTCTTGGATAGTGGGTACTACTACCTCTGCGTTAAATTTTTCTGCGATTATTGATTGGAGTAGTGAATTTTTCTTGATAGCATTACCCGAGCCAACCACGTAGCGAATATTTGCTACTTGTGAGGGAGGGATTTGCGTGAAGAAATCGTGTAGTTCGTCTATTATACCGTTTAGCACAGCCAAGGCAAGGTGAGAGACGTCAAAGTTTTTGTCGCTGATACCCTCTATGCTACCTCTCTTGGTAGGGTCTTGTCTAGTACCTCTGTAGGTGGTGGTCGCTTTGATAGGGGTAGTAGTAGAGCGCACTCCGTAGGCTAGAGAGCCTAGCACCTCGTACACCTCATCTTTTGATTTGTCCACTCCAAAGGCTTTTAGCACAGATGATACGAATTCGTTGAGTATCGAATAACTATGTCCACCACATAGCGAACAACCTACCACTATGTATTTGCCATCTACGTAGGGGCGAAGTTCTAGTGGACTAGACACCTCGACGTAATCGGTGATAGCAGATATTTGAGCGCCCGTGCCTATATTTAGCACGATAGCATCATCTATCACGCTACCGTATACGCTGGCTTGGTTGTCTCCTATGGCTACCACCACTCTATCTCCTAGAGAGGTAGTCCCCACAAAAGCCTCGCTAGAGACCTTGGGCAGTATAGAGGAGTCTATACCTGCTATCTTTATAGCCTCGTAGTCCCACTCTAGTTTCTCTAGGTCGTATAGTCCTAGTGATGCGGCGTTGGAGGGGTGGAGTATCGGTTCGTTCATGGCGCATAGCCTCATCACTACGTAATCTTGGATAGTGGCTAGTTTGGTAGCGCCATCTGGCACGAGGTCGTTGAGTGAGTTGTAGTAGTGAGTGACCATACCGTAGCCGGTGGCTACCTTGTAGCCTGATTGAGATGTGAGTCTGCTCGCATAAGTATCCTCTCCTAGAGGTAGGTCTCCACGACCGTCTTGCCAAGTGTATAGAGGAGAGACGCTCATACCCTCTTTGTCTACGTAGAGTATGCCGTGCATCTGACCTGTCACTCCCACAGCGCAGGGGGAGGAGGCTATCTCCTTGAGAGAGAGGTATATCTTCTCACATATCTCTACTATCCTCTCAGGGTTTTGCAATCTTTCGTAAGGGAGTGAGGAGGAGTAATGCGAATCGTTGTCTAGAGTGATACTCTTGACTATCGCATTGTCCTCGCCCACTAGTATACCGCATATAGAGGTAGTACCTATATCTAATCCTATACTGTACATAATATTCTCCTTAGCAAGTAGTAGAGCCTAGGTCTAGTCTCTTGATGATATCCTCTTGTACGTCTGGGGATAGGTCGAGGAAGTTGACGAAAGTACCGTGTATACGCATGATGTACACTCCACTAGGCGCGTACTTCTTGGGATTAGCGAGTACCTTGCGCAAGGTGTCGGGAGTGGTCACGTTGAAATATACGTAGTATGGAGCGTCTTCTTCTTGGTAGAAGAATAGAGGCGAGAGTATCTTGTCTCGTAGTTGTAGTCCCTTGGCCTCTATGGTGTCGGCATTGAAATATTTGGGGTCTAGTCCTATATGAGATGCGTATCCACCGCTAAACTTTAGGTATGGTAGTTTTCTCTGAGACAGTACTCGTAGTCCAAAACCACCCGTAGCGCTACCGTATAGAGGGTCTACGCCGTAGCCTAGCATTTCTCTAGATAGTCTACCGTCAGGGGTAGCGCCTACCCAATATCCGTATAGTAGGTGTGTGGTAGGAGAACTCCAGTCGGCACGGAAAGGATTGGATAGGTAGTTGCGAGTATTTGAGATGAGGTCTGATACTACGCTAGCGATCTCCTTCGCCTCGGCATCCACTCTAGGAGAGTTGTTGCCAAATTTTTCTCTATCTAGCAGATAGCCACGGAGTTCGGGATCGTTAGCGAAGTTGGTCCTAAGCGCCTCCATTAGTCTATCTGCGTCCTCAGGTCTCTCGGCTAGCAAATCGTCTATCGCTACGAAACTGTCTGCCAGTATGGCTAGACCGTGTATTAGACAGCCACTACCATTGTACTGAGTACCTTGGTGCATAGTATCACGAGTGTCGTATCCACTCTCGATACCACCCATCATGGTAGACAAAAATGGTACGCGTAGATTTGATAGAGCCTTGCTAGCGCCGTTGCCTGCCTTGGCCATAGAGGTCACGTAGGACACTAGATTGCGATAAAATAGCGCACGGATATTTTCAAGTATAAATTTGCTATCCTTGCCGACTAGATTTTCATCAGGGGCTTTTAGTCTATTGCCTGTGATGAGAGACACTCCGTCGGTGAGTGTGAGTTCGAGTATCTTGGGGAGATTTAGCCAAGTGTTGGTGGTATTGGCGTTGTCCTTGCCCATGATGAGAGGCTCTTGGCAACCTGCGATAGAATAATCTTTGAGGTGCTCCTCCCTGACACCTGCTCTACGCAAGGTGGCAAACATACTGTCGTCGTTAAATAGCGAAGGTGTGAGGACGCCCGGCGTGAAGAAAAATCTAGCCATCTCCTCGTACACTTGGTCGGGAGTATTCTTGTGCAACTTGACCGAGAGTATAGGTTGAGGACAGTTCATATCGTAGTATGCGTCCATTAGCGCATAGGAGCAGAGGTTGGTCAAGTCGTTGCCAGCCTCGTCTCTACCACCTATGATTAGGTTTTGGGATATTGCCCAACTCCTATCTGCTACGTTGAAGAATACGAGCAAATGCTTGAAGTATGATGCCGTGAGGTCTCTATCGTCATTTGACATTTGTCTATATGGCTCAAATATACGGTCGGCATTACCTACGGAGAAAGCAAATGGATTTGGGGCTTGCTCTATATTCATCATTTGCCATATCATCATGAAACTCTGCACAGCCTCGTATAGAGAGGTGGCAGGTAGTCTAGGCACTCTATCTAGGGTGTCTGCCATACGAGTAAATCTTTCTCTCTCCTCTCCCTCTAGGGTGCTAGCCATGTCTCTAGCGATAGATGCGTATCGAGATGCGAGCAATACCACCGAGTCTAGCGCTATCTTCATAGCCTCGTAGTTTATCTTTTGTTCTTCGCTTGCGTTAGCCATTTTGGTATCTATATCTACCTTGAGCGCGTCAGTACCACGAGATAGTATATCTCTCACGTCAGGTATGAGGTGACCTGTGACTTGTTCGACGAAATACGCTACTTCACAAGTATCCATTTCGCAACTCTCATATACCTGC
Organism: Clostridia bacterium; assembly: GCA_017631635.1. Taxonomy (GTDB): domain Bacteria; phylum Bacillota; class Clostridia; order Christensenellales; family RUG350; genus RGIG9417. Next base: position 9,431 of record JAGBSX010000031.1, on the reverse strand, counting down.
TTGAGTTGGGAGACGTAGGGAGTTTGCTCCGTCATAGCGCGCACTTTTTGGATGCGCTCCACACTAAACTCTTCGTTTGGCTCTATGTCTCCAAATACGGCAGTAGGATCACAATAGCCGTTAAAGGTGCTCACCTTGAAGTTGGGGTTGATTAGAGCGTACGACTTGGCGAAAGCATCTCTCTCCGTACCTGCAAAGAGAGAATTTTTGGATATAAATAGTGGCAATACCCTTATGGCAGACTGTATGCCCTTGGCTTGCCTAATGGCGACAGGCTCGTCTTGGTGTTCAGCCTCGTACCTTAGAGCCTCTTCTCTGATGATAAACCAGCCGTCGAGTCTCTTGATTGCCCTTTCTTCTAAAAAAAGTTTTTTTGCTATCTCGGTGTAGTGAGTAGAGATATTGTTCATGGTGTTCTCCTCCTAATATACATATTAAGTACGTATGACCACGAGTGAGTGGTCTATATAATATTTTGCAAATTTTTCTACCACTTCGTCACTCACAAAGGAGTCTGGTGGCATAGTGTAGGGTAGTGAGCATTCTGCCCACTTGACTGCGCCGTAGTCGTGGTATTTGAGAAATTCAAATCTAGCGTGAGACGTGTCGTGCGAGGTATAGAACTTCACAAATTCTCTCATATCCTCGTCGCTCGTGTTGACGCCGTTTATCAAAGGGGTGCGTATGAGCACGTCTGGGTGATTGTCTAGTGCGTAAGATATATTTTTCTTGACTATCTCCACGTCGACACCCGTGTAGGCGAGGTGTTTGTGAGCGTTTGGCGTTTTGAAATCCATAATCATACAGTCGGTAGAGGCTACGAACTTGTCAAATATAGGAGAGGTCGCATTTGTCTCTACGGTGGTGTGTATGCCCTCTCGGCGTAGCCCGTCTAGTAGAGAGAGCGCCTCATCTGTCCATAGCGTAGGCTCGCCACCTGTGAGAGTGACTCCACCTCCGTCAAAAAACATATCTTTTAGCGATACGGCCTCGCTTATCAGTTGGTCTACGCTATATTCGTGCCAACTGCGTCTAGGGATACCACCCTTGGTCAGGATAGTGCCACCTGCCTTGATACCCTCGGGGTTAGCGCACCACGGACAACGCATATTGCAACCGACCAAATGGTACACCATACGATTGCCACGGCCGTCTTGAGAATAATTGAGACCTTTTTGAAATAATAACATATCCACCTCTGACATTTAGGATATCGCACGCGCGAGCGCAAGTCAATTGTTTTTCAAAAAAACTACTTTTGTCAAAAATTAAGTAGCAAAATTAATTAAATACAACAAAACTGTCCAAAACAGCCGTATTTTGCCAAAAAACCTGTGATTTTTTTGGTTTTTTAGAAAAATGCTTTTTTCAAAAAAGGGAAAATGTATAGCGTTTGAGTTGACAAATTATGCTAAATAAAATATATTTAAATTATGAGTAAGCAAGAGAGCAAAAATATCAACCTAGAACATATGCGCCGTGACAACAAATCCAAGGTGCTTGGCTGGGTGCGCAAGGGGTATTATTCGCGAGCAGACCTCGCTAGCCTTACAGGGTTGACTAGACCTGCCATCACCTCGATAGTAGACGAACTCATCTCCCAAGGCATCATCAAAGAGGCGTCAAATCACAAGATGGTCGGCATAGGAGTCAAGGGTAGGACGCCCACACCTCTAGCCGTAGTACCCTCGTGCTACGTGGTGGGTGGAGTGTACCTCACTAGAAATTCTATCACGGTAGGGTTGACCGACTTCGCAGGGGTGGCATTTGACAAGACGGTCATACCTTTTGACAAGGATGACGACTCTCTCAAGGTAATGGAGGAGGCTTGCTCGATACTAGACAAATACGTATCCAAGGTTGGCAAAGGCAAACTACTGGGTATAGGAGTGGCGACTCCAGGCCCTGTGGATAGACAGAGGGGAGTCATACTCAATCCCCCAAATCTAGACAAGTGGTGGGGCTTGGGGATAGGAGAATATCTGTCTAAGAGGTACGACACCTTTGTGCGAGTGGACGACAACTCAAATGCTCTAGCATTAGCCGAACTGGCGTCTCCCGACAATGATAGCGTCAATAGTTTTTCGATAGTGGTAGACGAGTCCGGTATAGGAGGCGCAGCCGTGCTAAATGGAGAACTATACCTAGGCGCTATAGGTCTAGCGTCAAATATAGGACATATCACCGTAGAGGTCAATGGCGAGAGGTGTAGTTGTGGCAATATAGGGTGCGCCGAACTATACGCCAGCGCCAAGAATATGGTCAAGTGGGCTAGCCAAATAGACGAGAGATTTGTAGACTGGAAGACTATATTGGTACTAGCAGAGAGAGGAGAGCCAAAGGCGATAGAGGTGATAGAGAGAGAGGCAGAGTATCTATCTGCGATAGCAGTGTGCGCTATCAATATGCTAGGTATAGACACCGTTATATTTCACGGACCTATCTCCAAATCAGCCAAACTAATGCGTGCCATTAGCGATAGAGTTAAGAAGAGAAGGTTAACTAGCGCCAGTAGTATACAGGTGAGAGGTTCGACTATTAGCGAGGGACACCTCAGGGTGGCTACCGAATTAGTCATAGAAGATTTTTGTCGAAGAGGAGCAGTCATATGAAGAAAATAGAACTATTAGCGCCAGCAGGCAATATGGACAAGTTAAAGACGGCGCTATATTTTGGTGCAGACGCCGTGTACGTAGGAGGCAAGGCTTTTAGTTTGCGTGCGAGTGCAGACAACTTTGACAATGCCGAACTCAGAGAGGCAGTAGAGTACACTCACGCACTCGGCAAGAAACTCTACGTCACAGTAAATATCTTCGCCAAGAACAAGGATTTTGACAAAATCAGAGAGTACTGTAAGTATCTACGAGATATAGGTGTAGATGCCGTGATAGTCTCCGACCCGGGAGTGATATCTCTGATACGTAGCGAGGTAGAGGGGCTAGAGATACATCTATCTACCCAAGCCAACACGACCAATAGTTATAGTATGAGATTTTGGGCTAGTCAAGGAGTGGCTAGAGTGGTAGTCGCTAGAGAACTCACCCTAGAGGAGATAAGCCAGATGCACGAGCAAAACCCTGAGGTGGAGATAGAGGCTTTTGTACACGGGGCTATGTGCATATCTTATAGTGGAAGGTGTCTGATGAGCAATTACCTCACTCACCGTGATAGCAATAGAGGTGAGTGCGTGCAGGCGTGCAGGTGGAACTTTAGGATAAGAGAAGTCACACGCCACGAGGACACTTATCTAGAGATGGAGGAGGACGAGAGAGGTACTTATATCTTCAACTCCAAGGACCTCAATATGTCTGCTCGCATACACGATATGGTGAGAGCAGGCGTAGTATCTATGAAGATAGAGGGCAGGATGAAGAGCGAATATTACCTAGCGACGGTGGTCAATGCGTATCGCCACGCTATAGACGAATACTACGAGAGTGGCGAAGAGTATACACTCTCCCCTATCGTCAAGGGAGAATTGGAGGCTGCTGCTCATAGGGATTATACGGAGGCTTATGCCGACGGAGACAACCTAAGTACCGTCACTTATGACAATTCGCAACTAGACGGAGACTGTATCTTCGTAGCCAAGGTCATAGAGGGACACGAGGGCTACGCCGAGATAGAGATGCGAAATAGATTTGTAGTAGGAGACGTCCTAGAGGTACTATCCCCTAGCGATAGTTTTCTCAAGGAGATAGTAGTAGATAGGGTGGAGACACTAGAGGGTGAGAAGATAGAAGATTGCAAATACGTCCAGCAGAGATTATACCTCTACACCGCCATACCTCTAAATGCAGGAGATATACTCCGAAAGAGAAGATAGGAGAGGTTGACTATCATTGATTGACAATAAAATCACGATAAAAGCGACGAGAAGCCGAGTTCCATAGGGATTTTTAGTCCATAATAAATTATAGCACACTATACTTCACTAAAAGTGAAACGTAGTGTGCTTTTCTTATCCACAAAAATTAAAGATTTAAGTGATATTTTTAGCCCTATGGCTAAAAGTGATATGCAAGTATCTTGCGTGATATTTTTCGAGAGAAAAATTCAAGGTTCTGCTTTAGCAGGTTCTTATATTTCTCTCGAAAAAGTTATATTATATTTGCCACAACTTACCCTGTGGGTAAATATAACTTTGCGTAGCAAAATATAACTGCTTTAGCAATATAACTTGCCGATAGGCAAATATAACTAGCGCGTCAGCAATAATCCCTATTACTGACGCACTAATATCGTCGCTTTTTTGATTGGTCGTATGATGATGCGTTATTCGGATAGTCTCTCCCACTCTAGGGTGAGTTCGTCTATACGGTGGCGAGTGTCCTCGAGTTGTTGAGAGAGGTCTTTGAGTAGTTCATAATCTTGGCTAGCCTCTGGAGAGGACATACTCTCTAGCAGACTCTTCTCTAGTGTTTCGAGTGTGCTGATTTCGTTCTCTAGGTCAAATATATATTGACGTCGCTTGGCGTCGTCACGTCTCTCGTCCTTGGTCTTGTGCGAGGGGGATTTGGGCGCAACTTTCTTGGTGATAGGAGCAGATGCTTTGGCTCGCTCTTGCTCTCTTAGTTGTTCTTCGGCGAGAGCCTTTTTGTAATCTAGGTATTCGTCGTAGTTGCCCTCAAATATATTGAGAGTCTGCCCCTCTATCTCTACTATCTTGGTGGCTACAGAGTTGATGAAGTATCTATCGTGGGATACGAATATCACAGTACCTTTGTACTTGGCGAGCGCTCTCTCTAGTGCCTCCATAGACAGTAAGTCTAGGTGGTTGGTCGGCTCGTCTAGTACGAGAGTGTTTGCCCTATCAGCCATCATTATCGCTAGTCCCAATCTAGCCCTCTCTCCACCTGATAGCATAGAGACCTTTTTGTAGATATCCTCCTCCGTGAGACCTACTCTACCTAGTATATTTCGTATATAAGTCTGCGTCTCTCGGTGGTATCTGCCCCATAGTTCATCTATGACGGTGTTGTCAAAGTTGAGGTTGAGGTTCTCTTGGTCATAGTAGGATAGGGTAGTGTGCTTGCCCCACTTGACGTGAGGATTGCCCCTATCTAGTATCGTGCGTAGTAGTGTAGATTTGCCTGCGCCGTTTGGACCTAGTATGGCGACTCTGTCGTGAGCGAGCAGTTGTAGGTCGGCGTGGTTTAGTAGTTTTTTATCTCCACCGTAGAGGTCGAGTTTGGAGATAGTGAGAGAAAATTTCTCTGGCTCATCTCCCGTATATTCAAATGAAAATGAAGGTGGCTTTTGGTAAGTGCGAGGTTTGGAGATAGGCTCTATACGCTCTAGTTGTTTTAGCCTACTCTTCGCCATACCCGAGGTGGACGCACGGTGTATATTTCTCTCGGCAAATGCCTTCATAGCGAGCATTTTCTCACTTTGGCGAATATACTCTCTCATACGAGTAGTAGTAGCCTCACGCTTTAGCACTCTGTATTTGGTATAATTACCCTTGTAGGTAGTGAAAGTACAGTCCTCTATCTCCCATATCCTAGACACAGTCTTGTCGAGGAAGTATCTATCGTGAGAGACTATGAGTAGAGCCCCCTTGTAGGTAGATAGATAACTCTCTAGCCACGCTAGAGTCCTAAAGTCTAGGTGATTGGTAGGTTCGTCGAGTATGAGTATATCTGGACTCTCTAGTAGTAGTTTGGCTATCTTGAGTCTAGTCTTCTCTCCACCACTCATAGTAGATATGATTTGGTGATAATTGTCCGTAAAGCCCATACCATTTAGCACAGTCTTGATACGCACGTCCTTGTTGTATCCGTCCACGGCGTCTATGCGCGCAGATAGAGAATTGTAATCGTGAGAAAGTTTGCGATATTCGTGGCTATCGTGAGGGTAGAGAGCCATGTCGCAGGCAGTCTTTTGCATACGAGATATGAGGTCGTCTATATCCCTGTACACTTCGCTCATCTCCTCGTACACGGAGTTCGCGCCCTCCAGTCCACTATTTTGGGCGAGGTATCCTATACGGAGATTTGACTTGTGAAAGACATCACCGTCTACGCACTCCAGATTTTTGAGAAGTACGTTGATGAGAGTGGTCTTGCCTGCGCCGTTGATACCGACTAGGCCTATACGATCCCCTTCGTTGATGGTGGCGTTGACGCCGTAAAATACGAGGGTGTCGTCATATCCGTATGATACGTTGGTGAGATTGATGAGCATAGTATCCTCCGGGAGAGATTATATCATTTATAATAGTTAAAATCAAGCATTATCTTGACAATATCACAGAGGGAGTGTATAATTAGTGTCAATAGGAGGCTAGAAATATGAAGGATACACTAAAAGTGCTAGCGATAGGCAATAGTTTTTCGCAGGACGCATTTTATTATTTGCAGGATCTCGCCGTAGCAGGTGGGTACAAACTCTACAATCTCAATCTATACGTAGGTGGATGTTCGCTAGAGAGACATTGGTGCAACTTGGTCGAGGGTACGAAATACGACGCGCAGTTTTTGAGCAAAGAGTCCGTGGGCAAACTCACCATAGACGAGGCGCTAGACCTACAAGACTGGGATATCATATCTTTACAGCAAGCGAGTGGATTTAGTGGAGTGTACGAGAGTTATCACCCTTATTTGCAAAAACTAATAGACCATATTCGCCTAAAGTTGCCAAATGCGAAACTCTGGTGGCATCAGACTTGGGCGTACGAGGTGGATAGCGCGCACTCTCATTTTGAGAAATACGGCTGTGACCAAGAGATAATGTGGGATGGTATACTCAAGTCCTCACGCAAGATGTATATGTTTGGATTTGACGAGATAGTACCCTCTGGGCTTGCCGTCCAAAACTTGCGAAAAGAGAAGTTTTTTGACTACCCAAATGGTGGTATGAGTGTGTGTAGAGATGGATTTCATATGCATCTCGTGTACGGCAGACTGCTAGTGGCTAGCGTGTGGTACGAGAAGTTGTTTGGAGCGAATATCCTATCCAACGACTATATGCCTATGCCTTTAGGCATAGAGGTAGTGGATGAGGAGGCTATATCTATAGTCAAGAGAGTGGCTCACGATACCGTCAAGAGTCTCAAGCACATACCTGACCACGTGAGGAAATTGAGACCAGAGTACAGGCAGGATATAGAGATATAGGAGTAAGTATGTTTAAGAAATTTTGGGAAGATTTCAAGGCTTTTATCACTAGAGGCAACGTCCTAGACCTAGCAGTAGCAGTAGTCATAGGTAATGCTTTTAATGCCATCACCAACACCCTAGTCAAAAACGTAATAATGCCACTCATAGGAGCATTGACAGGTGGGGCGAACGTCGCCGACTGGAAGTGGATACTATCCGAGGCTGTGTATGACGAGGCAGGAGTGCTAGTCAAGGCAGAGAACGCCGTGCAGTACGGACTATTTTTGCAGGCGATAGTTGACTTTTTGATAATAGCGTTGACTATATTCGTAGCGCTACGAATAGTCAGATACTTTAGGGAGAGACTAGAGAAGATTGCTCTCAAGGCAAAAGAAGGTATAGACAAATTGACTAATCCAGACGGCGAAGAAGAGATAGTCGAGGAGAAAGTGGAAGAGGTGCAAGAGCCTACCGTCGTGGAGACCACCGACGATATACTCAGAGATATTAGAGATTTGCTAAAGACAAATGCACCCAAGAGCGAGGAGTAGCCTGACGGCAGTTAGATTTGTCTAACGACAAGTTATATTTTGCTGGCGCAAAGTGATATTTGCCTATCGGCAAGTGATATTGCTACGCAGTTATATTTTGCTGGCGCAAAGTGATATTTGCCTATCGGCAAGTGATATTCGCCTGTCGGCGAGTGGAGGGGAAGAGATAGATTCCTCGAACCAAAACCCCCCAAGACGACCTGCGTGGTGTCGCATAGGCGCACACGTTATTATATTATGAACGACGTTAATTTTGACAAATTGATGATAGACCAAGTTGGTAGCCTAAACCACAAGCCTAGACTACTTTTGCACGCCTGTTGCGCTCCTTGTGCGACTGCCGTCATAGAGAGATTGAGACCACATTTTGATATCACGGTGTACTTTTATAACCCAAATATCCAACCCGAGGACGAGTATTTGCGCCGAGCGAGTGAGTTGAGGAGACTGCTCACCATGGAGGGATACGAGGGGATAGGATATATCGAGGGAGAGTATGACGAGGATAGGTACTCCTCTCTCACCGAGCAGATGAGCGAAGATAGAGAGGGTGGAGCGAGATGTGTGGTTTGCCACGATATGCGACTAGAGAGGACTGCTCAGGTGGCTAGAGATGGTGGCTATGAGTATTTTGCTACGACATTGAGTATATCTCCTCACAAAAATCCTACTCTCATCAACTCCATAGGAGAGAAATTGTCGCAGAACTACGGAGTAGAGTGGCTATATGCCGACTTCAAGAAGAGGGGTGGATATCAGAGATCTGTGCAACTGTCAAACGAGTTGGGTATATATAGGCAGAGTTATTGTGGATGCCTATACACTAGAGATAGATAGAGAAACTTTGAACATAGTAGAATATCACGCTAACTATAAGGCAGCGTGATTTTTATTTTGCCTATCGGCAAGTGATATTGCTACGCAGTTATATTTTGCTGGCGCAAAGTGATATTGCTACGCAGTTATATTTTGCTGGCGCAAAGTGATATTTGCCTAACGGCAAGTGATATTGCTACGCAGTTATATTTTGCTAGCGCAAAGTGATATTGCTACGCAGTTATATTTTGCTAGCGCAAAGTGATATTGCTACGCAGTTATATTTTGCTGGTGCAAAGTTGTATTTGCCTAAGGGCAAGTGATATTTGTCTAACGACAAGTTATATTTGTCTGCGACAAGTTATATTTGTCTGACGACAAGTTATATTCGCCTGTCGGCGAGTTGAGGAAAAGAGATAGATTGTAGGAGGTCTACCTCCTCTCGCAAAGGCATAGAAGTAGCCACTCTCACGCATAATAAAAATAATGAGAAGATACGCACTACTATATATTGTATACTGTCCAAAATCAACCTCAATATTTGGCAAAATAAAAAAATTATTATATTTTTATTGACTTGGGGAGTAAGTGTGTTTTATAATGTATTCATCCAGGTATTATATAATAATACCAAATCTAATAAAAAAGGAGAAAAATTATGAAGAAGTTATTTAAGAAAGTTAGTGCTATTTCTATTGCTCTATGTATGGCACTATCTGCTTCTGCAGTAGCTTTGGCAGGATGGAACGAAGATGTTTACACTCCATCTGTCGACACCGAGACCACAGTATACAACTGGTCTGATGCATATGGTGCAGACGGATACATCTTGCTAGGTGATGGCTCGGGTATTATTTACTCAGACCTATACCAGGATGCTGCCTACGTCAAGAACGCAGATTTGACTGACCACGCTACTACCAAGGGTACTACCAACAAGATCCTAGGTGGTATGTATGCAGAC